>NZ_DATCMV010000100.1:0-36538 GCF_036563125.1 Microbulbifer sp.
CACTGAAAGGCCTGCGCCTGACTTGCATACTCTAATAAAAGGTGACCCGCATTTCGGAGGCGTAATGTATGCCGAAACTGGCCCAGCGAGTACGCTGCAAGTCCCGTACCTGCAGTCACCGCCGCAAGTACGATGGTAAACAATACCTCAAACGCGACACCACCCGAAAACTCGGTAACCTCTATCGCGTGCTGCGCGGCAGCGTAATCTTTCACAAAACGGCGCAGGTCTGCCTGGAGTGCAACGTCTTCCCAGACCAAGTCCGCGATTTCCAAAGCACGGTCGAATTGTTCTCTGGTGATTTTGCCGGGATCGAAGCCCAGGACCTGCACCAGTTCGCGCTTCTCTGCGGTAACCAGTTCATCCCGGTAGGCTTCGAGGAAACTTGCGTTGTTGCCTTTGGTCTTCTGTCGGGCGCGGTAGCTGGCCTGAATTCCGCGTAGGCTGCGCTGGACTGGATTGATGACGTCGTTGACGTCTTTTAACCACTGGGTCAAATCGGTACCGGCGTTCCACAGGCTGGTGAGGAAGGCACCGGTGTAGATCATGCTGCGGTTTAAGGGTGTTTCCCGGCGCAGGTTTTGTGTGTGGTGGGCGGCCTCGGCTTTTTCTGCGGCGATGATGCCGGCGAGAGCAATGCGAATTTTGCTGCGGAGAATCCCCCGGTTGTCCGTCTCGGGCTTTTCTGCCCGCTTCTGCTTGGCCGAGGCGATTTTGCTGAAACTGAGTTCGCCATGATAAATGGCGTCCAGTATCAGCGCCCATCTGCCCTGGAGTTGCAGTAGAGGGGCTGTGGGGGATGGAAGCGGGTGCGAGTGAAATTCCCAGCCAGTGCCCAGCCGATGCTGCAAGCGCTGAAAAAGCTCGGTGTTGTGAAAGTGGAAAACGGCCTGTTCCGCCCTGAACAGCTCATCGCCATTCAAATGTGGCAGGGCATCCAGTGCGCCCCGATATTGGTCCGGGCCGGTGGAATTTAGCCAGTGACCGGAGGAAATAGCGTAGGTATTCCCGCGGTTGTCCGTGAGCTGGTAAATCGACATATCCGTGTCTGATTGAATTGTGCGAAGCGAAGATGCTACCGCGAAAGGTGGCTGTTAAAAAGCGTGCGCGGGGAAAGATGCGAGGGAATTGTTGTGTGGGATTGGATGTGCGCCGCTCGGGAGTCTCGCGCGCAGAACGTGAATTCGCCGGCGCACTCCCACGGAAATGCGCCGGTGTTCAAATTCGAATTGCCGAGCGTTGTACTCAGGGCAGCGGTCGCGTGCGCCCGCGATCGTCGATGGCGACAAACACGAATTCGCCCTCGGTCACTTTTACCTGCTCACCGGTGTCGACCCGGGTCAGCCAGACTTCCACCATGGTCTTGATGGACGAACGCCCCACTTCGATGGCTTCGGCGTAGCAGCTGACGGTGGAGCCTACCGGTACCGGACGCAGGAATACCATGCTGCCGACGGCGACGGTGGTGACACGGCCGCGGGCGATGCTCTGGGCGAGGATGGCGCCGCCAAGATCCATCTGCGACATCAGCCAGCCGGCGAAAACGTCACCCTGGGGGTTGGTGTCGCGGGGCATGGACTGGGTTTGCAGGGTCAGGGTGCCGCTGGGTTGCGGTTCTTCATCAATGGCGGACATCGCGAGTGCTCACAATTCTTAGATTTATTGGCCCGACAGCCGGCTGCTTGCAAATACATGCGGCGCACGATTTGACGCGCTGCCGTCAGGGTGGCGCATTCTAGCACAATGTGCGTACAAATTAGCCAGACCTCTGTGCGTAAAATCCCGACAGACACCAGCATATTCTGCTGATGTTTCCTGTTTTATCGCTGCGTTAGCCCACAAGCGCACCTCTCCGCTCACGAGGACAGATAGGTTGGCAGCCAAGTGGCCAGGGATGGCCATACTGCCAGCAGACACATCACCAGTAGCTGGATCGCGATAAACGGCACTACCCCACGGTAAATGGCACCGGTGGCCACCTCCGCTGGCGCCACGCCGCGCAGGTAAAACAGCGCGAAGCCGAATGGTGGCGTCAGGAATGACGTCTGCAGATTCAGTGCAATCATCACGCCAAGCCACACCGGGTCGAGCCCCATGGCCAGTAGCACCGGGCCGACAATGGGCACCACTACGAAGGTGATCTCGATGAAGTCGAGGATGAAGCCAAGCAGGAAGATCACCAGCATTACCAGCAGGGTGGCGCCGATGACACCCCCCGGCAGATTGCTGAAAAAGTGAGTGACCACCTCCTCACCGCCAAATCCGCGGAATACCAGGGAAAACAGCGAGGCACCGATCAGGATGGCGAACACCATGGCGGTGACCTGCAGGGTGCTCTGCCCTACTTCCCCCGCACGCGCCCAGTTCAGCGCGCCGCGACCCCAGGCGAGGATACCCGCGCCCAAGGCGCCCACTGCCGCGGCCTCGGTGGGCGTGGCGGCGCCGGTGATGATGGAGCCGAGAACCAGCAGCATCAGCGCGATGGGCGGGAACAGGCTTTTCAGAATTTGCGCCAGATCCACTTCTTCGACCCGCTGACGCTCCTGTGCGGAGTCGTGCCTGGCGATAAACAGCAAATACAGAATGTAGGCCGCCACCAGCACCAGCCCGGGAATGATCGCGCCCACGAACAGGTCGCCGACGCTCACCGGTTTGGGGTTGAAGATACCCTGGTTCAGTTGTGCCTGTTGATAGGCATTGGACAGGGTGTCCCCCAGCAGCACCAGGGCGATGGACGGCGGAATGATCTGCCCGAGGGTGCCGGTGGCACAGATAGTGCCGGTGGCGAGCTTGGGCGAATAGCCGCGGCTTAGCATGGTCGGCAGCGACATAAGCCCCATGGTCACCACGGTGGCGCCGACGATACCGGTGCTGGCCGCGAGCAGCGCGCCCACCACAACAACCGATACCGCCATGCCGGCGGGAATCCCGGAGAACACCCGCGCCAGATTGACCAGCAGTTCCTCGGCAATGCGTGCCCGTTCCAGCATCACGCCCATCAGCACAAACAGCGGAACCGCCATCAGGGTGCCGTTCTGCATGATTCCGTAGAGGCGGTCGGGGAAGGCGCGCAGCAGTTCCGCGTCGAATACCCCTCCGACGATACCAAGGCCGGCGGCGAGCAGCGCGGTACCGCCGAGGGTGAAGGCCACCGGATAGCCGAGCATGAGTGCCGCGCACACGGCAACGAACATCAACAGTGGAATCAGCTCCATCATGCGCCAACCTCCCCGGCAGCTTCCCGCACCAGGGCGCGGGGTTGCTCTTCAGACCGTGTTGGCGCGACCGGTGCCATCTGGTGTCCGCTCTCGGCTTCCAACTGCATCAGGGTATTGAGTGCGCGGGCAAACTGGCTGACGCCCTGCAGTGCCAGGGTGACGGCAGCCAGCGGAATCAGGCTTTTCAACAGGTAGACGCCACCGAGGCCATCGGCGCTGTTGCTGGTCTCCTGCACCGCCCAGCTGTTGGCGGCGAAGTGCCAGCCGCCCACGGCAATAAACGTGCAAAGCGGCAGCAGGAAAATCAGGCAGCCCACCGCATCGACCCAGGCCTTGCCGCGGGCAGAAAGGGTGCGGTAGAAGACGTCCACCCGCACATGGGCGGAGGCCTGCAGCGCGTAGGCCAGGCCGAGCATAAAGGCGGCGCCGTGCAGGTAGGTGACGGTGTCCTGCAGGGCGAGGGAGCCGCCGTCAAAGCCGTAGCGCAGGGCGACAACGAGGCTCTGGATCAGGACCATGGCGAGGGTCAGCCAGCCCAGCAGGCGACCGCTGTGGTGGGCGAAGCAGTCGAGGCCATTGGCCGCGCGCAACAGAAACTTCATGGGAGGTCTCTCAGGTCATCTTTATTGTTCTGTTATTGATACAAGAGCCTACCTGCTGGTCAGGAATTGCGCCAGCGCCCGGGGTGAACCGGTGCCGCAGGAGCAGTACTGACCGGCGCGAAACGGGGCGAGTCAGATCCGGACTGTTTTTTATGGTCTGGTCACAAAAAAAGGATTTGCCACTGTAATCTGTTTGTAACTTTTCATTCATAGAATCGTCACCAGATCGACATAGCATGCGTCGCGTGCAGATATTTTGACCTATACGGCGACCACTTCTGGAGATAGCAATGAACAACCGTTCTGCGAGCAAGAAAGTACTGGCCTCGGCCCTGGCAGCCCTGAGCATCGCGGCTTCCAACGCAGCCCTGGCGGCGCGCGACCACATCAGCATTGTCGGTTCATCCACCGTCTACCCATTCACCACCGTGGTGGCCGAGCGCTTCAGCCGCTCCACCCAGTTCAAGACCCCGGTAGTGGAATCCACCGGCACCGGCGGCGGCATGAAGCTGTTCTGCCAGGGCGTGGGTGAGAACACTGCGGACATCACCGGCGCTTCCCGCCGTATCAAGCAGTCCGAGCTGGAAATGTGCCACGACAACGGCGTGGACGTGGTGGAAGTACAGATCGGTTACGACGGCATCGTGATTGCCAACGCCAAGAGCGACCAGCGCTTCGAGCTCTCGCGCAAGGACCTGTTCCTGGCGCTGGCGAAAGACGTGCCGAACCCGGACGGTTCCGAGACCGTGATCCCCAATCCCTACAAGACCTGGAAAGATGTGAACCCGGCCCTGCCGGCACACAAGATCGAGGTTCTGGGTCCGCCCCCGACCTCCGGTACCCGCGATGCCTTCGCCGAACTGGCGATGGAAGGCGGCTGTCAGCAGTTCGGCTGGATCAAGGCCAAGGAAAAAGCCGACAGCCACACCTACAAGGCCATCTGTCACAACGTGCGTGAAGACGGCGCCTATGTGGAAGCAGGTGAGAACGATAACCTGATCGTGAACAAGCTGGTGGCCAACCCCAATGCGCTGGGTATCTTCGGCTTCAGTTTCCTCGACCAGAACGCCGACAAGGTACAGGGCTCCCTGATTGAAGGTCAGGCACCGACCTTTGATTCCATCGCCGACCAGAGTTACCCGGTATCCCGTCCGCTGTTCATCTACGTGAAGAAAGCCCACGTGGACGTGGTGCCCGGCATCAAGCAGTTCCTGGCGGAATTCACCAACGAGCGCGCCTGGGGTGAAGAAGGTTACCTGGCTGACAAGGGTATGATCCCGCTGCAGGACGCCAAGCGTCAGCAGGTGGCCAGCGATGTGCGCAAGCTGAATGCATTGACTAACCTGGCTGCAAAATAAGCGCAGCCCACAGGTAGATGGAGTTACCGGCCAAGCCCTTTCAGGGCTTGGCCGTTTCCGTATAAAGAGCGCGGTTTTTCACCGCCATGCAAATGCGGCCGCAAGCGACGATAATGGCCGGCGTTTTTGATCCAGTGAGTTAACCGAGCGATTCGATGCAGACTCCCACACTTTTTGCCTTGCTGTTGCTGCTGATCCTGGTGGCTTACGGCACCGGTTTCAGCCGTGCCATCAGTGCCGCCCGCAGCCGCGGCGGTGTCCGCAGCCTGGCCTCGCTACCCAGCTATTACGGTGTGCACACTGCACTCTGGTGCGGGCTGCCGGCGCTGGTCATCCTCGGCGTGTGGCTGGCGTTTGACGACGCCATCATTCGCGCGCTGGTATTGGGAGGCGTCGCCGACCGACCGGAATCCATGTCCGGGCAGAACCTGCTGTACGCACAGATCCAGAACCTGGCGGCGGGCAATCTTGTCGGCGAGACCACGCCGCAGCTGAGCGCGGCCGCGGCGCACCTGAACAGCCTGCGCCAGAGTGGCCAGTGGCTGCAGACCGCGCTGATTCTGATTCTGGCCGTTGGCCTCGGTGCCTACGCGTTGTTGCGGGTGACTCCAGAATTACGCGCGCGGGAGAAAGTGGAAAAAGTACTGCGCGCCATTTTGCTGATTTGTGCCTGCGCCGCGATCTTCACCACCGTCGGCATCCTGATGTCGGTACTGTTTGAATCCGTGCGCTTCTTCCAGGCGGTACCGGTTTCCGAGTTCCTGTTTGGCCTGCACTGGAGCCCGCAGATGGCGCTGCGCGCTGATCAGGTGGGTTCGAGTGGTGCCTTCGGTGCCGTGCCGCTGTTTACCGGCACCCTGATGGTGTCCGCCATCGCCATGTTTGTGGCGGTGCCGGTGGGCCTGATGTCGGCGATCTATCTCGCCGAGTACGCGAGCAAACGGGTGCGGAATTTCGCCAAGCCGCTGATCGAAATTCTCGCCGGTGTTCCCACTGTGGTGTACGGCTTCTTTGCCGCACTGACGGTAGCACCGTTCATTCGCGACCTGGCCCAATCCGTAGGACTGGAGGCGTCCAGTGAGAGTGCACTGGCGGCGGGTCTGGTGATGGGGGTGATGATCATTCCGTTCGTATCGTCCCTGTCTGACGATGTGATCAACGCGGTGCCGCAATCCTTGCGCGATGGTGCGCTGGGGCTCGGGTCCACCAAATCTGAAACCGTGCGCAAGGTGGTGATCCCCGCCGCCCTGCCCGGTATCGTCGGCGGCGTACTGCTGGCGGTATCCCGCGCGATTGGCGAGACCATGATTGTGGTGATGGCCGCGGGTCTCGCCGCCAACCTCACCGCCAATCCACTGGAATCCGTCACTACCGTGACGGTGCAGATTGTGACCCTGCTGGTGGGCGACCAGGAATTCGATAGTCCGAAAACCCTCGCGGCGTTTGCCCTCGGCCTGATGCTGTTTATCAGCACGCTGATTCTGAACTTTATCGCCCTGTACGTAGTGAAAAAATACCGGGAACAGTATGACTGATCTAACTCAACAACAGGTGCGCGAGCGAATCGCCACGCGGCTCGCCAGCCGCCACCGCAAGGAAAAACTGTTTCGCGGCCTCGGCATCGCCAGTATTGCGTTCGGCATTCTGGCGGTGGTGGTGCTGTTCACCGATATCATCAGCAAGGGCGCGAGCGCCTTTGTGCAGACCCAGATCCAGCTGCAGGTCAATTACGACCCCGCGGAACTCGGTATCGACAAGGTGGATAGCGAGAGCCTTGCCTGGGCGAATTTCGACGGCGTGATCCGCAATGCCCTGCGTGAGCGCTTTCCCGATGTCAGCGGCCGCTCCGAAAAACGCGAACTGTATTCGCTGGTTTCCAGCGGTGCCGGCTTCGACCTGCGCGAGCGCCTGGAGAACAACCCGCAGCTGCTGGGACAGAGCGAAACCATTTGGGTGAACGCCGACGACGACGTCGATACCTATGTGAAGAGCCTGTCGAAGAGCAAAGAGGGTTTCCTCGGTCGCACATCCGAGCAGAAGGCGGGCTGGATCAATGCGCTGCGTGACAGCGGCGAGATGGAAAAGCGCTTCAACAAAACCTTCTTCACCAACGGTGATTCCCGCGAGCCGGAGCAGGCGGGTATCCGCGCGGCGCTGGTGGGTTCGCTGTTTACCCTGCTGGTGACCCTGGCGCTGTCATTCCCCATCGGCGTGGCCGCGGCGATTTATCTTGAGGAATTTGCGCCGAAAAACCGCTGGACCGACCTGATCGAGGTGAACATCAACAACCTCGCGGCGGTGCCGTCCATCGTGTTCGGCCTGCTGGGTCTCGCGATTTTTATCAACTTCTTTGAACTGCCGCGCTCGGCGCCGCTGGTTGGTGGCCTGGTGCTGACGTTGATGACACTGCCGACCATCATCATTTCCAGCCGTGCGTCGCTCAAGTCGGTACCGCCCTCCATTCGCGAAGCGGCCATGGGCATGGGCGCCTCGCGCATGCAGGTGGTACTGCACCACGTGCTGCCGCTGGCGATGCCCGGCATGCTGACCGGTGCCATCATCGGCATGGCGCAGGCACTGGGCGAGACCGCGCCGCTGCTGATGATCGGTATGGTGGCATTTATCGTCGATGTGCCCCACGGCGTCACCGACCCGTCCACCGTCCTGCCGGTACAGATTTTCCTGTGGGCCGACAGCCCGGAGCGCGCGTTTGTGGAGCGCACCTCCGCGGCAATCATGGTGCTGCTGGCGGTGCTGATCACCATGAATACCTGCGCAGTATGGTTGCGCAAGAAACTCGAGCGCCGCTGGTAAGCGAAAGCGCGTAAGATAGCGAACGAGATACAGCCATGAATACCATGACCCTGAATGCGGGCCCGGCAGTAGCTACCGGCGACGCAACCGCGGAGCAGAATTTTGTGAAGACCAGAGCGGAAAACATCAAGACCGTCGGCACCCCCTTCTGTGACGACGCCAAACTGCGCATGCGCAACGTCAATGTGTTTTACGGTGAAACCCAGGCAATTCACGACGTGAGCCTGGATATCGGCCGCAACGAAGTGGTGGCGATGATCGGCCCTTCCGGTTGCGGTAAATCCACTTTCCTGCGCTGCCTGAACCGCATGAACGACACCATCGAGGGCTGCCGTGTGGAAGGCGAGCTTAGCCTCGACGGTGACGCGATCTACGGCCCAAAGGTGGATGTAGTACCGCTGCGCGCGCGGGTCGGAATGGTGTTCCAGAAGCCGAACCCCTTCCCCAAGTCCATTTACGAAAACGTGGCCTACGGCCCGAAGATTCACGGCATCGCCAGTCGCCGCGCGGA
This sequence comes from Microbulbifer sp., assembly GCF_036563125.1. Taxonomy (GTDB): domain Bacteria; phylum Pseudomonadota; class Gammaproteobacteria; order Pseudomonadales; family Cellvibrionaceae; genus Microbulbifer. The sequence goes on from NZ_DATCMV010000100.1 coordinate 8,504, forward strand.
GCTCGATGAAATCGTCGAGAACAGCCTGCGTCGCGCCGGCCTGTGGAACGAGGTCAAGGACCGTCTCGACAAGCCCGGCACCGGTCTTTCCGGTGGTCAGCAGCAGCGCCTGTGTATCGCCCGTGCCATCGCCGTGAGCCCGGAAGTGATCCTGATGGACGAGCCCTGCTCGGCACTGGACCCGATCGCTACCGCGCGCATCGAAGAGCTGATCGACGAGCTGCGTGCGAACTACACCATCGCCATCGTGACCCACTCCATGCAGCAGGCCGCGCGTGTGAGTCAGCGCACTGCTTATTTCCACCTCGGCAAGCTGGTGGAAGTCAACGATACCGAGACCGTGTTCACCAATCCCGAGCACGAACTCACCGAAGCCTACATTACCGGCCGTTTCGGCTAAGGTTGGGGGGAGCCCACAGAGATTATGGAAATGCATTTCGATCAACACATCTCCCGCCAGTTCAACGAGGAGCTTGAAGGCCTCAAGACGGAAATGCTGGAAATGGGCGGCCTGGTTGCCCGCCAAGTAGCGGACGCGGTAGACGCACTGGCCAACGCCGACAGCGAGCTGGCGGAAAAGGTGCTGCAGGTGGAAGAGGAAATCGACCGCTGTGAAATGGAGCTGGACGAGCACGCCACCCTGATTATCGCCAAGCGCCAGCCGGCGGCGTCCGACCTGCGCATGGTGATGTCGGTAATCCGCATCGCGCGCGACCTGGAGCGCATGGGCGATGAGGCGAGCAAGATTGCCAAGATGGCCATCGCGCTCACCGACGAGGGCACCGCGCCCCGCGGTTACACCGAGATCCGCCACATTGCCAACGCCGTGCGCAAGATGCTGGACGACGCCCTCGACGCCTACACCCGCTTCGACGTGGAGTCCGCGCTGACGACCCTGGCGGAAGACGAGCAGGTGGACATGGATTACCGCAGTGCGATTCGCGAGCTGGTGACCTACATGATGGAAGATCCGCGCAGCATTTCCCGGGTGATGAATGTACTGTGGACCCTGCGTTCACTGGAGCGCATCGGCGATCACGCGAAGAATATCTGCGAGCAGGTGGTGTATCTGGTGAAAGGCGCCGATATTCGTCATGGCAACAAGAAAAATCTGCGCTGATTGTGGATTGATTCGCAAAATTATTTGAGCGCTGTCTCGGATACTTACAAAACACGCTGGAAATAATTTTACAAAAGGCCGCAATTGCGGCCTTTTTTATTTTTGCACCTCTTCCGATAGAGAATGGCTTGCTGCTGTTTTCCACCTGATTGGTAAAGAAGCCGGTCAACAGCGCCAGCGGTCGCGCTCTTTTTCTCATTCAGCCCCATTCAGCATTGGTTCAGTCGGCGCCGAGCAGAATGCGCACACTTCCGTAATTGCACTTGTAGTTACATTACGGAAAGCACGCGATAGTTGAGACGCTTGTCACACTTAACACTTATCGTTGCGCTGAAATTTTCCATTGCTTAGAATCCGCGCCGCCTTTGTCCAAGGGCAAAACGTGGGTACGGGTACGAAAGTACAGATTTAAACGTACAGATGTAATTTAAACAGGGAACACTTCCATGAAGTTCAAGTTTGCAGCTCTTCCGCTCATGCTGGTTTCTGCCTTCGCTTCCGCAGAACAGTACAACTCTTTCACCGACGCTGACTACGAAAATCGCGATTACCGCGGTGCAGACGTCGACATTCTGGGCGTGCAGTCTCAGTACTATTTCGGTGCTCTGAATACCCTGGGTCCGCGTAAAGAATTCAACTACATCCTGCCGGTGAGCAACATCTACGGCGGTGTTGCGTCTGTGGACGCCGGTCCGGTCGAAGATGAAATCGTGACCTTCGGTGGCGAATACTACACCGGCCAGTGGAAAGTATTTGGTGAGTTCAACGACGTGTTCTCTACCAACGTATACAGCGTTGGTGCTGGTTTCCTGTTTTCCCCCGACCTGCTCGCCGAAGTAGAAGCGGAGAAAATGGAAGATGAAGACACCGTGGTATACGTGCGTGGTAAATACAACCATCAGCTGAGCGGCACCGACTACATCGGTTTTACCGCAGAGATTGATGATGGCTTCGATTACCGCAGCCTTTCCTCCAAGTACTTCACCGCGCTGTCCGGTGGCCAGTACCTGACTGCGGAACTGGGTATTACCGATACCGACGGTGCTGACTTCTACTGGAATGGTGCGCTGGAGTTTTACTTCAACGAAAACACTTCCGTGGGCGTGGCGTACGACGAATTGGTGGAAGATTACGAAATCAATGCCACCCATTTCTTCAATCGCAATGTTGCCGCCAAAGTGGCCTACGGCTCCAACCGCGATTTCGACGATCTGGATATGTTCCGCATTGGCGTAACTGTTCAGCTGTAATTTCTTTCCCAGAAATTACCCATAAAAAAAGCGGGCGAAGAAATTCGCCCGCTTTTTTGTTTTCGGAAACCGGGAAATTTTATCCCTGGTTGCCCAGCTCCTGCACTCTGGCCTGCGCCTTGGTGCCGATATCCCCGCTGTCCTGTGCGGCGATCTGGTACTGGCTCAGCGCATTTTTGGTATTGCCCTGCTGTTCGTACACCTGCCCGAGATAATAGTGCGCGTGCGCAGTATCCAGATACTGGGTGGAGCGGCTCAGGTCGCGCTCGGCGGCGGTGTAGTTTTTCAGCTGGGCATTCAGCATGCCGCGCATCAGCCAGTTGGAGAACAGGGTCGGGTTTTTCTGCACCGCGGTCTCATAGGACGCGAGCGCCTCCGTGTACTGTTTTTTCTGCGCCAGCAGATCCCCTTCCAGGGCGTAGAAAGAGGCCTCTTTGGGTTGCTGCTTCTGTGCCTGGCGGGTGAGCGTCAGCGCGCGGTCGTAATCCTTCTTCGCTACCGCGGCGACGGCGTCGTCGTAGCTCTTGTACGCAGCCGCATCGCGTTTCAGCTGCGCAATCGCCTTCTGGTACTGGGTGCGGTTGGTTGTACCTACGGACAGCTTCTTGGCGTGCTCGACGTTGGCGTTTACCCGCGACTGGGACGGTGGGTGGCTGGCGAACAGCGCTTCGAGCGCGCTGGACTGGTTGCCCTTGGACAGCTCGACGAACTTCTCCTGCAGACGCACCGCGCCCTGGGGGTCATAGCCAGCGGCGGCCATGTATTTCATGCCGTAACGGTCGGACTCCAGCTCGTTGTCGCGGCCGTACTTGGCGATGTAGGCGGAACCGCCGAACTGGCCGCCGAGGGAGACCAGGTCGCCGTAACCGGTGTTCTGGGTGGTGGCGCCGAGGATGGCAATGCCGGCACCGAGGATCTGCTGCTGCGACATGGCGGCGGCGGAGTGGCGCGCGGCGGCGTGCACGATTTCGTGACCCAGCACCGCAGCCAGCTCGGCTTCATCTTCCAGCAACACCAGCAGACCGCGGTTTACCGCAATCTTGCCGCCCGGCAGTGCCCAGGCATTGGGCACTGAGTTGTTTAGAACCACGAATTCGTAGGGCAGCTGGGGCTGGTCGGAAACCTTCGCCAGCTTCTGGCCCACGTTGCTGACGTAGGACTGCAGTGCCGGGTCGACCAGGTATTCACCGCCCTGGGTCTGCTGTGCCTTCGGATACTGCTGCGCGCCCAGTGCCACCTCCTGGCTCTGTGACATCAGCGACAGCTCTTTCTTGCCGGTAACCGGGTTGACCGCGCAGCCAGCGAATCCGGCGGTCACAGAGGCCGCGATAGCCGTGGCCAGCAGTCGGTTTGCAATTGAACGCGGAAACATAGGGTACTCCCTGTATAATGTTCGATCTTTTGACAAGGCCGCGGTTGGCGCCGCGGCCGGGTTCAAGGCCGAATATTGTACACAGTCCGGAGAATGAGGTTATGACGACCGCGCTGCAGATTATCGAATTATTTGCCGGTACCAATCCCGATGGTGAGCCGGTGGTGGAGCGGTTGCAGGTCAAGGTCAACGAGGATGACAGCGTGCAGCTGGTGCGCTCCCCTGCGTTTATCAAGGGTATTGCCAGTGGCGACACCATCAAGATCAACCGCCAGGATCCGCAGAAGCCCGGCTTCGATCTGGTGAAACGCTCCGGCAATCTGGCGGTGCGGGTCTTCTGTCGCGGCGACAGCACCAAACTCTCCGATCAGCTGACCCCGCAGATCGAAAAGCTCGGCGGCGAGCTGGATATGGAGAGCCCGCGCCTGCTGGTGTACAGCATCCATGTGAGCTGTGGTTTCGATGAAATCGAGCAAATCCTTAACAGCGCATGCGACGGTGCCAACAGTGTTTGGTACTACGGCAATGTGTACGATCCGGTGGATGGGCAGACGCCACTTAACTGGTGGCAGGATATTTTGAAGCCCGAATGAGCTCGTAATGATCTCACTGGCCACGCGAATTCTGATTGAGCAGTCCGTTTTATGTTGATCGTAATCTCCCCCGCCAAAACCCTCGACTACGAGAGTGATATCCCCGCGCTCGAAACCACCCAGCCGGATTTCCTCAAGGAATCCGCGGCGCTGATTGGGGAGCTGAAAGCTCTTGGTCCACAGGACATCTCCGCACTGATGAAGATTTCCGACAAGCTGGGCCTGCTCAATTACGATCGCTTCCACAGCTGGAAGCGCCCGTTCACCGACGACAATGCCCGCCCGGCGCTGCTGGCGTTCAAGGGCGATGTGTATACCGGTCTCGAGGCCGAGACCATGAACAAGCGCGATTTCGACTTTGCGCAAAAGCATCTGCGCATGCTTTCCGGTCTGTATGGCCTGTTGCGCCCGCTGGACCTGATGCAGCCCTATCGCCTGGAAATGGGTACCAAATTCGCCAATCAGGGCGGCAAGAACCTGTACGAGTACTGGGATGGCAAAATTACCGCGGCGCTGAATGCGCAGCTGAAAGCGCTGAAAAGCCGGGAGCTGGTGAACCTCGCGTCCACCGAGTACTTCAAGTCGGTGCAGCCGAAAAACCTCGAGGCGGACATCGTCACCCCGCACTTCAAGGACTGGAAAAACGGCCAGTACAAGATGATCAGCTTCTTTGCCAAAAAAGCCCGCGGCATGATGAGCCGCTGGGCCATCGACAACCGGGTGAAAAAGGCGGTGCAGCTGAAAGACTTCGACGTCGCGGGTTACTACTTCAGTGAGGAGCACTCCAAAGGCAATGACTGGGTGTTTCTGCGGGACGAGCAGCCGGCCTGACCACCGGCAGTGAACCCATGACCGATGTAAAACTGCCTGATGCCCCTTCCACCGGGCGCAACCGCGAGCCGATCCTCGAGCAGCTGCAGCGTCTGCTGACAAGCAGTCGCCGGGTACTGGAAGTGGGCAGCGGCACCGGCCAGCATGCGGTGTACTTTGCCCCACACCTGCCGCATTTGCTGTGGCAGACCTCGGAGCGCGCGCAGAATCTGCACGAAGTTCAGGCGTGGCTCGCCAGCAGCCCCGCCGACAACCTGCCGCCGCCGCTGCTGCTGGACGTCACCGGGGACTGGCCGCAACTGCGCGTGGATACGCTGTTCACCGCCAATACACTGCATATCATGCCGGCGAGTGCGGTGGAGGTCTTCTTCGCGCGCCTGCCGCAGGTACTGGAGCCCGGTGGCCAGCTGATCGTATACGGCCCGATGAAAATCGCCGGCGACTATATCGGCCCGGGCAATGCGGACTTCGATGTATGGCTGAAGGAGCGGGACCCGCTGCGAGGCATTCGCGATCTCGAGTGGCTGGACCAGCTCGCCGAAGCGCAGGGGCTGCGCAGAACGGAAAACAATTTCCTGCCCGCCAACAACCAACTGCTGGTGTGGCGGGCCTGAGCCCGACACCGGAATACAACAGAATCAGGAATACAGGAGCACACTATGCCCGCATGGTTTGAAACAACCCTCGCCATTTTCGCCGGTATTGCCGCGGTCTTTTTCTTTGCCAAATACCGCGAAACCGCCGCTGCGCTGGAGGAGTCCGAGCGTATGAAATACAAACTCTCGAAAGATCTGGACCGCTACCGCGACGTGCCGCAGCTGCGCGCACTGCGCGACGGCCTCACCGGCGAAAGCAGCCTGCCGGTAGATGACGAGGGACGGGAGCACCTGGTGATCCGCGATGGTGCGCGCAAGCTGGTGCACATCACCATTACCCGAACCGCAGCTCCCGTCGGTGACGGTGAAGTAGCGCGCTACCGTGCCGGTGGCGAAGAGCGAACGCTCGAGGAATTGAACTGAACCCGAAAAGGCCTCTCGCGGGCCTTTTTTAATCACCGTGCTATCGCCGGCCAAACTGCCACGGGGGCAAGGGCTCAGGCTGAATTCGCCAGTGTCAGTTTCTGTGTGGGGAAATTGAGGGTAAAGGTACTGCCGCGGCCCGGCACACTGGTGACCGAGAGGTTGGCGCCGTGGCGCAGCAGCACGTGTTTGACGATGGCGAGGCCGAGGCCGGTTCCGCCGCTCTCCCGCGAGCGCCCAGCATCCACGCGGTAGAAGCGCTCGGTGAGACGGGGAATGTGTACCGGATCAATGCCGATACCGCAGTCCTTCACGGAAAAGTGTCCACCAGCCGCATCCCGCCGCCAGCGCAGTTCAATGGGGCCACCATCCGGGCTGTACTTCACCGCATTGAAGGCGAGATTTGCAAACGCGCTGTGCAGCTCGCTGGCGCTGCCGGTGATCGTGCACTCCTCGTCACACACCACCGTGATCTCGTGGCGCTCACCACTCAGTGAGCGCGCCTCCGCAGCCACCTGCTCCATCAGTTGCCGCACCGAAACCCTGTCGCGGCCGCTCTCGCGCTCAGACGTCTCCAGTCGCGCCAGCAACAGCAGGTCGTTCACCAGCCCGGTCATGCGCACCGTCTGCTCGCTCATCTGCGACAGCGGCCGCTCCCAGTTGCGCGGCGCCTGGCCGCTCATCTGCAGGGTTTCCAGATAGCCCGCAATTACCGTCAGCGGTGTACGCAGTTCGTGGGAAACGTTTGCCACGAAATCCCGCCGCATCTGTTCCAGATTGTGCAATCGCGTCACGTCCCGCACGATCACCAGCGCTTCATCCTGACCAAAGCGGGTCACCTCCATGGTCAGGATGCGCGAGTCATCCCCCGGTGCGGGAAGTGTGATCGGCTCCAGCGATGGACGGCCGCGGCCGAACATGCGGTTGTACATATGCTCCACAAACCGCGGATCGCGCACGAAATTGACCAGCGGCTGCCCCGCGTCATCCGCCTGCAGTCGCAACATCTGCCCCGCCGCGGGGTTCCACCACGCCAGGTTGCCCTCGTCCTCGAGCGCCACAATACCCTCGCGCAGCGCGCTGGTGCTGTCCTGTACCCGGCGCAACATCGAGTTCAGTTTCTGCTTTTCTTTGCGGTGGCGGCGCTGCATGCGATAGAAATCGTCCGAGATGTCCCCCCACACCCCGAAGCTCGTCGGCGCCGGGCCGCGGCGGCCATTGCTCAGCCAGCGGTCGAACTGGTTCTGTTGCCACAACAGCCAGCACAGGTACACGACGAGGCCGACACATAGCGACATCCACCAGTGGCCACTGGAGAAGCCGAGAATGGTGGTGCCTAGGGCGATGACGATAAAACGCGAGAACTCGCCAATACTGCGATCGAGCATGATGGTTGGGCCATCTTTTTTTGGGGCGCACAGAATTCAGCTCAGTGCACCTGCGGACTTGATGCGAAGGCAAAGTGCCGGGTGAAAGGGTTCGGAACCGTCGCAAACAGGGATGTTTGCGACGGAGCGTACAGGGATGTATTTACAGCGGTTCCGAACCCTTTCACCCGGTGCTTTGCCGCCTCCGGGCTGAGTCGCGGGCCCGGTGATGGAATTCGGTGGTAGAGATTACACCCTTTCCACGGTCTGTACAGAAAAGCGGTAGCCGGTGCCGCGCACGGTCTGGATGTAGCGCTCGTGGCCGTCGATGGTGAGCGCCTTGCGCAGGCGGCGGATATGCACGTCCACGGTGCGCTCTTCCACATACACATTGCCGCCCCAAACATGGTCCAGCAGCTGAGTGCGGGTATACGCGCGCTCCTGGTGCGACAGGAAAAACGTCAGCAGGCGGAACTCCGTGGGCCCCATATCCACCGGTTGGCCATTGATCGTCACCCGGTGGCTGATCGGGTCCAGCACCAGACCACCCGCCGTCAGCGGCTCCTCCGGCGTACTCGGGCCCGCGCGACGCAGCACCGCCTTCAGGCGCGCCACCAGCTCGCGGGGAGAAAACGGCTTGGTGATGTAATCATCGGCGCCGGTTTCCAGACCCTTGATCTTGTGATCCTCCTCGCCCTTCGCCGTCAGCATGATGATTGGCAGCGAGGAGGTCAGCTCGTCCCGCTTCAGGCGGCGGGCCAGCTCAACCCCGGATACATCCGGCAGCATCCAGTCCAGCAGCACCAGATCCGGCTTTTCGTCGATGATCAGCGCGTGCGCCGCCTGCGCGTTTTCTGCCTCGAGGCAGCGGTAATCCGCCATCTCCAGCGCAATTCGCAGCATGTCCCTGACCGGGGCTTCGTCGTCGACTATAAGGATCGTCTTGTTGTGCATCTTTCCGCCATACCCTAGCTGTTTCGCGTCATTTCACTGACTTTCTTACAGCGGTCATTTAACGTCACTTTAATGACAAATATATGACAGGTGTTTGGCAATCACGACCTTACCGCGGATGGCCCCCTTTAGCTAACGAGGAAGTGGGTAAAAATACCCGAAAAAATCGCAGCGCCGACCCAATTGTTATTTAAAAAGGCCTTGAAGCAGGGATCTCGTTGTCGATCCCGTACCAGCCACTGCTGGTAGCAGAACAGACCCGCGGCAATCGCCACCCCGCAGTAGTACAGCGCGCCCAGCGCCTCGCGGCTGCCCAGCATCAGCAGCGCAAAAATCACCATCGCCTGCAGGCTGCCGGTCATTACCCGGTCCATTTCACCGAACAGGATGGCGGTGGATTTGACACCGATTTTAAGGTCATCGTCCCGGTCCACCATGGCGTAAAAGGTGTCGTAGGCCACAGTCCACAGCAGGTTGGCGGTGAACATAAGCCAGGCCACTGCCGGTACCTCATCCTGCACTGCTGCAAATGCCATGGGGATACCCATGCTGAAGGCGGCCCCGAGTACCACCTGCGGCAGGTGGGTGTAGCGCTTGGCAAAGGGATAGCAGAAGGCCAGCGCCAGCGCCGGCAGCGACAACAGCACGGTAAGTTGGTTGGTGCTGAGCACCAGCAGGAATGCCAGCAGCATCAGGCCCGCGAACAGCAGCAGCGCGCCCCTGGCGGTGGCCGCACCGGTAGCCAACGGACGCTGGTTGGTGCGCTTCACATGGCCGTCGATATTGCGATCGGCAAAATCGTTGATGGCGCAGCCGGCGGCACGGGTGAGGATCACACCGAGGGTGAATACCGCGAACAGGTGCAGCCCGGGCCAGCCTTTCGCGGCGATCCACAGCGCCGCCCAGGTGGGCCACAGCAGCAGCAGCGAGCCGATGGGGCGGTCGAGACGGGCCAGCTGCCAGTAGGGCAGTATCTGCGGCCAGCGCTGCTGTATCTGTTGGCTGATCAATTGCATTGGATATTCCCGGAATTCACTCCCGCTCAGGCACTGGGCGGGCTATGGGGATTGAAACTGCTGAGGAAGGTTTCCGCAACCAGCAGGGGTTTGTCGCCGAGCCAGAAGGTGGAGCGGCGGCCCCAGGCGCGGGGCTCCATGCCGGCGAGCTGTTCGAGCTGGCAGTTGGGATTGCGCGCGAGCCGGTTGAGGACGATGGGGCCGCGCTTCATGTCGGCGCGGCTGAACAGCAGCTCGCCCAGTGGGCGGTTGTCGAGGCTGCGCAGGTGGCGCAGCTTGCCGGCGAGGGAGCGCTCGGGGAGTATGCTGCGGGCGTAGACCCAGGGCTGGCCGTGGCCACACAACAGGACTTCGCGTACCAGCGCGAGGGATTTGTCGCGCAGGTTGAGGGCACGGCGCTCTTCGAGGCGCGGTTGCTGCCAGCCCTGATTGAGGATCTGTACGCTAAACTCGCCGTTGCTGTGGTGCTTGAGCGCGGCGGTGAGCGAACCGGGGTGCAACAGCCAGGGCAGTAGCGCTTCCGGTGGCGTTTGTCCGTGGAGGGTATCCAGCGGATGGGGATGCCAGTCGCCAATGGGTTCAAAGGGGGAGTGGTACAACGGTGACTCCGCGCGGGTTCAAATATGACCGCATTGTACCCGACCAAACCGCCGGGGAAATGGTTGGGTTTTGCCCGACCCGGGCGCTGCCGATATAGTGGCGCTTGGTTTTTGGGGCGCTGGCCAGCTTGGTGGCGGTGCCGCTACCGGATAGAGCCTTGCGAGACACGCCGTGAACCCATCCGTGGGGGCTCTTCCGCGAGGTCCCTCTCGCGGAAGGTCTCGCAAGGCTCTATCCGGTATCGCACCTTCGCCCCGATAGCATCGCTAATTAGTTACCAGCCACGAGTAAGTAAAGCCGCGCAGAAGCTGGCAATAAAAACAGGACGGACCATGGGGCTCACCAAAAAAATCGTACTGGCCATGATCGCGGGTATCGCGGTCGGCCTGCTGTTCAATTTCTTCAATACCAGCCAAATCCTCGGTGAAGGTGTTACCGGGTTTATCAACAACTACCTGACCAATGGCCTGTTCGATATTGTCGGCAAGATCTTTATCGCTTCCCTGAAGCTGATGGTGGTGCCGCTGGTGCTGGTGTCGCTGATCTGTGGTGCCTGCGCGCTGTCGGAGGGCAGTCGCGTCGGCGTGCTGGCGGGCAAGACGCTGCTGTTGTACCTGGTGACCACCGCGATCGCGATTTCGCTGGCGCTGCTGCTGGCGCTGGTGATCCAGCCCGGTGCGGGCATGGAGGGGATGGCCACGGGCGCGACGTTTGAGCCGAAGCCGGCACCGCCGCTGTCGGATATGCTGGTCAATATTTTCCCCACCAACCCGGTGGACGCGATGGCCAAGGGCAATATGTTGCAGATCATCGTGTTCGCGCTGCTGATGGGTTACGCGATTTCCCGCAGCGGCAAGCCAGGGCAGCGCATCGCGGGTTTCTTCAATGACCTGAACGAAGTGATCATGCGCATGGTGTCGGTGCTGATGGTGTTTGCGCCCTACGGGGTGTTCGCACTGCTGGCGAACAAGATCGCGCAGCTTGGCCTGGATGCAATCCTGCAGCTGCTGAAGTACTTCCTGGTGGTGCTGGGCGCGCTGTTGCTACACGCGTTTGGCGTGTACTCGATATTGCTGAAGCTGCTGTCGGGGCTGAACCCGGTGAAGCTGATGAAGAAGATGCGCCCGGCGATGGTGTTCGCTTTCAGTACCGCGTCTTCCGCAGCGACCATTCCAGTTACGCTGTCCACTGTGGAAAAGCGCCTGGGTGTGGATAACAAGGTGGCTTCGTTCACCATTCCCCTGGGGGCCACCATCAATATGGACGGCACCGCGATCATGCAGGGTGTGGCGACCGTATTTATCTCCCAGATGTACGGCATCGAGATCGGCCTGATGGGGTATCTCACTGTGATCCTGACTGCGACCCTGGCTTCCATCGGCACCGCCGGTGTTCCGGGTGTTGGCCTGATCATGCTGGCTATGGTGCTGCAGCAGGTAGGCCTGCCGCTGGAGGGTATTGCCATCGTGATGGGGGTGGATCGCCTGCTGGATATGGTGCGCACCGCGGTGAACATTACCGGCGATGCGGTGGTGAGTGCGATTGTGGCCAAGAGTGAAGGGGCGCTGCATCTCGACACCTTCAATGACGACGCTTACCACAGTGTGATGGACAACGGCCAGGAGCGCGGGCGCTCCGCTATTTCCTGATACCTGATACCGAACCTGCAAACAAAAAGGGCTGCATTAGCAGCCCTTTTTGTTTGCCCGCTGTGCGGCATATGCAATGGCGCTACAGCGCGGCCATTTCCCGCAGCTGGTCCGCCTCCAGGTTTTCCTCCATGGATTCCACCAGCCGCTCCACCATTTCGCTGAGTGCCTTTTTGATGGCCTCTTCTGTGTTGTCATCGCTTTCGCGGCCATCGTGGTAGATACGTGTCAGGTATTTTCGGCTGATCTTCATATCGTCGATGCTGATTTGCTGCTCGCGCAGCGGGGCACCGTTGCGGTTGCTGAGGGCGTAGCGGAATTCGCCTTTAATCGCGACATTGCCCTGTTCCAGGTCGTAATCCCCCTTGGGTTTCATACCCGCCAGGTGTTTGATGACCCTCAGGTTGAGCGTGTTGTGCAGGTTCAGCACGCCGTTTTCCTGAACCAGTGGCACTTCCTCATCGTCGAGATATTCGTACAGCTCCCTGGCCAGTTCGCTGTGCAGGTGCTGGGTGTAGGTGCGAATTGCCTGCTGTTTGAGGTCTGCGAGTCCGCCGCCGCTACCGGCCTGGGCCAGCATCAGTTCCAGGTTGCCGCTGGAAACCGGCATGGGTACATCGATCTGAATTTGGGCGGGGGCAATAACCAGGCTTGGGGTATGTTCGCCACTCCCCCAAAAACCACTCTGGGCCTGGGTGTGGGCAGTAAAACCGATACTCAGCAGGCCGGCGAGAGCCAGTCTGCGCAACGTCGAGGTTCTCATTCATCTCTCCCTGTTTTCTTTTTTATACCGGGATCTATCGGATGCAACTTGGCGAATGGATTCGCTCTGTATTTATTAAATGGCCACAACAGGCTGCCACTTATTGGTGCGGAGAGCAAAATTTTTCCGTGACCTGTGCGTCAGTAGTAGTCTTTTTTGTGCGCGGGGTCTCGGCGAGAAATTCTGGATTGGAGTAGCGGGTGGAGATGTGGTCCGCGTTGCGCGGGACAGGCTTGCGAGTGCGAGGGGAGCGAATGGTGTCTTTGCGGCGGTGGATAACCGGGTAGCCACCGCCGGTACAGTATCAACCGCCGGCGATATTGCGCAGGCTGTCGGCCTCCAGATCGTCTTCGATACGCTTGAGAACGCGCGTCACCAGGTTGTCGATCAGCTTCTCCAGTTCTGCCGGGGTGCTGTCCTCAGTTTCCTGGCCGTTGCTATAGGTTTTGATCTGGTAATTTCCCTTTAAGCGCAGGTCGGCGATATCCAGGCGCTTCTCCAGCAGCACCTGTCCACTCGGGCCCTGCAGGCGAAAATGGTAATCGCCACTGGCGCTCAGGTTGCCGCGTTCCAGTTCGTGCGCGCCATTATTCTTGAGGCCGCTGAGTTGCTTGACCACGGAGATATCGAAGAAATTGTACAGGGTCAGCGAGTTGTTGCTGGCCCCCAGCGGTACCTCTTCGTCGGTGAAGAAATCGCGCAGTGCGGCGTCGAGCTTGTTGCGCAGCTGTTCACTGAATTCGCGGGTGGCGGCGTCCCGCGCGGCGGTCAGTCCTTGCCCGGAAGCGGCCTGTGCCAGCAGTGCTTCCATGTCGTTCCCCTGTAGCGGCGTGGGTATGTCCGCGGCGACTACCGTACGCGCCAGGGTGATTTCGGGCAGTGGGCTTTCGACGCTGCCGCCGAACAGCCCCTGGGCCAGGGTATGTGTCGCGCTAAGTGTCATCAGCGCGCAGAGGGCAATGCGGCTGGTGGTGGAAACAAGGCGGTGCTTGAAAAAGCTATTCAAAAGGATTTTCCTGTGATTTGCGCGATCGCTGGCCGGTACGGGTCTCGCTTTGCACGGCCGGACCGCGGCTCCGGTGATGTTGTCACCCTATTGTTTTACCGGCCTGAATAGGCCTTTTGTAGCAGGCTGCCATCGCAGTGGCGCGAGTGCAAAAAAATTGGTGACCACAAATGACCAATTAGTCTACGCAATGCGCGGGGGTGTGCAAAAAGGAGGAGCAGTTCGCAAAACATGCAAAAAACAAACGAGCGATTTGGCGGAAAAAACTTTGTTAGTGCGCGTGTACTAAGCTTCCGCAAAACGGGGCTTGTTGTGCAGCCAGCGCCTTACCAGCGCCGCGCGCGCAACGTCGTCCAGGCGGGGTGCCGCGGCAATTTTCTGCACCAGAGGCAGCAGATGGGCGTCGCGCTGCAGGTCGGCGATGCGGTGCTGGATCTCACCGGTCTGGCGGGTACCCAGAATTTCCCCGGGGCCGCGCAGGCGCAGGTCCTCTTCCGCAATGGCGAAGCCGTCAGCGTGGCTGCGCAGGGCCTGCAGGCGCGCGCGACCGTTGGCGGACAGCGGGGTGGTGTACATCAATACACAGTGGCTGGCGATACTGCCCCTGCCGACGCGCCCTCTTAACTGGTGCAGCTGCGCGAGACCCAGACGCTCGGGGTTTTCGATAATCATCAGGCTGGCATTGGGTACGTCCACGCCCACCTCGATGACCGTGGTGGCCACCAGCAGGTCTACCTCTCCGGCCTTGAAAGCCTTCATCACCAGATCCTTGGCGTCGGGTTTCATGCGCCCGTGTACCAGCGCCACGCGCACGCCATCGAGGGTATCCGCCAACTCCGCTGCGGTGGATTCCGCGGCCTGTGCCTGCAGGGTTTCCGACTCCTCGATCAGGGTACAAACCCAATAGGCCTGGCGGCCCTCGCGCACTGCACTCTGCACCCGTTCCATCACGTCGTAGCGGCGCTCGCTGGAGATGGCCACGGTGTTGATGGGCTGGCGTCCCGGGGGCAGCTCGTCGATCACTGAGCAGTCCAGGTCGGCAAATGCAGACATGGCCAGGGTGCGGGGGATCGGGGTGGCGGTCATGATCAACTGGTGCGGCTGGGTACGCGTCTCGCCCTCGATGGAGCCTTTCTCACGCAGTTGCAGCCGCTGGCGCACGCCGAAGCGGTGCTGTTCGTCGATGATCACCAGCGCCAGGCGGTGGAATTCCACCCCCTCCTGAAACAGGGCGTGGGTGCCCACCACCAGCTGTGCGTCACCATTGGCAATGGCCGTCAGCTGCGCGCGGCGCTCGGACGCTTTCATGCTGCCGGTGAGCCAGGCCACGGTAATGCCGAGGGGTTCAAGCCAGCCGCAGAAATTGATCCGGTGCTGCTCGGCGAGAATTTCCGTGGGTGCCATCACCGCACATTGAAAACCGGCACCAATGGCCTGTAGTGCGGCGCGCGCGGCCACCAGGGTCTTGCCGGCTCCGACGTCCCCCTGCAGCAGGCGCATCATGGGCACGGTGCTGGCGAGATCGTCGGCAATTTCTTGGCCGACACGCTTCTGTGCATTGGTGGGGGCAAACGGCAGGCGTGCGAGAAAATCCCGTTCCAGTGCAGCATTGGGCACCAGCGCGGGCGCCGAGACTCTGGATGCAGTGCGGCGCAGCTCCAGCAGGCTCAGGTGGTGGGCCAGCAGCTCTTCAAGTGCCAGCCGCTGTTGCGCCGGGTGCTGGCCTTCCGCCAGCTGTGCAAGGTCCGCGTTCGCCGGCGGTTGGTGCAAATACATCAGCGCGCCCGCGAGCGGCATCTGCAGGGCTCTCGGCAACAGTTCCGCCGGCAGCAGCTCGGTAACGTTACCCTCGGCGAGCCAGTCCAGCCCCTGCCCGATCAGCGCCCGCAGCCGCCCCTGCCCCAGGCCTTCGGTCAGCGGGTAAATGGGGGTGAGCGTGTCAGCGGTGGGGGAAATATCTTCGCCGAGAATTTCGGTCTCTGGATGATAGAGCTCGACGCCAGCACTGCCGCGGCGGGCCTCGCCATAGCAGCGCACCCGGGTGCCCGGGGCCAGGCGGCTTTTCTGTGCGGCGGTGAAATGAAAAAAGCGCAGGGTGACGCTGCCGGTGCTGTCCTGCAGGCGCACTGCCAGGCTGCGGCGGCGGCCGAGCAAAACGTTAGCTGCGCGTACCTCCCCTTCGATAACCGCATCCATACCGGGGCGCAGGCCCGCCAGTGGGACCACACGGGTGCGGTCCTGGTAGCGTGCAGGCAGGTGGAACAGCAGGTCCTGCAGTGAGCTGATATGCAGCTTGGCGAGTGTTTCCGCCAGTTTGGCACCGACACCTTTAAGCGCGGTGACGGGGATCTCTGCCAGCGGTTTGTGACTCTGGTTGGAACTGGGGCTCACGGACTCTTCAGCTGACACTGATTGATGGCGTCGCGCAGCATGTCGATGGCGCGGTGGCGCGGAAAGCTCGCCCGCCACGCCAGTGCCACCGTGCGCTGGGGTGCCGGCGCCACAAACGGGCGGGTCACCAGCACACCGGTGGCGTACTGGGAGGCGGCGGCCGCGGACAGCGGCAGCACGGTGATGCCGAGGCGCGAGGCCACCATGTGGCGCAGGGTTTCCAGCGAACTGCCGTCGGCGGCGGTGCGGATATGGCCGCTGCCGGCCTCTTTCTCGATGGACTGCTGCAGTTGCGGGCAGGCCTCCAGCACCTGGTCGCGGAAGCAGTGGCCCTCGCCCAGCAGCAGCACATTGTCTTCACACAGCTGCTCGGGGCTCAGGGCATCGAATTTCGCCAGAGGGTGGTCCGAGGGCATCAGCACCACAAAGGGTTCGTCGTACAGCGGCTGGGTGACCACGTCTGGCTCGGTAAACGGCAGCGCAATGATCACGGCATCCAGCTCACCTTTGCGCAGGCGCGCGCGCAGGGTGGAGGTGTAGCCCTCTTCCACGTACAGCGGCATCTGCGGTGCCAGGTGTTGCAGCTGCGGAATGAAATGCGGGAACAGGTAGGGCCCGATAGTGAAGATGGCCCCTACCGACAGCGGACTGCTCAGCTGGTCCTTGCCGGCACTGGCGATATCTTTGATCGCCGCCGACTGCTCCAGTACCAGCTGTGCCTGGGCGACGATACGCTCACCCAGTGGGGTGGCCTGCACCCGGGTCTTGGAGCGTTCGAACAGGGCCACGCCCAATTCTTTTTCCAGCTTTTTGACGGCGATAGACAGGGTCGGCTGGCTCACAAAACAGCGCTCGGCGGCGCGGCCGAAGTGCTGTTCCTGGGCCAGGGTGACGATGTAGCGCAACTCATTCAGTGTCATGGCAAACGCAATCAAGGAAAACTTGGCGATAGAGTTTATTCATAAACCCCCCCGAGCGGCCAGCAAAACTGCCCGGCTGGCGTGTAAAAGTCTCAAACCAGAAAAAAATGCTATTAATGCGGTTTATGGATAGTAATTTTTGCTATTAACTTGCGCTCTTCGCGGTGGCGTGACGCTTTTTTTGCTATACGTGTAAGGGCAAGTGTTCAATACACACAAAGCGGAGAATCGCTATGGGAATCTTGTCTTGGATTATTCTCGGCCTGATCGCGGGCGCACTGGCCAAGTGGATCATGCCAGGCCCCGATCCAGGCGGCTGGATTGTCACCATCATCATCGGTATTGTCGGAGCGGTAATCGGTGGTTGGCTCGGCAACATGGTGGGCATCGGTGGTCCGGTCACCGGTTTTTCGGTGGGTGATATCATCACCGCCGTAATCGGTGCCATCGTCCTGCTGTTTGTCTACAGGTTGGTAAAGTCGCGCTGACGCATCCGCGGAATATTCAGTGCAGGGGCCCACAGCACGCTGTAGGCCCCGTTCACAGATTGCGATGGGCAAACAGGTTATAAATAGGTTTGCTGACTGAGAATCCGCGGTAATTCACAATTATTCTCACATTCTTCTTAAAAATGGGTGCCGGCACGATTGCGGCACTGCGTATTTGGGGCCGGCGTTCGGACCTGGGGGTTGATTCAAGCGGTTATGGCAAAGGAAAAAGTCTGGATCTTCGGTTGCGGTGATCTGGGAACCCGTCTGGCACTAAAGCTGGATCGCAAGGCGTACGACGTATTCGGCGTGCGGCGAAATCCGCTGCAGGCGCTGGCACGCAAACGCCGGGCCGATGTCGTCAACTGGCGCCGTGGCGACGCTACCCGGGTAGAAGATATCCACAAGCATCTCAGCAACGGTGCGGATATTGTCATCGCCACCTTCACGCCCGGTGCCAGTACCCCGCAGGCCTACCAGCGCGCCTATGTGGAAACCGCCAGCGCCATGCGCCAGGCCCTCGCGGACATGGAAAAACCTCCGCGCCTGTTCCTGTGGATCTCCTCTTCCCGTGTCTACGGCCAGAGCGGCGACCAGTGGCTGGACGAGCGCTCGCAGCCGCTGCCCAGCAGCTTTCAGGGCGAAGCATTACTGGCGGCTGAAAAAATCGTGCAGCAGAGTGCGGTGGAATCCTGCGTGGTGCGTTTCGCCGGAATTTATGGCCCCGGGCGCGACCGCTTGCTGTCACAGGTGCGCGCCGGTCGCTGCGCACCGCCCTCGCCGCCCCAGTTCAGTAACCGGATTCACGTGGACGATGCCGTGGGCTTTCTGGCGCACCTGATCGAGGGTCAGAAAAAGGGTATGGCAATCGAGAAGCTGTATATCGGTGCGGACTGTACGCCGGTGCCCATGTACGAGCTGCAGAGCTGGCTCGCCAAGTCCATGGGTTACACCAGTGCACATCTGCGCGAGGAGGTGCCCACCAGCGAGCGTCGCTCAAAGAAACTGAGCAACAAGCGCATGCTGGATAGCGGCTATGAAATGCTGTATCCGGACTACCGCGCGGGCTACAGCACCTTGCTGGAAAACGACTGATTTCCTTTCCCGAAAACTCCTTCCCGGAGTTTTCGTCTGCGCGCCGCTCACTCCGAGCGGCGCTGCACTTCCAACTTAAATCACCATTACCGCTTCGGCTTCGAACTGCGCACCGCGCGGCAGCTGGCTCACGCCTACCGCGGCGCGCGCCGGGAACGGTTTGGTGAACAGCTCGGTCATCACTTCATTGACGGTGGCGAAGTTGCTGAGGTCGGTGAGGTACAGGTTGAGCTTAACAATGTGATCCAGCGAGCCGTTGGCCGCTTCGCACACCGCCTGCAGGTTTTTGAAAACCTGCACCGCCTGCTCGCGGAAGTCATCGGAGATGAGCTCCATGGTTTCCGGTACCAGCGGAATCTGGCCAGACAGGTAGATGGTGTTGTCGACTTTGACTGCTTGCGAGTAGCTGCCGATGGCGGCCGGTGCCTTATCGGTTTTTATCACGGCGCGGTTGGGCATGGGTTACTTCTCCGGGCCCATTGGGGCCTGCTTGCTGAAAAAGAAAGCGGGAGAATATAGCGCGGATTATGGGGTTTGGGGAGCAAAGTACGGTCATCGATAACGATATGCGAACCCATCCACAATCCGGAAAATTTCGTGCAAAACCCTACCGAATTTAACAAATCACCCGCAACAAGCGTCCGCCGGAAGTGAAACCCCTAGCCCACCAACGAGAGCCGTCACTGGTACCCATCCGACAAACGATGCCGGCATGTGGATTGGCACTAGATGGTACGGACCGGGCTTTGCCGCCGCCGATGTAGGCGGCTGCACTTGAGTGCGGGATTACGGGCGGGCGATCTTGAGTACGGCGGGCAGGTTGCGCAGGCGTTTCATCACCCTCGCCAGGTGTACCCGGTTGGCGACTTCCAGGGTCAGGGCGATCACACTGTGCTGGGCATCCTTCTCGTCCACGTGTATCTGTTCGATGCTGGCGCCCTCTTCCGTAATACGCGTTGCCAGGCGGGCGATAATACCGCGCTCGGATTCCACCTCCACCCGCACATCGCCGAGGAACTCCCCCTTCACATCCGGCGACCAGTTCACCGCCATGATGTTTTCCGGATGCTCGCGCAGTTCCGCCGCATTGCGGCAATTGTCGCGGTGTACCACCACGCCCTTGCCGGAGCTGATATGGCCCATGATGGTGTCGCCGGGGATCGGGCGGCAGCAACGCGCAAAGCTGATCATCATGCCCTCCTGGGCGTCGATGGTCAGCGGTGAGGAAATGTGGCTGGCTTCGGTTTCCGTGGTACCCGGCGGCACCAGCAGTTTGGCTGCGGAAAACGCCGCGCGATTACCCAGGCCGATTTCCTCCAGCAGGTTGTCGAAGCTCTCGCAGCGGGCTTCCTTCACCCCGCGCTGGACCTGCTCCTCCGTGAGATCGGTGATCTTGAGGTGGAACTTCACCAGCGCCTTTTCCAGCAGCCGCCGCCCGAGCGCAATGGAGTCGTGGTGGCGCTGGTGCTTGAGGAAATGGCGGATGGCGCTGCGAGCCTTGGCGGTCACCACGAAATTGAGCCAGTTGGGATTGGGCTGCACATTCTTGCTGGTGAGGATTTCCACCTTCTGGCCGCTCTCCAGGGGCTGCGACAGCGGCGCCAGGCGCTGGTTGATACGCACCGCCACACAGGAGTTGCCGATATCGGTGTGCACCGAATAGGCGAAGTCCACCGCGGTGGCGCCGGCCGGCAGATCGATGATCTTGCCCTTGGGCGTGAACACGTAGACCTCGTCCGGGAACAGGTCGATCTTTACGTTCTCGATAAATTCCAGCGAGTCGCCGGCGCGCTGCTGCATTTCCAGCAGGCCCTGTACCCAGCGGCGCGCGCGCACCTGGCTGGTACCACCGGTGTTCAGTACCTCATCGCCGGAGGACTTGTACAGCCAGTGGGCGGCGATGCCGCTGTTGGCCATTTCGTCCATTTCCTTGGTGCGGATCTGCACCTCGATGGGCACCCCGTGCATACCAAGCAGCACCGTGTGCAGGGACTGGTAACCGTTGGATTTCGGGATGGCGATATAGTCCTTGAACTCGCTGATTACCGGCTTGTACAAGTTGTGGATAACGCCAAAGGTGCGGTAGCAGGTGTCCACACTGTCGACGATGATGCGGAAGGCGTAGACGTCCATGATTTCCTTGAACGACTTCTTCTTCGAGCGCATTTTCTGGTAAATGCTGAACAGGTGCTTCTCGCGTCCGATCACCAGAGCGTCGATCTTTTCCCGCTCAAGGCGCAGTTCAATCGCGTTCTGGATCTTTTCCAGCAGTTCCTTGCGGTTGCCGCGGGCGGCGACCAGCGCCGCACGCAGCCGGCTGGCGCGCAGCGGATAGGTGGCGAAAAAGGCGCGGTCCTCGAACTCGATCCGCACATCGTTCATGCCCAGGCGATTGGCGATGGGGGCGTAGATTTCCAGGGTTTCGCGGGCGATACGCGCGCGCTTCTCCGGCTTGAGTGAGCCGAGGGTACGCATGTTGTGCAGGCGGTCGGCGAGCTTCACCAGAATCACGCGGATATCCCGCGCCATGGCCAGCGCCATCTTCTGGAAGTTCTCCGCCTGCTTTTCCGCCGGGCTGTCGGTCTCGAACTGGGTCAGTTTGGAGACCCCGTCCACCAGGTCCGCCACCTCATCGCCGAACTGCTCCGCCAGCGCCGCCTTGGGGATACCGGTGTCTTCGATGACATCGTGCAGCATGGCCGCAGCCAGGCTCTGGGCGTCCATGTGCATGCCCGCCAGGATGGTGGCGACAGCGAGGGGATGGGTAATGTAGGGTTCACCAGAGCGCCGGGTCTGGCCCTCGTGGGCCTGTTCCGCGTAGAAATAGGCGCGGCGGACGAACTGGATCTGGTCGGGGGGAAGGTAGGACGAGAGGCGATGGGCCAGACTGTCGATAGTGTGCAAAGCCGCGCTCGCCTCTTAAATTTCCTGCAAATCCTGCATCAAAACGTCGGTGTCGGGATTACAGGTCCTGCTCGGACAGGAATACCGGCGCGGGCGCAGCGCGGCGCACAGGCTCGTCTTCCGGTTCGTCGAGGATGCTGGCGTCCACGAAGCCCTCTTCGATTTCGCGCAGGGCGATCACGGTGGGCTTGTCATTCTCTTCCGGCACAAAGGGGTCGCGACCACCGGTGGCGATCTGACGGGCGCGCTTGCTGCCTACAATCACCAGCTCAAAGCGGTTGTCTACGTGGTCGAGGCAATCTTCAACGGTAATACGTGCCATATATCTTCTGTTCCAGTGTGGGTTCGCCCGGTTGGGCAAAATTGGCGAATTCTGTTGTCCGCCGGGAGCAGGCCCGAACGGATTGGGGGTAGCTATTCTACCGGACCGCGCGGTGTACGCAAATCGAACAGTGCACACTGCGAAAGTACCCGGTCTGATAGTTAGGTGGCGGCACTGCTACCGGGTACGGCTTTCTGAGACACGGGCTAGGCGCCCCCCCTCAACCCATCCGTGGGGGCTCTTCCGCGAGGTCCCTCTCGCGGAAGGTCTCAGAAAGCCGTACCCGCCATCAGTGCCTTCCGCATAAACCGCTATTTGCTTGGCTAGCTCTTACTGAGTGCGCAACAGCGACTGCAACAGCGCGGTGTGGCGCTCCTGCTGCCGTACCAGCCGCTGGCGCTCAGCGACCATGATGGCGCGCAGTTCGCCGAGCGCGGTGGTGAAATCGTCGTTGATGATCAGGTAATCGGTTTCCACATAGTGGGACATCTCGTTGATCGCCTGCGCCATGCGCTTGTCGATCACCCCCTGATCGTCCTGGCCGCGCCCGGTGAGGCGCTCCAGCAGTGCTTGCTGCGATGGCGGCAGGATGAAAATCCCTACGGTCTCAGGCATCAGCCTGCGCACCTGTTCCGCGCCCTGCCAGTCGATTTCCAGAATCACGTCGCGGCCGCTGGCGAGGGTTTCCTCGACCCACGCCTTGGAGGTGCCGTAATAATTTTCGAACACCTGCGCGTGCTCGAGGAAAGCGTTCTCCCCCAGCATGGCCACAAAGCCATCGCGGTCCACGAAATGATAGTTGATGCCGTCGATCTCACCCGGGCGCATGGGCCGTGTGGTGTGGGATACGGATACGGTGACCTGGGTGTCGGCCTCGATCAACGCCTTCACGAGACTGGTTTTGCCAGCGCCGGAGGGCGCAGAGACCGTATAGAGAGTACCTGTGGACACGGCGAACCTTGCTGCAGTGGTGAGTGTGAATTGATGGGCGGGGATTATAACGAATGCCGCTGGCGGCGTGTGAACGGGAAACAGGCAGTCCCCCGACCGGCGCTTGGGGGCAAAAGTGTTGGGTTTTTCCGGCCCGTCTGTCACGGGGAGACTGGCGGGCCGAAACCGGTCGGGAGTGCCTGCGAAATCTCAACCCGTACTTTGGGGAAGCCCGGGCTACTGCGGATTCCTAGCGTTAATGACTAACGGAAGTGACTGTATCGTCTTTGCGGGCAAAAACCAACCACCACCACAGTACGGCGCTGACCAGGCAGTAGCCGGCAATCGCCGCCCAAATTGCCTGGGGCAGCAGCGGCAAGGCCGCGAACAGCGCAATCAACCGGCCCAGCTCCCAGTGGCGGCTGCGCACCTCACCGTCGAGGATACGACCATTCACCACAAGTCCGACCACCAGCATCAGCACCAGCAGTGCCGTGGTGCCGTAGTCCAGGGCTTTGCTGTATTGCAGCAGCGCGAGCGTGGCCGCGGAGTAAATCAGGTGTTGTGCCAGTGCATACCAGCGCAGGCCGCGCGCAATCACCGGATCGAAACGGTGGAAATTGTCGAGGTCACCGCTCGGCACCGGCATCGCTGCCTCTGCATCCGCCGGCCGATAGCCGGTGGCGCGGAACCACAGGGTGAGCTTTTCCTTCCAGCTTTTGGTGTACACGGCGTCCAACCACATGCGGCGGAAGTGCTGCAGGTTGGCGGCCAGTGGATCGAAGGTATTGAGCGGCTTGCGCACCCCGTAGATACAGGGCTCTTCAGTCAGCTCCTCCTGGTAAGTACCAAATAAACGATCCCAGATAATCAGCACGCCACCGTAATTGCGGTCCACATACACCTTGTTCTGGGCGTGGTGCACCCGGTGGTTGGAGGGGGTAACGAGAATCCACTCCATCCAGCGAACCTTGGGGAATTTCTGCGTGTGCACCCAGAACTGGTAGATCAGGTCGATGGCGCCGGCGGTAACCAGTAGTTCCCACGGCATGCCAATCAGCAGCAGTGGCAGGTAGAAGATCCAGCCCAGTGGCACCAGATCGCTGGACTGGCGCAGTGCGGTGGTGAGGTTGTAGTCCTCGCTCTGGTGGTGCACCAGGTGCTCGGCCCAGAAGATATTGATCTCGTGGCTGATGCGGTGCTTCCAGTAGTAGCAGAAGTCATAGGCGATGACCGCCAGCACCAGGTGCCAGGGATTCTCCAGCGACCAGCTGATACCGAGGCTTTGATAAACGGGCTCCAGCCACTGGTACAGCGGGATGTAGATGAGCACCAGGATACCCACCCGGACCAGGCCGAGGATGCGGCTCAGGATACCGGCGCCCAGGCTGCCGATCGCATCGTTGAGGCGGTAAAGCCCCCAACCGCGCCAGCGGTCCAGCGCGAGTTCAATCAGTACGGCGAGCAGGAAAAACGGAATGGCAGCAGTGACGAGTCCCACGGGTACCTCGGAATTTGACTATATCGTTATCGTTGTTCTGACCTCGCGGGTAATGTTGCCACAGGCCGCAACATGAACAATGTCCGCGAGAGACCGGATTCCGAAATCCGTACGCTATTTTCCACCTTTCACCGATTTCAAAAACCCACAGACCATCGGGAGCCACCATGATCAACGCTTATGCCGCCGACAGTGCCGGTGCCGAACTCAAACCCTTCCGTTACGACCCCGGCCAGCTGAAGCCGGGCCAGGTGGAAATCGCGGTGGAATACTGCGGTCTCTGCCACAGCGACGTGAGCGTGGTGAACGACGAGTGGGGCATGACCGCGTACCCGGTGGTGCCGGGGCACGAAGTGGTCGGTCGCATCACCGCCCTGGGCGAGGGAGTGACCCACCTGAAAAAAGACCAGCGCGTGGGTCTCGGTTGGCACTCTGGCTTCTGCGGGCACTGCGGCGAGTGTGACACCGGCAACCAGAATCTGTGTGCCCAGGCTCAGCCCACCATCATCGGCCACCACGGTGGCTTTGCCGACAAGGTGCGGGCCAGCGCCGACAGCGTGGTCCCCATTCCCGACGGGCTCGATCCGAAAGTTGTCGGCCCGTTGTTCTGTGCGGGTATCACCGTGTACAACCCGCTGGTCCAGTTCAATATCAAACCGAACAGCCGCGCCGCGGTGATCGGCATTGGCGGGCTCGGCCATCTGGCGCTGCAATTCCTGAATGCCTGGGGCTGCGATGTCACCGCATTCACCTCCAGCGACAGCAAGCGCGACGAGGCGCTGGAACTGGGAGCGCATCACACCCTGAACAGTCGCGACCCGCAGGCGCTGAAAGCCGCCGCCGGCCAGTTCGACCTGATCATTTCCACGGTCAACGTAAAGCTCGACTGGAATACCTATCTCGCGACACTGAAACCCCGCGGCCGCCTGCATTTTGTGGGCGCCACCACAGCACCGCTGGATCTGAATGTGTTCAACCTGCTGATGGCCCAGCGCCAGGTCTCGGGATCCCCTGTGGGTAGCCCCACCACCATCGCCGACATGCTCGAATTTGCCGAGCGCCACAACATCGCGCCAAAAGTGGAACACTTCCCGATGAGTGAGGTGAATGAGGCATTTGCGCGGCTGAACAGCGGCGAAGCGCGCTATCGGATCGTGCTGGAGGCGGGAAAATAACCCACGGAAAAAGCCGCTAAATAAAAAAGGCCGGCGAATGCCGGCCAAACAAGGGAGGAGTGTTAGGAGATGAGTAACGGCTAAACGTCAGCCCCGGTCAGGGCGCAGCCTCCGCCTGCAGGGTAACCCCCGAATAGGCGGTGTAACCGCGGATACTGATATACCAGGTGCCCGCCGCCGGACTGCTGAAATTGCAGCTCTCTGTGTTGCCGGTGAGATAGGGGCGGCAGTCGTAGCTGCCGGTGGTGGGCTGGGCGCCATAACGCACGTAAAGATCGGCGTCGCCGCTGCCGCCATACATGCTGACATTCAGGGTGGAAATACCCGCATCCACATCCAGAGTGAAGTGCTTCCAGCTGCGCCGGCTGCCGGACAGTCCGGTCTCGGTCCAGCCGCTGGCCTCACCGCCACCGCTGCCGCCACCGCTTCCACCGCCACTGCTACCACCACTGCTGCTGCCACCGCCAGCCGCATAGGCCACCGCTGCTGCGGCGTCGACAATACCGCTACCGCACTGGCTACAGGTGGCGGGGAAACTGCGCGCGGTACTGGTAAGAATACTTTCAACGTTATCCGGGCTCAGGTTTCCATCCACCGAGTAGAGCAGTGCCGCCGCGCCGGCTACGTGGGGCGCCGCCATACTGGTGCCCTGGTAGTAGGCATAGACGTCACTACCGGGAGTGGTGCTGCCGTTATTCAGAGTGGAGAGCACGCCATTAGCGCTGACCGAGGTGTCGCCGCCGGGAGCCGCCACATCCACCACGCTGCCGTAGTTGGAGTACCAGGCGCGGCCACCACTGCGATTCACGGAAGCCACGGTGACCACACCGGAGCAGTTGGCCGGGGTGGCAGTGGATGCATTGGTGTTGGAGTTACCCGCGGCCACCACCACGGTAGCCCCCAGGCTGCGTGCGGTATTGATGGCGTTCTGGGTGGTGCTGCCGCAGCTGCCGCTGCCACCCAGGGACAGGTTCAATACCTTGGCGGGATTGGCGTTGCTGGGAACGCCGGACACGGAGCCGCCGGCACCCCAGATAATCGCGTCGGCGATATCCGAGGTGTAGCCACCGCAGCGGCCGAGTACACGTACCGGCACCACTTTGGCCTTGTAAGCCACGCCGGCGACACCGGTACCGTTGTTGGATACCGCGGCGATGGTGCCGGCCACATGGGTCCCGTGCCAGCTGGAACTGGTCGCCTGCCAACCGCTGCCGCAGTCATTGGTGGAGGTCCAGTCGCCGGGATCCGACGCATCAGAGTCGCGGCCGTCTCCATCGCGGGATACGAAGGTGTCGGAGATCATGTCGTAACCGGGCAGGATATTCGCCGCCAGGTCTGCATGGGGGCGGTAGCCGGTATCGATTACCGCCACTACGACACCCTCCCCCTGCGTGGTATCCCAGGCCGCTGGCAGATTCAGGCCGCCAGCGGCTTCATAGTAATGCCACTGATTGCTGTAGTAAGTATCGTTGGGGGTGGCCAGTGCGTGCATCATCAGATCTGGTTCTGCGTACTCCACTTCCGGGTCCTGCTGCAGGCGGCTGATGATGGCATCGAGTTCCGATTTGCTGGTGCGTTTTTCCAGTTTCAACAACTGCGCGCCGGTAGAAAGACGGCGCATTTGCTGGAAGCGGTGGCCGGTTGTCTGTGCCGTGCGATCGAGAGCGGTCTGTGACATGGCGGCGGCATTGGCGCCCGCCATGGAATTTTTGTATTTGACGATGATGCGATCCGTCACCACTGCTTCCTGTGCAACCGCCACGGCGGACAACTCGGGTTCTACCGCATACACGGTAAAACTCGCGCCAAATGTCGCACTGAACAGTAGGGTCGCCGCGCCGAGCACGGCGCCGGGACGTTTTTTCACAAATGCTGAAAATTTCATGGTTGAGAATTTCTCCTTGCTTATTTTTATCGGCGGAGCTGGATAGAACCGTCGGTAATCACACCGCGGGACTCCTGAGCGGTGACCCCGGAAATCTGCCTGGCAATTTTGTTGTGGTTTCTTTTCGGGGTACTGGTTTGACGATGGGAAAGGCTACGCCCACAGGAAAAAGAGGAGACAATTCTTTGTTATTTGCGCCAATTTTAGGAATAAGTTGGCACTAGTGTTTTTAAAGTAGAAAATTGTGCTAACTGGTTCCCATTTTCGCTGGTGCGAATAACACGGGTTTCCCGACTTGGTGGCCGCAGGTTGGGCGTTGTACGCCTACATGGGCATTGCCATAATCTCGCTGTCGGCCAAGCCGAACTGGAACATAAAACAACAAACAAAAACTGGTAATTAAGGAAGCTCTTATGACTACCGTTGCCAATCCGTATGCATCCCCTCAGGTCTCCGATCTCGATGTCGGAGGAGAAAATGAGGAAGTGAGTGCACGTATTTTTGCTTTCAGTGGCCGGCTCGGGCGATTAAGGTTTATTACTTACTGGATGGTTTCCACGATGCTGATCCTACTGCTGGGCGGAATAGCTGCAGCGGTTTTTATTCCCGTTAGCCCAGAAGCGGGTGTCGCCATCTATACAGTATTCATGTTGTTCAGTGTGATATACGGATTTTCGCTATACGCGCGGCGTTTACATGACCTCGGGCATTCCAGTTTTTTGTGGTACCTGATGATGTTCGTACCGTTGCTGAACCTTATGCTGTTGATCTATTTGGTGTTTTTCCCGGGTAATTCTGCGGCAAACCGATTTGGTCCGCGGGTAAGCCGGAATTCCACCGGGGTCATCGTGGCATTTTTGCTGAGTATTGTGCTTGGCGTTGCC
>NZ_DATCMV010000134.1:0-35045 GCF_036563125.1 Microbulbifer sp.
GCCATTTTTTCCAGGGTCGCCTTGTCGGTGTCCGCGGCCACTTCGAGCTTCGCACGCAGTTTGCCATTGACCTGTACCACCAGGGTGATGGTGGAGCGCACCAGGGCTTTTTCGTCCACTTGCGGCCACTGGGTGTCTACCAGCTCGCTGCCATTGCCCAACAGCTTCCACAGTTCGTGGCAGATATGCGGGGTGACTGGGGCAAGCAGGAGTACGGCGGCTTGCAGCGCTTCGCGTTCTACGGCGAGGCCGTTGGCGGAGTCGCGCTCGGCGACCTTGCCCACTTCGTTCAGCAGTTCCATTACCGCGGCCACTGCGGTGTTGAAGGTCTGGCGGCGGCCGTAGTCGTCGCTGACTTTCTGGATGGTCTCGTGGGTTTTGCGGCGCAGTTGCTGCTGCTTGTCGCTGAGGCTGTTTACATCGATCTCAGCGCTGCCATCGCCGGCTTCGAGATGGCCGTGCACGGTTTTCCAAAGTTTGCGCAGGAAGCGGCTGGCGCCTTCCACGCCGGAGTCGTGCCACTCGAGGGTTTGCTCGGGCGGTGCGGCGAACATGGTGAACAGGCGCACGGTGTCAGCGCCGTATTCCTGAACGGCGGCGTGCGGGTCAATACCGTTGTTCTTGGACTTGGACATTTTCACCACGCCGCCGGCAACCACTTCTTCACCGGTGGCGCGCTCGATGGCCTTGATCGGCTTGCCTTTCTCGTCGCGCTCGACGTCCACCGCGGTGGGGGCGATCCAGGTTTTGTGGCCGTCGACTTCCTTGTAGAAGGATTCCGCCAGCACCATGCCCTGGCACAGCAGGCGCTTGAAGGGCTCATCGCTGTTCACCAGGCCTTCGTCGCGCATCAGCTTGTGGAAGAAGCGCGCATACAGCAGGTGCAGGATGGCGTGCTCGATGCCGCCCACGTACTGGTCTACCGGCAGCCAGTAGTTGGCGCGCTCCGGGTCGAGCATGCCTTCCTCGAAGTCGGGGCAGGTATAGCGGGCGTAGTACCAGCTGGATTCCATAAAAGTGTCGAAGGTGTCGGTTTCGCGCTCTACCGCTTCGCCGTTGTATTCGTCTTTGCGCCACTCGGTGTCGGCTTTGATCGGCGAGGTGACGCCATCCAGCTCCACATCTTCCGGCAGCAGGATTGGCAGCTTCTCCGCAGGGACCGGGATTTCGGTACCGTCGGCCAGGTTGAACATGGGGATGGGGGCACCCCAGTAACGCTGGCGGGACACGCCCCAGTCGCGCAGGCGGTAGTTGGTGGTGACGCGGCCCTTGCCGGCAGCCTCTAAACCGTCGGCGATGGCGTTGAACGCGGCGTCGAATTCGAGTCCGTCAAAGCCACCGGAGTTGATCAGTACACCCTTGTCGGTGAAGGCTTCCTTGTCCAGGTCGAGGGTTTCATCGCCTGCGGGCGCGATGACCTGCTTGATCGGCAGATCGTATTTTTTGGCAAACTCCCAGTCGCGCTGGTCGTGGGCCGGCACCGCCATTACGGCACCGGAGCCGTAATCCATCAAAACGTAGTTGGCGACCCACACCGGTACTTCTTCGCCGGTAAGCGGGTGGATGGCCACAATACCCGTGTCCATGCCTTTCTTTTCCATGGTGGCCATATCGGCCTCTGCCATGGACTGCTTTTTACACTCGGCAATGAAGGCTTTCAGCTCTGGATTGCTCTCGGCGAGCTCCAGCGCGATCGGGTGCTCGGCGGCCAGGGACACATAGGTCACGCCCATCAGGGTATCCGGGCGGGTGGTGTAAACGTCGAAGTGGTCCACACCGGCGATGGTCTTCGGCAGCGCGAATGTGAGCTCGACACCCTTGCTCTTGCCGATCCAGTTGCGCTGCATGGTGCGCACCTGCTCCGGCCAGTCGGGGAGCTGGTCCAGGTCTTTCAGCAGTTCTTCCGCGTAGTCGGTGATCTTGATGAACCACTGCGCCAGTTCGCGACGCTCTACAGTGGTGCCGCAGCGCCAGCAGCAGCCGTCTTCCACCTGTTCGTTGGCGAGTACGGTGGCGTCGTGGGGGCACCAGTTCACCGCGGAGTTCTTTTTGTACACCAGGCCTTTCTTGTACAGGCGGGTGAAGAACCACTGCTCCCAGCGGTAGTAGGAGGGTTTGCAGGTCGCCAGCTCGCGGGACCAGTCAAAGCCAAAGCCCAGTGCTTTCAGCTGGCCCTTCATGTAGTCGATATTGGAGTAGGTCCACTTGGCTGGCGCGGTCTTGTTCTGGATCGCGGCGTTCTCCGCCGGCAGACCGAAGGCGTCCCAGCCCATCGGGTGCAGTACATTCTTACCCTGCATGCGCTGGTAGCGGGAGATCACGTCGGTGATGGTGTAGTTGCGCACGTGCCCCATGTGCAGCTTGCCGCTGGGATAGGGGAACATCGACAGGCAGTAGAACTTTTCCTTGCTGTGGTCTTCCTTCACCTCGAAGCTTTTGTTGTCCTCCCAGTGGGCCTGGGCGGCGGCTTCGACTGCTGAGGGGTTGTACTGCTCTTCCATCTGTGGGGAACCTATACTCTGTGACTCGATCAATTGGGATATTCCGGCCGTGGACGGCCCGGGCCTTTCGGCCAGAAAACGGCGAATTATAGGAGGGATGGGGTGAGTAAGAAACCTGTAGCTGGCAAACCCGACCTGCCAACTGAAGACGAGGATCTGTCGGCAGAGTTGCGCCGCGACCTGGAGAAGCTGGTGGAAGGTGAATTGGCGGTGGAAGAACTCAGTGCCAGTAAGGCCGCGTTCCTGCGGGCCTGGCTAAAAGACGACGCGCACCGCGCGGAAGATTATCTGCGGGATCTCGGCGGTGAGCTGAAAACCCTGGAGGAGCGCACCGGCGACTGGATGCTGGAGGCTGCAGATCCCACCAAATCCGCCTGGCCGGCACTGATGTACTGTATTCGCCGTGGCGAACCCTGGGCACTGGCCGGGGAGACGGTGGGAGAGGGTGAGGAGCTGCAGTGCATCGGCTGTGGCTACCGCGCGCTGCCACAGGCCGGCACTCAGATTACCCCGTGCCACCGCTGCGGCTATGGCTGTTTCCGCCAGATCAGCGGCGGTCTCTCATCGGAGTGACAAGCTCCGGCGTTGCGGTCTGCCGAGACCGAGCGCAATGCCTAAGAAAAGAAAAAGGAGTCACCCCGGCCAGATGGAACTGCAGACTGCCCTCACCACCCTGATCATGCCGCCCTTCGCCCCGCTGGTGGGGCTAATATTGGCGTTCATATTCTGGTTTTTCCCCGCGTCTACTCCTGTAGCCAAGCTATCCTTGCCCCTGGCTGTTCTGTGCTTCCTCACCCTGTGGATCTGTGCGACCCCGGCGTTCTCCGGCTGGTTGGGGCAGCGTCTTGTGCACCAGCTGCCGGCGACACCTGAGGTCGAGCCGGGAGCAGTGGTGATTCTGGGCGGTGGCCGCTATCGCGATGAGGGCGCCGGAACCGAGCGGCTCTCCGCAATCAGTCTGGAGCGGGTGGCCTGGGCGGTAGCACAGGCGCCGGCGGATTTGCCGGTATTGGTCACTGGTGGGCGCGTATATGCGGAAGAGAAGGCTTCGGAGGCGGACCTGATGGCCGATGCCCTGGAGAAACTGTTCCAGCGCTCGGTGACATGGCGCGAGAATTGCAGCCGAAACACGGCAGAGAATGCCGCAAATTCGGCGGCACTTTTACACGATTCGGGAGTCGAAAGCGTACTCCTGGTAACTCACTGGTGGCACATGCCACGCGCGGCAGAGAGCTTTGCTCGCGCCGGGCTTCAGGTCCGGCCTCTGCCGGTAGGCAGTCCGGGGGAGCTGTTACCCCGAGGCGGGAGTGGGCTGTTGCGCTGGCTTCCCAGTGCGGCGGCGCTGTTGCGCAGCCAGGTGTACTGGCGAGAACTGCTGGGAGACCAGTGGTATCGCTGGCGAGCGCTGCCGGCAAAGCGAAATTGCTGACTGGACGGGTCCAGAGGTTCCGGATCCGCGCTTGAAGCGACTGCAACGAATAACTAGTATGGGCGACCTGATCGAAGGTTTCGTTTGAAACCATCCGGGCGCCGCAAGGACCAGGCTTAATGCCGGAAGGATCAGGAGTGAACCTCAGATGGCCGAATTGCACGAAATAACAAGATAAAAAAACGAGGTAACGTTCACATGACGGGTATTCCATCTTCCCTTTCCCCTATTCAGTTACACAATCGCCTGAACCGTCCGGTGTGGATCGGGTTCAAGCTGACTCAGCGCGGTAAGCGCCAGTTGGTCCTGCTGTCTACAGGCAGTGAAAGTGGTGCTCAGCTGAGCAAGAACTTTGAAACCTTCGTCGGGCAGATCGTGCGCGAATTCAAGCTGGATCCCAAGCAGACGGATTTCATCGAGTTGCGGCAGGAGCAGCACAAGGAAGGACAGGCTAACAGCTGGTTCCGCTGGCATGCCCACTGGGTAGGTTCGGCGCCGATGGAATGCAAGGTTGACCCGGTCACATCGGAAGCGGCGCGCTCCTATTTGGACGACGTGCTGGTTAACAGTAGCGCAGCAGCCTAGTCCGGTTTACCCAAAACGAGATTCGACAGAGCCCGCCTTGTGCGGGCTCTGTGCTTTATGGTTGTCGGGAATTCGGGAAATCTTGCGGATCCGGATACTCAGCGCGGGCGTGAGGACACGTGTGCCCTGCCTTTTTCACGGACGGGGCCGAGCAGGTCGGCAAAGGCCTTTTCCAGGGTGGGAAACTGGAAGCTGTAGCCGCTATCCAGTGCGGTGCGGGGCTCCATTCTCTGGCTCGCCAGCAACAGTTCTGTGGCCATTTCCCCGAATATCAGCTTCAGTATCCACGCCGGCGTGCGCAACAGGCAGGGACGGTGGAGCTGCTTCGCTAGCAGACGGGAAAAACTGTTGTTGGTCACCGGCTCTGGCGCGCAGGCGTTGAAGGGAACGCAGAGATGCCGGTCGATGGCGTGCAGCATCAGGCCGACAATATCTTCCTCGTGAATCCAGCTCATCCAGTGTTCACCGCTGCCCATCGGGCCGCCAACCCCCAGACGGAAGGCGGGCAGCATCTCTGGCAGGGCGCCACCGCGGGTGGAGAGTACGATGGCGGTGCGCATGATCCCCACACATATTCCTGCTCGCTGCAGGGGTAGGGTGGCCGTCTCCCAGTCCCGACAGAGTTCCGCGGCAAAGCCGCCGCCGGGGCCGCTGGATTCTTTCAGCAGGTCGCCGCCGCGGTCGCCGTAATAGCCTACGGCGGAACCGGACAACACATATTTGGGACGCTGGGGGAGAGTGAGTATCCACTGTGCCAGGCGCGCAGTGGTTTCCAGTCGCGAGTGGCGGATTTCCTGCTTGCGGGTATCGTTCCAGCGCTGGGCGATGCTCTCCCCAGCCAGATTGACTACCACGTCCACCGGCGCTTGCACCTGTTGCAGGTCGCGCACACCTACGGCGGTTTCACCGCAGAGCCTGCGTACCTTGTCGGGGTCTCGGCTTAAAACCGTCAGGCTGTGGCCACGCGCCAGCCATTTCGCGCAGAAAAGACGGCCGATCAATCCTGTGCCGCCAGTGATTAAACAATGCATAAATGTGGCATCCGTGCCGCACATTGTCAGGGTGTGCAGAAAATAAGGTATCCAGTTGCGGGTTGGTCGCGCTTCCTGCGCTAGGCTCCGCAATGATTGCAGCCAGTGAATACCACCGGCCCGCAAATATCACAGGATAATAGCAGCCGCATTAACCGGTGCGGTGATATTCCGCGGATTCAATGCATCGGAGGTAAAAGCAGGCGGCAAGCCGGGGCAAACGGCGCCCCGGATTGTGCGCTAATTTTGAGGAAAGTGTTCCTCCATGCGTATTTGTCGCGCAACTCAATCCGCAATTTCACGGGCGAAGACTGCTTCGGTTGCGGTGGCCGGGCGGCGTTGCAGCAGGGCGGCGGCCGTGAGCATCAGTGCAGCCAGGGCAACCAGTGCCCATACACCGATCACCATGAAGGGGGTAAATCCGCTGCGCGCCTCTACCTTGCCGACCAGGGTCGCCTGCTCAAACTGTGGCAGTTGTTCGAGAATGTGGCCATCGGGCGCAACGATGGCGGTTACACCGGTGTTGGTACCACGCACCAGGTAGCGTCCGGTTTCCAGTGCGCGCATCTGTGCCATCTGCATGTGCTGTAACGGGCCGATGGATCTGCCAAACCAGGCGTCGTTGCTCAGCGTCAGCAGTACCTGCGCATCGCCACTACTTTTTGCCACCAGTTGCGGGTAGACGATCTCGTAACAAATGAGTGGTGCCCACTGCAGACTGCCGGCTTGCAGTGGTTGCTGCTCTTCAGGGCCGGGGCGGATAAATGACGTGGGCAGGTTGAAGAATTCAATCGTGCCGCGAATCCAGTCTTCCAGCGGCACATATTCGCCGAAGGGCACCAGATGGCGCTTGTGGTAGAGCTGCTGCTCGCTGCCGAATACCGCTGCCGAATTGTGCACCACACGACGGAGGTCCTGTTCGGTGTCGTAGAGAATGCCGGTAATCAGATCGGTTTCGGAATTAACCGCATTGTCCTGCAGGGCCTGCATCAGATTCGGCGCGTGGTGGTAGAGCAGGGGTAGTGCGGCTTCTGGCCAGATCACCACATCCACGCCCTGTCGTTCGAGATCTTCCGTTGCGGTCTGATAGCGTCGGATGGTCTCGCCGCGGAATTCCGGCAGCCACTTTTTCTCCTGCGGAATATTTGCCTGCACCAAACCTACGGTCAGCGTGCGGTCGTCGGCGCGGGTCCACTCAATGTGGCCGAGCAGCAGGCCCGCCGGCCACAGCAGTACCGCTGCCATGACCAGGGAAATGGCGCTGGCAGACTTCCAGGACTCGAAAGCGCGGCGTGCGAGTAGTGCGCAAACTGCTGCGGAAAAGGCCAGCAGCAGGCCGATCCCGTACACGCTCACTACCGGCGCCCAGCCCGCAAGCCAGGTATGAATGTGTCCATAACCGGCAAACAGCCAGGGAAAGCCGGTGAACATCCAGGTGCGGAGCCACTCGCTCACAAACCATAGTGCGGCAAATGCCAGCGCAAAGGACGCCGGACGCGCGCGAAAGCGGCTGATCAATATAAACGGCAGCGCAAATACCACCGCCAGAATGGCGACGAAGCCTCCGGTGAGAATCACCCCGAGCAGCGGGGATGAATTACCGAAATCCGTGATGGAAACATACACCCAGGAGGCGCCGGTGCTGAACAGCCCGATTCCGTAACACAGCGCCAGCCAGTAAGCCCCTTTGCCGGTTAATGGCGCATTACTGCGGCCCGGCGCCAGCAGCCAGGCAAAAAGCCCCAGTGAGAGCAGGCTGCACCACCAGTAATTGAATGGGGCAAAGGAGAGGGTCAACAGGCCGCCTGAAATCAGGGCGGCCAGTGAGGGCAGGGCCAGTGAGGTCAGGTATTTGGGCATCAGCCATCTTCTTCGGTGGGCTTGTCGGAATGACTTACCCGCAGCAGGTGAATCTGTCGGTTGTCGGCGTAGAGTACACGGAAGCGGAATTCTCCGAGCCTGGTGGTCTCATCGCGTCCCGGCAGATGGCCGAAGGACTGCATTATCAGGCCGCCGATGGTGTCGAACTCTTCATCGCTGAACTCGCAATCGAAGTACTCGTTGAAGTCCTCGATGGGGGTGAGTGCTTTCACCACGTAATCGTTATCGTTCACCTTGCGGATGAAGCTGTCTTCCTCGTCCTCATCGGTCTCGTCTTCGATATCGCCGACGATCTCCTCGAGAATGTCTTCAATGGTCACCACGCCGGAAACACCGCCGTACTCGTCGATCACCACAGCCATGTGATAGCGGTTCTCGCGGAACTCCCTCAGCAGGATATTCAAGCGCTTGCTTTCGGGAATGATACTGGCGGGGCGGATGATGTCTTCCAGGCGGAATTCGTCCACGCCTTTCAGTACCAGCGGCAACAGGTCTTTGGCCAGCAGGATGCCGCGGATGTCGTCGATACTTTCGCCCACCACCGGGAAACGGGAGTGGCCGGATTCGATGATTTTGGGCAGGAAATCTTTGGGGCAGTCCTGAATGCTGACCACCACCATCTGCGAGCGGGGGATCATGATTTCCCGCACTTGCTGGCTGGATACATCCAGCGCACCTTCGATGATGGAGAGCGCTTCTGCATCAACCACCTTATTCTCGGCGGCGTCCTTGATAATGTTCAGCAGCTCATCGCGGGACTTGGGTTCATGTGAGAAGGCACCCAGTATTTTCTCCAACCAGTTTTTCTCCCCCGATCGGGGGCGGTTGGAGGAGGAGCTACTTGGGGGTTCGTCGGTGGTCATGGAAGTGGCCATACTCCGCTTTACTCGTCGGTTCCGTCTGAAATTTTTTCCGCCTGCGCGCCTTGCGCCGGCACAATAATAGGTGTCTCTATTGGGGTATAGGGATCGTCAAACCCCAGCTGCGCCAGGATGCGGGTTTCGAGATTTTCCATAATCTCCGCCTCATCGTCGTCGATATGGTCGTAACCCAGAAGGTGTAGTGTGCCATGGACGACCATATGCGCCCAGTGCGCACTCAGGGCTTTGTGCTGTTGTTCCGCTTCAAGCGCTACTACCGGGGCGCAAATCACCAGGTCGCCAAGCAGTGGTAGACCCAGTTCCTCGGGGATATCCGCGGGGAACGAAAGCACATTGGTGGGTTTGTCCTTGCCGCGGTACTGGCTGTTGAGCTCCTGGCTTTCGTCTTCATCGACAATGCGCAGGGAGATTTCAGCCTCGGGGCGATGGACACCCACCGCGGCGGCCGCCCAGCGCGCGAGATCGTCGTCGCTGGGCAGGTCTGGCTGGCTGGTGGCCCGCTGAACGTCGACAAACACATCAGCGGGCCCAAGCTGCGAAGATTCGGATTGTTGTTTGTTCATGGGCGTGGCGTTAAGCCGCATCTTCTCCCGCTGCGCGCATGGCTCTGCGGGCTTCGCGCTCCGCCTGCTGCTTCGCTTCCACTTCCGCTTCGTGCACGTCGTAGGCTTCCACGATGCGCTGAACCAGCGGGTGACGCACGACGTCTTTGGCACCGAAGTGGGTAAAGCTGATGCCGTTGACGTTATCCAGCACCTCAATGGCGTGACGCAGACCAGAAGCCGCGCCGCGGGGCAGGTCGATCTGGCTGGGGTCGCCGGTAATGACCGCGGTGGAGCCGAATCCGATGCGGGTCAGGAACATCTTCATCTGCTCGCGGGTGGTGTTCTGGCTCTCGTCGAGGATAACAAACGCGTTGTTCAGGGTGCGCCCGCGCATATAGGCAAGTGGCGCCACTTCGATCACGTTGCGCTCGATGAGTTTGCCAACGGTTTCAAAACCGAGCATTTCATACAGAGCGTCGTAGAGCGGGCGCAAATAGGGGTCTACCTTCTGGCTCAGGTCGCCGGGCAGGAAGCCGAGCTTTTCTCCCGCTTCCACCGCCGGGCGGACTAGCAGGATACGTTCGACGGAATCTTTCAGCAGAGCCTCTACCGCGCAGGCGACGGCCAGGTAGGTTTTACCGGTACCGGCGGGGCCAATGCCGAAGTTGATATCGTGGGTCTGCACGGCGCGCACGTATTTGCGCTGGTTTACACCTCGCGGCCGCACACTGCACTTCTTGGTGCGAATCAGGACCACCTGATCCCCTTCGCCCTCCGCTGCGCTCTGCCGCGCGTCCACCAGTTCTTCGACGCCCGACTGCTGCAGGGCGAGGTGAATCTCGTCCGGTGTCAGACTGTCCTTTGCTCCGGTTTCCTTATACAGGCTGCTCAGAATCTCGCCGGCGGCGCGGGCGGACCTGGCATCGCCGTAAATGGCAAACTGATTGCCGCGATTGCGGATTTCGATATCCAATCGCTGTTCAATCTGGCGCAGGTGTTGATCGAATTGGCCACAGAGGTTGGCCAGGCGGCGGGCGTCGTTGGGCTCAAGAGTGATGCTGTGAGCGAGGGCTTGTGTTTCCAAATTGGTTTCCGTGCACCTTTCGTCTATGGGTTCTGACTGTAGGTTATACCCATTTCGCCAGTATGGGAAAGGCTGGATTGTGACGATTGAGTTCTAAACAGTCTCGCTGCTTATAACAGGGGAGTATGACCGTTCTGCGGCTCTGCCCGAACGGTCACTATCCGATAGGTGCGAAACTAGACCAGAGGCCCATCCAGTTCCGAGGCGACCAGGGTGCCGCGCAGAGAATTTGGCAGTGCTTCTTCAATCAGCACATCGGCGAACTTGCCGATCAGTTCCAGCTGGTCGCAGCGGAAATTGACCACGCGGTTGTTTTCGGTACGACCCTGCAATTGTCCCGGGTCTTTCTTGGAAACGCCGCTCACCAATACCCGCTCCACATTGCCCACCATGCGGCGCGCAATCTCCGCGGCCTGCTGGTTGATGCGGTGCTGTAGCAGCTGCAGGCGCTGCTTCTTCAGTTCTTCCGGGGTGTCGTCCGGCAGATCCGCGGCCGGGGTGCCGGGACGGGGGGAATAGATGAAGCTGAAGGACAGGTCGAAACCCACATCCTGGATCAGTTTCATGGTGGCTTCGAAGTCTTTTTCGGTCTCCCCGGGGAATCCGACAATAAAGTCGGAAGACAGGCAGATATCCGGGCGAATGGCCTTGAGGCGGCGGATCTTCGACTTGTACTCCAGTGCGGTGTGGCCGCGCTTCATCGCCATCAGGATGCGGTCGGAACCGCTCTGTACCGGCAGGTGCAGGTGGTTTACCAGCTCCGGTACCTCCGCGTAGACGTCGATCAGCGCATCGGAAAATTCCACCGGGTGCGAGGTTGTGTAGCGGATGCGGTCGATGCCATCAATGGCGGCAACGTAGGTAATCAGCTCGGCGAAATCGACCATCTGGCCATCTTCGCCCGCCGCGCGGTAAGCGTTCACGTTCTGGCCCAGCAGGTTCACTTCGCGCACGCCCTGAGCGGCGAGGTGTGCGACTTCTTCCAGCACGTCCGCCACCGGACGGCTCACTTCCTCACCACGGGTGTAGGGCACCACGCAGAAGGTACAGTATTTGGAACAGCCTTCCATGATGGAGACGAACGCGCTCACGCCGTCGGCCTCCGGCTGCGGCAGGCGGTCGAACTTCTCGATTTCCGGGAAGGATACGTCCACCACGATGGCCCCGTTCTGCTGTTTGCGGGTCTCCATCATTTCCGGCAGGCGGTGCAGGGTCTGGGGGCCGAATACCAGGTCGACATACGGCGCGCGCTTGGCGATGGCCTCACCCTCCTGGCTGGCCACGCAGCCGCCCACACCGATCACCAGATTGGGATTCTTTTCCTTGAGGTGCTTCCAGCGGCCCAGTTGGTGGAATAATTTTTCCTGTGCTTTCTCGCGAATAGAACAGGTGTTCACCAGCAGCACATCCGCCTCTTCCGGATCATCCGTGGGCACCATCTGGTGGGATTCGCCCAACAGGTCCCGCATGCGCGCAGAATCGTATTCGTTCATCTGGCAGCCATGGGTTTTGATGAAGAGCTTTTTCACCGGTTTTTCGGACGGTTGAGAAGACATAGTGCGCCTGGTTAAAAACTGGTCAGTTCAAAAGGTGGGGCATTATACCGGCCGCTCTGGGGGCTGCATAGACGGAGGCTGGTTACAGTGATAATCTTCCGCGCCTTTTCGGGGGCACCTCGCCCCGCAACTCGCTCCGGATCATGCCCGACACTAGAATTTAGCGGGCGCTCTATTA
Source organism: Microbulbifer sp. (assembly GCF_036563125.1). Taxonomy (GTDB): domain Bacteria; phylum Pseudomonadota; class Gammaproteobacteria; order Pseudomonadales; family Cellvibrionaceae; genus Microbulbifer. The sequence continues at coordinate 11,672 of NZ_DATCMV010000134.1, forward strand.
GAGATTTTCATGGCAAACCCAATCTACAAAGTTATTTTTCTCAACCAGAACCAGGTGTTCGAGCTCTACGCCCGCGCCATCTATCAGAGCGAGATGTATGGCTTTATCGAGGTAGAAGAGTTTGTGTTCGGGGAAAAGTCACAACTGGTAGTAGACCCCAGTGAGGAAAAACTGAAGAACGAATTTGCTTCGGTGAAACGCTCCTATATCCCCCTGCACAGCATTGTGCGTATCGACGAAGTGGAAAAAGAAGGTGTGGGCAAGGTACACGAAGTGAAAGGGGACAAGATCGCCCACTTCCCGTTCCCCACCCCGCTGCGCCCGCCGGTCGACTCAGAGTAACCGACCGGCGAGTCTCAACTTGCGGGAATCCTAGAAAAGCGGGCCATGATGGCCCGTTTTTTTTGGGGCTGCATTTGGCTCCCATATTCGTTCACTGCGCTCGATCCCACGCAGTTGGTTTAACCCTGCGACAGCTAGTGGAATTTCTGGCGCGGGGATTTGCATTTTGGCAACGGTTTGTCGCAATGTCGCTGACGACAACCGGCGGCCATCTATTCTGAGAAAAGGAAAACGCGGTCTGCCTGTCCGTGATCCGGAGTTTGAACCCGGGCGCGAGACCGGTGCTGCGATTTCCGAAACCTAAAATGTAGTGGAAGTTTTTAGGTGATCTCATGACTTCAATACCGGCCATCAAAACCGCCATCTCCGCGCTCAAAATCGAGCAGCGTGTCGAGCGCGACGTAAAAGCGGGAATCCCCGAGGTAGACCGTCGCAACCATACCGAAAGTGAGGAAAGCCTGCGTGCCTACGTGGTGCGCGAGGTGATCGGCAGGGTGCACGAAAACCGCCAAACGGAACTGGACAAGGAGCTGGCGGACCGAAGTGAAGTGGATATCCGCCAGCTGTTCCAGGAAATGAAAAATATCGACTCGCTGGTGGAGAAAAAGGTCGGTGGTCGGCTGGCCAACCTGATCGGCGGGCTAAAGCGCAGTGCGCAGGATTACTCTGCGGTGCGCATGGATCTGGAGATTTTTCGGCATCGCAACGGGCTCACGCGTGAAGCGGTATATCCCGAATCCAAGCTGCTGCATTATTCCGTGATCTTTTTTATTGTCATTCTGGAAACACTGCTGAATGCGTTTTTTCTCTCCAAGGGCAGTGAGCTTGGGCTGGTCGGTGGATTTTTTCAGGCCTTTATTATCGCCCTGATCAATCTCGGGCTCGCCGCCTTTATGGCGTTCTCCCTCAGAAACTGTTTTCACCAGAACCTGGCGAGAAAGACATTCTCTGCCGTGTTGTTGTCTGCGGTAGTTACACTTTCCATTGTGTTTGTGCTGGGCGTGGGCCACTACCGGGAAGCGCTGGAACAGGACCCGTTTACCGCATCGCAGCTGGCGATAAACAGTTTGCGCGCAACGCCGCTGGCGATTGAGGATTTCAATTCCTGGGTAATGATGGTAGTGAGCGTTATTGCGCTGGCATTACTGAGTGCAAAATTTTTCGTGGTGGACGATCGCTACCCGGGCTACACCGCGGTTACCCGTCGTATGCGCAATTTGCAGAAGTCCTGGGCCGAGAGCTTTGAAGATGCCATAGAAGGGGTCAATGAAGTGGTGGATGAACTGCACGAGCTGCTGGCAGAAAAGGAGAAAACCCTGCGTGCCCAGTTTATCCAGTTCAAGGCCAGCATCGAGCGCAGCGAGGAGATTCACCGACATTATCAGGAAGATATTGTCAAAGCGCAGACGTTGTTGGATGAACTGATCCGCTACTACCAGTCCTATTCCGCGCGCATGATGAATCGTCGCGCGGCGTATTTTGGCGAGTTACTGCGCTTTGAATTGGATAAAATACCGCGCTTGAATACCACCGGGCTGGAGCAGCACCAGCGGGACCTGTCGGTATTCGAAGAACTGATGGCGGAGTTGGATCAGGTGTACGACCAGGGCATAGCGACGGTAAATCAGCGCTGTGATGAAATTCAACAGTCCCTGTCCGCGCTGGTGGAAAAGCTCGAGTTGGATCACGGATTGCGGAGAGCTTGAAACCATGGCAGTGGGACGACGTCGTGGGCACCGCCGGCACCGGTATTCATGGGAAGACAAGAAGGGAATGGCGATCATTGGTGTCAGTGTCGCCATACTTGCGTTACTTGCGCTGTTCGCTCTGAAGGTGGCGCGCGCCCCCGAGCGAAATTATGACCCGGTAACCCTGTGCAATCCCGATCTGCCGCGTGTTGCACAACACATCGTGGTGATTGATGCATCCGATACGCTTTCCGCCCATCAGACCCATTTCCTGAAAACCCATCTGGCAGGTCTGTTGGAAAGTGCGGCGGTCAACGACCGCTTCTCGATCTTTGTGCTGGATGATCATTACAACGGCCTGTCCGAACCTGTCGTGGATCTGTGCAAGCCGAGTTCGGGCAAGGACGTGAGCACCTTGACCGCGAACCGCCAGTTTGTGGAAGCGCTTTATCAACAGCGCTTCGAGCAGCCTCTGGATCTGGCTATCGCGCGTGCGGTGGGAGGTAGTGAACAGCCGGTTTCACCCATTTTCGAGGCACTCTCGGATGTGGCGGCACTGAATCATTTCGACCCTGCGGCGGAGAATGTTCACCTCACTATCGTCAGTGACATGATCCAGAACTCCCGCGCCGGCTCGGTGTTCAAATTGGGCTCGGCGGCGATCGATCAGTTGCCGCCGATCGATTTGCGCCGGGCACGCACCCGCGTCTTCTGGCTGGACCGGGAGAAGTACCAGCGCTACCAGACTTCGGAACTACAGGCCAGCTGGCAGGATTATCTGGGCAGTGTGTCCCGGCTGGAAACCATTCAACGGGTGCGCAATTAGAATCAAGTTTCTCTTTCCTGACTTTGTTGTCACCGTTTTTCTCCTTTTTGCCCGCTTGAAACAGAAGCTTCAAGAATCGGCCGCCGATTTGTAAGAAAACTCGCGCAAAGTTTCCGTCAGTAGGATTTCCCCAACCGAATTTCCTAACCGACGACGGGACTGGCCAATGAGTAACAGATATCGCGCACTGTGGATCTCCGATGTTCACCTGGGCAGCCGGGATAGCGAGCCGCAACGGTTGGCAGACTTCCTCGCCCAGAACAGTGCAGACACGGTCTATCTGGTGGGCGATATCTTCGACATGAAGGCGCTGTCCCAGGGCAAGGGTAGCTGGTGCCACGCGTCCACCCTGCTGCTGGGTGTGTTATCCGAACTCAGCAGCCGCGTTCCCGAAATCATCTACGTTCCCGGCAATCACGACGCGCCGATGCGCAGCTGGGCAGGCAAGCGCCTGGGCAATATCCGTGTGGAGCGCGAGTGGACCCACACCACGGCCGACGGCAAGCGCTACTGGGTTACCCATGGCGACCAGTTCGAGCACCATATCGAGATCAATCCGGTCAGCTATCACATCGGCGACCAGAGTTATTACCTGATGCTGCGCATCAACCGCTGGATCAATTACTGGCGCAGCCGCTTCGACAAGCCCTGGTGGTCCCTCGCCAATCATGTGAAAAACCGCGTGAACGCAGCGCGGCGGATGATGAACAAGTTCGAAGAGGTGGCGATCCGCGAGACTGGTCGTCGCGGTTTTGACGGCATTATCTGTGGGCATATTCACCGCGCGAGTATCCGTCACAGCGAGGCCCGGGATCAGGCGGTTACCTACGCCAACTGCGGTGACTGGGTCGATTCCATGACCGCCGTGGTCGAAGAAAAAAGCGGCGCATTGAATATTCTGCACTGGCACCGCACACCGAAAATTGCCCGTATCATGACTGAGGCGGTGGCCGCATGATCCAGCTCGATAACCTGCTACATAAAAATCCCTGGTACAGTGCTGCGCCGCAAAGTCCTACAAGACGGCTGGTTTCTGCCACGGTTAAAAAAATCTGTTGCGAGCAGCAGCTGCAGCAATTCGGCAGGGACTTTCCGCACCTTGGTGGACTCGACTTTATCCGCCAGGTATTCCGCTCCTTCGATTTTCGCTACGACGTCAATCTGGCAGAGCTGGAAAGAATACCCACCAGCGGACCGCTGGTGATCGTTTCCAATCATCCGCTCGGCAGCCTTGACGGGCTAGCATTGATCGATCTGGTTGCGCGGGTGCGTAGGGATGTGAAGGCTGTGGCGAGCCAGCTGCTGTGGAATATCGAACCCCTGCGTAGCTATCTGCTACCGGTAGACAACTTCAATGGCCGCACCCGCCGCGAGGATGTGGAGGGTATCTACAGCCACCTGCGCGCCGGTGGTGTCATCATTGTTTTTCCCGCAGGGGAAGTGTCCCGCCTCACGCACCAGGGGGTGCGCGATGGCCACTGGAACCCGGGTTTTATCCGCTTTGCGGACAAGACTGCTGCGCCGATACTGCCGGTGCAGGTGCGCGGCAGAAATTCTCTGTGGTGGTATGGCCTGTCCATGGTCAACAAGCCGCTGTCGACCCTGTGGCTGGTGCGGGAAATGTTCAAGCAGGTACGCCGCGGTATCGATATCCGTATCGGTATGCCGGTCGCACCGGAACACTACCGCGCCTGGCCCATGGCGCCGCGGGCACAGGCCAAGCTGTGGAAAAGGCAGGTCTATCGCTTGCATAAAAATCCGCAGGGACTGGCGCCGGAACCTATCGCGGGTGCGGAAGCTCCAGCTGACGTCGCCGCGGTGCTGGTGCGCTGTGAGACTCTGGCTGCCCAGGGTGAATTCGAGGTAAAGCTCTATCGTCAGCAGCCGGACTGTCCGGTAATGCGCGAATTATCGAGGCTGCGGGAAATTGCCTTCCGCGCCGTGGGCGAGGGTACCGGCAACAGCCGTGACTGGGATGCCTTTGATGCCTGGTACGATCACCTGCTGTTGTGGGACAAAGAGCGCCAGCGCCTTGCAGGTGCCTATCGCCTGGTGAGCACCGAAGGCCTCAGTGCGGACAAGATCTACAGTACCACCCTGTTCAATTACTCCAGGTCGCCGGAGGAATGCCTGCCGGCCTCTGCAGAGCTCGGCCGCAGCTTCCTGCTGCCGGACTACTGGCGCGGTCGCGGCCTCGACCTGCTGTGGTGTGGTATCGGCCAGTGGATACTGCGCAATAAGCGCCGCTACCTGTTCGGCCCGGTATCCATGCCCGGTAACTTCTCCCGCCGCGCCAAGTCCGCCATCGTGCGCTATTTCCTGTACCACTTCGCCACCCACCAACCGATGGGCAACGCCCGCCTGCCGTTTGTGGAGGCGCGTTCCGATTTGCCGGAACTGGCGGGAGACCCCAACCTCGATATGCTGCAGCTGAAACAGATCCTGAAAGAAGAGGGTGTCGTGTTGCCGCCGCTCTTCAAGAAATACACCGCGGTCACCGTTCCCGGGGGCACCAGCTTCCACGCCTTCAATATCGACCCGGACTTCTGCGATTCGGTGGATGGGCTGGTTGTGGTGGACCTGCAAAAAATGGACGCGAAGTTTGCCCGGCGCTACATGGCTGCGGATTAATAGAATCTGGCGTGACGGGCGGATGCGAGCACCGTATTGCCCGCATCCGGCGCGCCAATCCCGCTGCTTTTCCCCCACTCTGTTACGCTTGTGGTTCCCCAGTCTTTCCGCCCCGGATAACGGCCATGAACCAGCGGTTGTCGAAAGGAGTACTTGCCTGCCTACTGCTTTTGGCGCAGCTGCTATTTGTCTACGGCGTCGCGCAAGAAGCGCAATTCCAGGATGAACCAAAGGATAAGACCGTCGACGAGGTGGGCCCGCATATTGCCCGGCTCTCGATCAACGGCCCCATTGGCCCCGCCACCGCGGATTACCTGATTCGCACCAGCGATAAGGCGCGTAAAAACGGCGCGCGATTGTTCATCGTTAATATGGATACCCCGGGTGGGCTGGATGCCGCCACACGAAACATCATCCAGCACATTCTCGCCTCGGAAATTCCCTACGTTACCTACGTCACTCCGGCCGGCGCGCGCGCTGCAAGCGCCGGCACCTATATTCTCTACGCCAGCCATGTGGCGGCGATGACTCCTTCCACCACCCTTGGTGCCGCCACCCCGGTGCAGATTGGCGGCATGCCCGGACAGCAGGAACCACCATCCACCGCGCCGGAAAAATCCGGGGAAGAGGGCGGTGACGAAAAGGCGCCGAAAGAGCAGCAGGAAAAGCGGGCCGGTGATTCTGGCGGCGCGATGGAGCGGAAGATCATCAACGATTCCGTCGCCTATATCCGCGGGCTTGCCCTGCGCTATGGTCGCAATGCGGACTGGGCGGAAAAGGCCGTGCGGGACGCGGCGACTCTGACGGCGCGGGAGGCGCTGGCCGAGAATGTGGTGGACCTGGTGGCAGACAACCAACAAAAATTGCTGCAACAGCTGCCCAACCGGGAAGTGATACTGCCGGACGGCAAGCAGAAAATTGCCGGAAGTATCGCGCAGCTGCCGGTGGTGGCTTATGAGCCCGACTGGCGCAACGAGCTATTATCCCTGATCACCAATCCGCAAATCGCTTATATCCTGTTGTTGATCGGCATTTATGGGCTGATATTCGAAGGCTACAGTCCCGGCGCCATCGTGCCCGGCGTGGTGGGTATTATCTGCTTGTTACTGGCGCTTTATGCACTGCAGGTACTCCCGACCAATTACGCGGGTCTGGCGCTCATCATTGTGGGGGCTCTGCTGATCGCCGCAGAAATGTTTGTGCCCAGTTTCGGCGCGCTCGGCATAGGCGGCGTTATTGCCCTGGTGATTGGCTCGGTGATGCTGATTGACAGCGATGTGCCGGGAATGCGGGTATCCAGGACATTGATCGGCTCTATTGCCGCGGTCAGTGGTCTGGCGTTACTCGGATTTTTATACGCGGTCGGCCGCAGCCTACATAAACCAAAAGTCGCTGCCAATCAGGCCATGGTGGGGCGTACCGCGGTGGTGTCAGAAGTTGAGCCGGACCTGCTGGTAAAAATTGATGGTGAGATCTGGCGCGCGCACTGTGACAACCTGCTGACGGAAGGGCAGTTGGTAAAAGTGACCGCGGAGAAGGGGTTGTCGCTGCAGGTAACACCGGAATAACCAAACAAGGAGACGTTTATGATCAGCTACTTTGCCAGTCTGTTAATGCTGGCGGTTGTTCTGCTGGTGATGTATGCAATCCGCATTCTGCGGGAGTACGAGCGCGCGGTGGTGTTTTTTCTCGGCCGCTTTCAGGCGGTGAAAGGCCCGGGCCTGATCATTATTATCCCTGTCATCCAGACCATGGAGCGTGTGGATCTGCGCGTGGTGGTGATGGATGTACCCACCCAAGACGTGATCAGCCGCGATAACGTGTCGGTAAAGGTGAATGCGGTGGTGTATTACCGTGTGATCGACCCGCAGTCGGCAATCATCAATGTGGAAAATTATCACGAGGCGGTGAGCCAGCTGTCCCAGACCACGTTGCGTTCGGTGTTGGGTAAGCACGAACTGGACGAGATGCTGTCCGAGCGGGACAAGCTCAATGTGGATATCCAGAAGATTCTCGATGAGCAGACAGATGCCTGGGGCGTGAAGGTCACCAATGTTGAGATCAAACATATCGATCTGGATGAAAGCATGATCCGCGCGATTGCCCAGCAGGCGGAAGCAGAGCGCGCGCGGCGGGCGAAGGTCATTCATGCGGAGGGTGAGGCGCAGGCGGCGGCGAAGCTTACCGAGGCGGCGGATCAGTTATCCAAGAATTCGAATGCGATTACCTTGCGGTATATGCAGACTCTGATTGATATTGCCGGGGATCAGAGTTCTACGATTGTTTTTCCGTTACCTATGGATTTGATCAGGCCTTTGCTAGATCAACAATCTAAACGAACAGATTAGATAGGTATTTGTCCGTGGTACCGAGTAAGGTGGTTTTTAGGCGGCAGAGCACTGGGTATTCGTTTTCGAAACCGCTGTGAATACATCCCTGTACGCTGCGTCGGCGACGTCCCTGTCGCCGACGCTTTCGAAAACGAATCCCCAGCACTCTGCCTTCGATTCGATGCACTGCGTTTTATCCAGACGAAGAGGATTTTGGGGGCAGGATAAAGCACTGAGCGCGATGGGAAGGTCGAGTGCCGGGTGTGGGTTTTCAGGAGCGTCGCAAACAGGATGTTTGCGCCGCAGCGCCCAGGGATGGGTTCACAGCGGTCCTGAAAACCCACACCCGGTGCTTGGCCGCCAGCAAACCCACTAAGCGGGTCCACCGACTTAACGAAGGCACAAAAAATTACTTAAGAAGTAGTTTAAGAAGGTGGGCAGTAGATCCATCCCAATCCGCCGGAATCTCACCCTCAATCGCATCGTGTACGCCGTTGCCAAGCACCTTGCCCAGCTCCACGCCCCACTGATCAAACGGGTTGATATCCAGCAGGCAGCCAAAGGTAAACACCTTGTGCTCATACAGGGCCAGCAAAGCGCCCAGATGGAAAGGATCGAGCCGTTCGACAACCAGCGTATTGCTCGGGCGGTTGCCCGGAACCACCTTGTGTGGAGCCAGCTGGTGTACTTCCTTGTGGGTGTGGCCGGATGCTTCCAGTTCCTTGCGCGCCTCGGCGAGTGACTTGCCGCGCAGCAGCGCCTGACTCTGGCTCAAACAGCAGGACAGCAGCCACTGGTGCTGCTCTTTCAACTCCGAGGTCGGCTCCTTGATCGCCACAAAATCTGCCGGAATCATATCCGTGCCCTGGTGCAGCAGCTGGTGGAAAGAGTGCTGGCCGTTGCTGCCCTCCGCCCCCCAGATTACCGCGCCACTCGGATAAGGCAGGTGCTCACCGCCGCGGGTAATACTCTTGCCCAGGCTTTCCATATCCAGTTGCTGCAGCCATGCCGGGAACTTTGCCAGACGCTGGGCGTAGGGTAGAACCGCAAGGCTGCCAGCACCCCAGCACTGGCGATACCAGAAGTGGATCAGTGCCATCAGCACCGGAAGATTCTGTGAAAATTCCGCCTCGGCGAAATGGGTGTCCATGGCGTTCGCGCCCTTGAGCAGATCGCTGTACACCTCAAAGCTACAAGCCAGCGCGATGGGTAGGCCGATGGCGGACCACAGGGAGTAGCGGCCACCCACCCAGTCCCACATCGGGAAAATATTCTGCGCGGCGATGCCGAAATCCTGCGCCGCGACGATATTGCTGCTCACCGCCACAAAATGCTTTTGCAGGTCAGATGCCGCACAGCCAGCGTCGAGCATCCACTGGCGGGCTGACAGCGCATTCTGGCGGGTTTCCAGGGTGGAGAAGGACTTGGACGCGACGATGAACAGCGTCTCGTCCGCGGGCAGCGGAGCGAGGGTATCGCTCAGGTCGGCACCGTCGATATTCGCCACAAAGTGCACCGTCAGGTCTTTGTTGTGCCAGGGGCGCAGGGCCTCGCACACCATGCGTGGGCCCAGGTCTGAGCCGCCGATACCTATATTCACCACATGACGGATACGCTTGCCGCTAAACCCTTTCCAGGCGCCGCTGTGTACCTGATCGACAAATTTGGCCATCTGCGCGCGACAATCTGCCACCGCCTGTTCGTGCTCGGTTTTCGGCTCACCGTGAAAGCGCAGTGCGGTGTGCAGGGCGGGGCGGTGTTCGGTGTTATTGATGTTGGCACCGGAGAACAGGGCCTCGATGCGGCTTTTCAGTTGTGCCGTGCCGGTGTAGTCCAGCAGCCGTTGCAGGGTTTCCGCGCTCAACAGGTTCTTGCTGTAGTCCAGGTAGATCCCGGCCGCCTCGGCGCTGAAAACCTCGGCGCGATCCGGTGTGGATGCGAACAGGTCGCGCAGGGACCAGCGCTGCTGATCTTTATGTTGTTGCAGTTGGGCAATGGCGGCGGACAGGGGTAGAGCATCCATGGTCAATTGTTCTTCGCTGAAAGGAATAGTCTGGGGCAAAGACGCAAATACTAGCGACAATTGACTGGGGCGGCCAGTGTGTATGGCATGGATTGCTGATGTCAGCGATAGGTCAGATGAAGAGGGGAGGGAATAGTGGAGCGACCGCTGGATACTCTGGATTCAGTGCAGGATTGCGACTGCGTGCAGCGAGGGCTGATGGCAGCAGTAAAGGTCAGAGAGGGATTCAGGCAGATTGTGGAAATAGTGGTACCCGGAAATGCAAAATGCCGCTTCGAAAAGCGGCATTTGCATGTTCCTGTATGAGGGCGGTTATTTAACCACCTTCATGCAACGAACGTTGTCGGATGCCATCCAGCAATCCGCGTCCGCAGGACAGGCCATAGACGTTGGAATCTGTTCAGAGCCCGGAGGGCAGGCGGCCGGCATCGGAGCCGGTGCACAGCAACCTGCGAGAACCAGTGCACAAATAATTCCGGTTAAGTACTTGGCTGGAGTGAAATTCATCCCCTAACTCCTTTCCGTTGATGTTAGTCAATAGCATAGACAATAAAACGTCACCTGTTTGGTGTGCTTTGTAAAAATATTTTCTACAAACATACCGCCCATTGGAGTGTAATAGGCACGCGGTAAAAATAGCCGCCACGGTTTAATTCAGGATAAAACCGCCGCCAGTTTGTCGCATCAGAAGCCGCTAATGTGCAGGGTTTTCTGCCAATTTGGCCTCTGGTCTACGAGGGAGGCTGAAGATTTTTTTTCAGTAAAGCGAAAAAAATTTTATTTTTTTATTTTTTGGAAAATACAGGCGGGAATGCACGTCAGAAACTGCAAATGTACTTCCGCATAGTAGGTGCGATGCCAGATGAATTGCGCGCATATTTTTTATGCGCGCTAAGTAGTGGTAGTAAAACGAGTGGTTGAGGCGGGGCGTTGGCGCGTGGAGTTTCCCGGTGCTAGCTATCACCGGCTACTCCCGCCCACTTTTTTTCCCGGGTTACTTTTCCTGTTACTTGCCGGTGGGCTGTAGAAAGGCACCGAATGCGCGCGCGATGGATTCCGGTCGTTCGGGGTTGCGCAGAACACCCAGTAAAATGTTGCGCAGTTGCGGGAGAAACAACAGGTCCGTCAGTAATAGATTGAAAGTTTGCTGGGGCTGACTTTCGCTCAGCTTTTCCAGCCAGGCACTGGCGACCTCCGGTTGTTGCAGGTCTTCACTGCAGCGGCTGCCGATGGCCGCCAGAACTTCGCCGTGTGTGCCAGCGTCGCTCTGTAACAGTTGCAGCAGGAACTGCTGGCGCATGCCCACTGCGACACTGTGAGACAGCCCCCGCACCACAGCGGTAATCAGATTGAAATCCGGTGTATCGCTTGCGAGGGACTGTTCCGCGCGGCGAATCAGTGCTTCGGCGATCTGGTGGTCGATGGCTTCACTTTCCAGGCACTGGCACAGGGAAATCAGTGCCGGGGTGGCAAAGCGTGGCAGCGTTTTCACCAGTTGTGGTTTTTCCTCTTCCCAGCGCACAGCGAGATCAGCGATCCCCTGAAGGGCCAGCTGTTCCCACGGGAAAGACGCCGGATCTTTGGCGTAGGCGCGCGCCGCCGGGTAGTGGTCGCTGGCGTCGCGGTTGAGCAGGCGGGCGGATTTCGCATGGAATACCGCACGTTTATCCGCGGAGGGAGCAAACATAAGGCCACTGTCGTCCAGTGCTTGTTGCAGGGACTTGGCGGGCGCGGCCGGTGTTCCAATTGCACGTGGCTCATCCGACGAGGGGCTGTACAGTGCCTGCTGCAGTTGCTTGAGAAAGCGGTCGCGGACCGACAGCAGCAATTTTCCCTGCTCGTCCAGGGGCAGGCGTAAAAACCACACTACCGGTTCACCGGTTTTCCCCTGCCCATCGGCGGCACTTTTTCCCTTGGGCCACAACAGCAGCCCGCACCAGGCCTGACGTAAATAGGGGTGGGGCCAGGGTGCTGCACCACTTTCAAACTCGTGCGCGGCTTTTCTGCCGATGGGTTGGACGCGGCGGCCCAGGTCAAACCAGCGCAAATCGAAGTCCGCGGCAGCGATCAATTCACTCAGTGTGGAAGGCGGTTGGGGGGATTCGGGCTGGGATGGTTTACTGGCGTCAGTCACGGCAGGGCAATCCGGATTGGTGTTGGGTCAGAAGGAAATACCGGGCGGCACCATTGCGGTGTCGCCCGGTTTGCAGGTCAACGCAGTGGCTCGTTGGCAAATGGCAGTTCGTCCTGCTTGCCCAGGGGCATCTGCTTGAAATGCAGCCAACCGTAGGCAATGGCCAGCAACGGGCAAATGATATTGAACAGCGCAAAGGGTGCGTAGGTAAATGTAGCAACACCCAGGGTGGCGCTCATATAGGCGCCGCAGGTATTCCACGGGATCAGCACGGAAGTGATGGTGCCGGAGTCTTCCAGGGTGCGGGACAGGTTCAGCCCATGCAGCCCCTTGTCTTTGAAGGCTTCGCGGAACATGCGCCCGGGGATGATGATGGCCATGTACTGGTCGCCCGCAGCGGCGTTCATACCGAAGCAGGTAAGTACCGTGGAGGTGATGAGGCCGCCCACGGTTTTGACGCCGGACAGCGCCCAATTGACGATGCGCTCGAGGAAGCCGGCGCGCTCCATGACGCCGCCGAAGGCCATGGCGGAAATGATCAGCCAGATGGTGTTGAGCATGCTGCTCATGCCGCCTTTGGACAGCAGGGATGCAACGGCTTCATTGCTGGAGGAGGATTTGTAGCCGTCGAACAGGCTGTGCCAGGCACCTTTCAGCAGGCTCAGGGGGCCTTCGCCGCCGGCCAGCTGGCGGGTGGCATTGGGCTCGAAAATCATCGCGATCGCGCAGCCAACCAGCGCGCCGATAATCAGCGTGGGATAGGCGGGAATCTTCCGCCAGGCCATGAGCAGAAGCAGTGCCAGCGGCAACAGGCTGATGATGGATATGCTGAATTCTTCCTGCAGGGCGTTCAGCAGCTGCTGGATATCTTGCGCGGATGCCTGGCCGGTATCGGCGCTGAGACCGATTATCGCGAATATGGTGACTGCCAGGGTAAACGCGGGGATCGTCGTCCACAGCATGTGGCGGATGTGCAGGAACAGATCGTTGGAGGTCACTGCCGCGGCCACGTTGGTGGTGTCGGACAGCGGGGACATCTTGTCGCCAAAATAGGCGCCGGAGATCACCGCGCCTGCGGTAATGGCAGGGTTGAGTCCCAGGGCAGCGGCAATGCCCATCAGCGCCACACCCAGGGTACCGGCGGTGGTCCAGCTGGAGCCAATACTGAGGCCGACGATGGCGCAGATAATACAGCTGGCCGCATAGAACCACTGGGGCGACAGCATCTGCACCCCGTAGTAGATCATCGACGGCACGGTGCCGGCGAGAATCCAGCTGCCGATCAGTGCGCCCACCGCCAGCAGAATCAGAATGGCGCCGAACACCAGGCTCATCCCGTGCAGCATGCCGCCTTCCATTTCCTTCCAGGTGTACCCGTTTTTCATCCCCACCAGCGCGGCGACGCCAGCGCACAGCAGCAGGGCAATCTGGTTGGGGCCGTAGGAGGAATCCGCACCGTAGAAAAACACCGACAGGGAAAGCAGGGTAATAAGGATCAGCAGGGGGATCAGGGCATCCAGCAGGCTGGGGTTGTGGTGAGATTCACTGGCATTGCTGGAACTGGTCTGGCTCAAGTTGTTCTCCTTATTTCTGACAACAGCCGGCAACCCCGCTTATGGCCGGGCCGTCGGGTCAGTTTCCTGTTGCCAGTATTTGTAGTCAGTATCTTGTTATAGGCGCAAACAGGCGCAAAGCGGCCTATTCTCGGGGCCGGGCCAGGATATGTCTATAGCGAGCCGGCGGCAGCGGGCAGAGCACTGCGGCGCCACGGCGGCGTCAGGGGGCGGGCATCCCTGTACTACAAGGTCCGTTGCAGCGCTGGCAGTTCGTGCGCGCATCCGGTATGTTCTGCGCCGGTTTTACCCGGCCTTCCCTGTGTTTTTCAGGGGTGGGCCACAATAAGAATGAGCCAGAGTGCCGTTTCCGGAGTGAACGCGCTGTAGTTGGCAGGTAGAAAATCCCCATGAATGCGAGAAATCTGGACCTGAGTCAATTCGATGAAATCCGCCCCTACCGGGACGATGAGGTGCGCCCGGTGCTCCGGCGCCTGGTAGAAGACCCGGAGATGTCCCGCGTGGTGGCGCACTTCCTGCTGCCCGGCGCTGCCAGCAAGCTGGAGCGACCGCTGGCGTGGCTGGTGCGTCAGTTCGTGCGCTTCGAATTCCGCAAGGCGAACAATATTCGCGGTGTGCAGGAGGTGATTGCCCGCTATCTGGAAAAGGCGGTCAATCGCACCAGCTGCGGACTCACCATTTCCGGGCTGGACACCCTGCCCAGGGATCGCGCCTGCCTGTTCGTCAGTAACCACCGCGATATCGCCATGGACCCGGCGTTGGCAATTCTCGCGATGTTCAAGGAAGGTCACGAGACCTCCCGCATCGCCATCGGCGACAACCTGCTGTCCAAGCAGTTTGCCACCGACATCATGAAGCTGAACAAGTGCTTTGTGGTGAAACGCAGCTCCGGCAGCCGCCGGGAAAAGCTGGCGGCGGCCACCACACTTTCCCAGTACATCCACCACTCTATCGTCAACGAAAACGAGCACGTGTGGATTGCCCAGCGCGCCGGCCGTGCCAAAGACGGCCTCGACCGTACTAATCCCGCGCTGGCGGCGATGTTCGCCATGGCGAAGCCGAAGGAGCAGCCGTTTGCGGATTTCTGGCGCGAGCTGCACATTGTGCCGCTGTCGATTTCCTACGAGTGGGATCCCTGTGACCGCTACAAGGCGCGCGAGCTCTACATCACCGAGCACCAGGACGAGTACCAGAAAGAGGCCCACGAAGACCTGGGCAGTATCGGCAAGGGTGTAGTGGGGAAGAAAGGCCACATTCACGCGGCTTTCGGCACCCCGATCGAGAAAGATTTCACCGATGTCTCCGCGCTGGCGGACGAGATCGACCGCCAGATCATCGGCAATTATGTGCTGCACCCCACCAACCTGATCGCCTACCAGATGATCTATGGTGTTGCGCCGGAGCTGCCCGTCGGCTACCCGGCCAAACCCTGGCATCCCGATGAGCATCAGGAAATCCGCGAGCAATTCGAGCAACGCATGGCAGCGATTGACGAGCGCTGGCGGGACAAGGCGATTCAGGCCTACGCCAACCCGGTGGTGTCTCGTTTGGCGTTTGAGCAGTAGTACGGGTTGGCTAAACCCTGAACAACCGTGGATAATGGCCGGCTGATTTAACCTCCAGTGCAGATTAATCCGTCGGTTCCCAGTGCTCAGCGAAAAAGACAAAGATTCCATCCAGAACGCCTACCGTCAGTTCCTCAACGGCCGCGAGCTCAAGGCCCGTTACGGCCAGAAGCTGATGATTGCCGCCATCGCCCGCGCGCTCGGCGGAATCCAGCGCAACGGCGCTGGTGAGCGGGATCACGGCAAGACCGACGGCGAGCATATCTGCGTGGTGGAGGCGGGTACCGGTACCGGCAAAACCGTCTCCTACCTGCTGGCCGCCATCCCCATGGCCATCGCCCACGACAAAACCCTGGTGGTTTCCACCGCTACCGTGGCCTTACAGGAGCAGATCATCAACAAGGATCTGCCCGAACTCATCCGCCACTCCGGTCTCAAGTTTGAAGTGTCGCTGGCCAAGGGCCGCGGTCGCTACCTGTGCCTGTCCAAGCTCGACCAGCTGCTCACCGAACTCACCTCCAGTGGCATCGGTGCCTCCATGGCGCTGTACGAAGACGAGAAGCCCCAGGTGGACGAGGTGGGGATCAAGCTGTATCGCGACATGGCCGACGAACTGGCCAGCGGCGGCTGGGACGGTGACCGCGACAATTGGAAAGACACCATCGAGGGCGACGACTGGAGCCGGGTTACCACGGACCACCGCCAGTGCAGTGGCCGTCGCTGCCCCCACGTGAGCAGCTGCAGCTTCTTCCGCGCCCGAGAAAGCCTCGGCAAGAGCCGGGTGATCGTGGCCAACCACGACCTGCTGCTGGCGGATCTGGCCCTCGGCGGCGGTGCGATCCTGCCACCGCCGGAAGAAACCATTTACGTGCTGGACGAGGCCCACCACCTGCCGGACAAGGCGCTGAACCACTTCGCCCACCACAGCCGTGTCGGAGCCACCACTGGCTGGCTGGATCAGGCCAACAAGAATCTCGGGCAGCTACTCGGCGAAATCGGCGATGGTGGTGAACTGGATCGCGCCGGCGAAGAGCTGCCGGGGCTGCTCACGGCCGCAAAGCAGAAAATGGAGATGGCCTGGCCGCTGCTGGAAGACCTGTGCGAATTCGAAGACGAGCGCGGCAAGAGCCAGCGCCACCGCTTTGAGGGCGGTGTGGTGCCCGAATCCCTGATGCACCTGGCTGAACAGTTGCGGGAGGATTTCGATGAGATCGAAGGGCTGCTCAGCAAGATGGTGCAGTCCGCCCAGCGCATGATGGAAGACGTACACAGCCCGGTGCCGATTGTCGACCTGGAGCGCTGGTACCCCATACTCGGCAGTTGGCACGGCCGCGCCGAGGCAAATCTGGAGCTCTGGGCCAACTATTCCCGCGTCGACGAGGGCGCGGTGCCGCAGGCGCGCTGGGTAACCCTGGTGGAGTGGGGCGGTTCGTTCGATTTTGAGGTGTGCAGCTCGCCTATTCTCGCCGGCAAGACCCTGGAGTACAGCCTGTGGCGCCGCTGCTATGGCGCCGTGCTGACCTCCGCCACCCTCACCGCGCTGGGACGCTTCGACCGCCTGAAAATGCGCGCCGGTACCCCGGATAACGCCAGCTACGAAATCGTACCCAGCCCGTTCGATTTCTCCCGCGCCGAG
This sequence comes from Microbulbifer sp., assembly GCF_036563125.1. Lineage (GTDB taxonomy): Bacteria > Pseudomonadota > Gammaproteobacteria > Pseudomonadales > Cellvibrionaceae > Microbulbifer. The sequence goes on from NZ_DATCMV010000134.1 coordinate 28,421, forward strand.
CTGCGGGTGCCGAGAGATGCGGTGGAGGCGAATAACGCCGACCTGCATACGGATGCGGTGATCGAGGCTCTCCCGGACCTATTGGAGGGACCGGGCGGTTCCCTGGTGCTGTTTGCCTCCCGTCGGCAGATGGAGACGGTGTACGAATCGCTCCCCGGCACCTGGCGCAACCGCATCCTGATGCAGGGTCAGCAATCCCGTCAACAGCTGCTCGACAGTCACAAGAAAAGTGTCGATAGCGGAGGCCACAGCGTGCTGTTCGGCCTCGCCAGTTTCGCCGAGGGCCTGGATCTGCCGGGGGACTACTGTCGCCATGTGGTGATTGCGAAATTGCCCTTTGCGGTGCCGGACGATCCCATCGAAGCGGCGCTGGCGGAGTGGATCGAGGCCAAGGGCGGCAATGCCTTTATGCAGATCACGGTACCGGATGCGGCGCTCAAGCTGGTGCAGGCCTGTGGCCGGCTGCTGCGTACGGAGCAGGACAGCGGCACCATCACCCTGCTGGACCGGCGCATCGTCACCAAACGCTACGGGCGCGCGATGCTGGATTCGCTGCCGCCATTCAGACGCTCGATAAACTGAACCAATATAGCCTTATGAAGTCGATTTACCCCGATATCGCCACCCTGCTGTTGGAACTGGAAGCGGACCTTCGCGTCCTGAGCCTGTGGGATGCCGAGCCGCCATCGCCAGCGGCGCTGGCGAGTACGGAACCGTTCTGTGTGGATACGCTGACGCTTCCCCAGTGGCTACAGTTTGTATTTTTGCCGCGTATGAGCCATATGGTGGAGTTGGAAATGCCGCTGCCACAGGCATGCGGTATTGCTCCTATGGCAGAGGAGTTTTTTCGTGGCAGCGAACTGCCGGTAGCGGCACTTATCCGCAAGTTGGAAGAAATAGACCTGCGACTGGCGAGAGGTTGATGGCCGGCTTCTGAGCGCGGCAGATGGATCGGCGCTTGATTGATTATGACCAGTTGGTACCATCTCGTTTAGAAATCTGCTGGAGACTATCCTTCCCTGATTAAATTATCGGCGATTGTTCGCCGGGAATGTGTGCCCCGTCACGGTCACTGTGCAGCGGCAACGGGGATACGATAGTATGCGCAGCTTACAAAAAACGGGCACCACGGATGGCCCGAAAATGATTTGCCGCCAGGATTTACGCTCGATAACAAGCTCAGGGCCGGCTGTCCCGCCCCTAAGGTAGTAATAAACAGATGCGGTTTTTACCCATAGCTTTCTTTATGTTGGTTGCCCAACTGCTGTCAGGTTGTGAAAACGTGGCAACAAGCGCGACCCCGATTGAATCCCCGGCTGCGGAGGATGTTTCGTCGGCGATGCCCGCCTCCTTTGACCCAAGCCTTTGTCCCACCATGGAAGCCGTTGTGTGCGCGGAGCCTGAAATTCAGGTGGTCGAGCGTGTGGTCGAGCGTAAGGTAGATCGAGTGATCGAAGTGCCTGTCGCCAAAGACAAACTGGTGCTCGGCTCCGAAGAGATCTTCACGGTTGAACCGGGCGGTGTCCGCCTGACGGCGCTGGTTGACACTGGTGCAGCCACCTGCTCCCTCAGCGTACTGGAGCTGACGCGCTTCGAACGCGATGGCAGTGACTGGGTGCGATTCAAACTGGAAGATGGTGACGAGGGGCATTCCGAGAAAATTGAGCTTCCCATCAAGCGTCACGTGCGTGTAGCCCGCCCCGGATTCGATCGCCAGCGCCGCCCCATTGTCGATATGAGCCTCACCGTCGGTGAGGTTACCCACATAGTGGAAGTGAACCTGGTAGAACGCGGTGAATTCGAGTTCCCATTACTGGTGGGTCGCAATTTTCTGAAAGACGCCGCGGTGGTGGATGTGAGCCGCAAGCTGGTACAGGGCAAGCCCAAAATGCCGGTGATCAGCAAATAATTCCACGTTTAATACCCGGAATTGTGGGCCGGGTACTGGCGGAAGCACTGGTACTCGGCAAGAATACGCGGCCACAAGCTGCATCCAACAACGAACGGGGAATGGCGAATGTCGCCAAGGGCACAGGTCTATATTCTCGCTGCGCTGCTCACATTTCTGGGCGCCAGCCTCACCATCTATAAACATTTCGCCCTGGGCTTCCCCCTTTTGCCCGGTGAATATCGTACTGTCTGGACCATCGAAGCCAAGGTGCGCTTCAACGCCGACGGTGGCCCGGTCAAGGCGGCCCTTACACTCCCGCGGGCCCAACGCAATATGGAGGTGCTGGGGGAGACCTTCAGCTCTTCTGGCTACGGCTTCAATATTGTCCACGAGGACGACGAGCACCGCGCGGTGTGGTCGCGCCGTCAGGCAAGCGGCGTCCAGTCACTGTTCTATCAGCTGGATGTACACCAGACACCCGGGGCCGCGCTGGAGCAGTCTCTGGATCTCAGTACCGAAGTGGTAAAACCGATGCTCGGTGCCCGCGAGCAGGAGGCGGTGCGCCAGGCGATTTACTCCCTGGTGGAAGCTGGTCGCGCCCGCTCTTCCGACGTTTCCACCTTCACGTCCGAGTTGCTGCTTGCACTGGCGGACACCCGCAACCAGGACCGCAACCTTATTTTCGGCTACTACAAAGACCGCTCCTTCGTAGACGTCGCGCTGGTGGTACTGGCGGCTGCGGATATCCCGGCACACCGTATCCGCGGGCTGTATCTGGAAGACGATCGCCGTCGCCTGGATCCGGAAGACCTGCTGGAAATCTACGATGGCAAGCGCTGGGTGGTGTTCGAACCTAGTAGCGGAACGCCCGGCGTGCCGAAAAACTTCTTTATCTGGCAGCGCGGCGGCAAGAGCCTGCTGGACGTGGAGGGGGGGCGCAATTCCGGCGTGACTTTCTCGGTGATCTCCAACGATGTGCCCGCACGCGATGTGGCCATGTTGAGCACCAGTAAGGAAAAAGAAGCACTGGTGGATTTCTCCATCTACAGCCTGCCCATCGAACAGCAGAGCATTTTCAAGCTGATCCTTCTGGTGCCGGTGGGGGCGCTGGTGGTGGTGCTGTTGCGGGTATTCGTCGGCTTGCGTACTTCCGGTACCTTTATGCCGGTGCTGCTCGCGATCGCGTTTATCGAAACCCAGCTGCTCACCGGTCTGTCCATCTTCGTACTGATCCTGATTCTCGGTCTGTGGGTGCGTTTCTATCTAAGCCGGCTCAATCTCTTGTTAGTCGCGAGGATTGCCGCCGTGGTGATCACGGTGGTGATACTGATGGGAGCCATCAGTGTGGTGAGCTACAAGCTCGGTATCGAGCAGGCACTGACGGTGACCTTCTTCCCGATGATCATTCTCGCCTGGACCATCGAACGTATGTCCATCCTGTGGGAAGAGGACGGCCCCTACGAAGTGGTGATTCAGGCCGGCGGCAGCCTGCTGGTGGCGGTACTCGCCTGGTGGGTGATGACCAATCGTTACATCGAGCACTGGACCTTCAACTTCCCGGAGCTGCTGCTGGTGTTGCTCGGACTGGTCATGATTATTGGTAACTACACGGGTTACCGCCTGGGTGAACTGGCGCGGTTCCGCCAGCTGGTGCGCTGATGCAATTCCGATTACCCGCGTTGCGTTTGCCACCGTTTTTCCGCGGCGGCCTGGTGTCGCCGTTCAAATTGCGCAAGCTCGGTATACTCGGGATGAACGCGCGCAATGTACGCTATATCGCCCGCTACAACGATCGCGACAAATACCCGATTGTCGACGACAAGCTGAACACCAAGCGCGCAGCGCGGCGCTACCGTATTCCGGTTCCGGATCTGATCGCGGCTTTCGACACCCAGCCGACCCGCTCCCGCATCATGAAAGTGATCGAACCGCTGCAACAGTTCGTGATCAAACCCGCGCGGGGTTCTGGCGGCAAGGGTATTCTGGTGATCGTCGGGCGCGACGGCGAAGATTACCTCAAGCCCTCCGGCAACAAGGTTACCGCGCTGGATATCCAGCGCCACGTGAGCAATATCCACAGTGGCCTTTACAGCCTCGGCGGCAAGCCCGACCGGTGCATGGTTGAAGCGCTGGTGGATTTCGATCCGGTGTTCGACAAGTACTCCTTCGAAGGTGTACCGGATATCCGTGTTATCGTGTTCCGCGGTTTCCCGGTGATGGCCATGTTGCGTTGCTCCACCCATGACTCCGATGGCAAGGCCAACTTGCACCAGGGGGCGGTGGGCGTGGGTATCGATCTTGCCACCGGCAAGGCTTCCCACGCGGTGCAGCGCGGACTGCGGGTGGACATCCATCCCGATACCAAGATGCCGTTTTCCGATTTACAGGTCCCCGACTGGAAAGACCTCCTCAAGCTCGCGGCCAGCTGTTATGAAATGACCGGCCTCGGTTATCTCGGTTGCGATATCGTGCTCGACCGCAAGCGTGGGCCGCTGTTGCTGGAGGCCAATGCGCGCCCGGGGCTCGCCATCCAGATCGCCAACGGTATCGGCCTGCGTACCCGCCTGGAGCATATTGAATCCATGACGCTGGAGCAGCTGGAGAAAAACGTCGAGGAGCGCGTGAACTACTCCGTGGATTACTTCGCCGCACGCACCACCCTGTGAGCGCTGTGGTGGTTCGGCAGTGCGCGGCGGAGATCACCGATCATTCCGTGAAAGCGCAATGCTCCGCCGCCGTTTCTGGTTTGTTCTTCATTGCCGTCGCATTTTCGGCATTCGCAAACTCTGCCGATGATACTCCGCGGGATCTACTGGAAACGGTGGAGGTATCCGGGACCCAGACCCTCAAGGCCGCAACCACTGGCGTGTCTGCCATGTCTGTGTCGGGTGCGGATTCCATCGCACAGCGAGCACCCACTCACCCTGCAGAGCTACTGAGCAGTCTTTCCGGTATCTGGATCAGCCGTGGCAATGGTCAGGAGCATCTTACTGCCATCCGCTCACCGGTATTGAGTGGTACCGGCAGCTGTGGTGCCTTTGCGGTGCTGGAGGGGGATATCCCGGTGCGCGGCACCGGTTTCTGCAACGTCAACCAACTCTCTGATTTACCACTGTCCCAGACCGGCGGCGTGCAGGTGCTGCGTGGCCCCGCCAGCGTGCTTTACGGCTCCGACGCCCAGCACGGCGTGATCCGCCTGTTGAGTGCCGCTCCTGCGCAAGCCCGCGAAGTCCGCTTGAGCCTGGAGGGCGGCGCCAATGACTTCCGCCGAATTTCCACGAGTTTCAGTGATACAGAAGGGCACAGCGGCGTGCGTCTCGGTTTCAGCGGCAGCCGCGATGGCGGCTATAAAACCGATTCCGGTTACGACCAGCAGCAGTTCAGCGCGCGTCACGATTACCGCGGTGATACCTGGGATACGCGTACCCTCGTCAGTATCAGCAACCTCAACCAGGAAACCGCCGGTTACGTAACCGGGCACGATGCCTACAGGGATTCCCGACGCAAGCGCGAAAACCCTAACCCGGAGGCCTTCCGCGACAGTCGGTCCGCGCGACTGCAGACTCGTTTCGAGCACGCAACGGCGGCGGGCAACCACTGGCAAATCACCCCTTACGCGCGCCATACGGAAATGGCCTTTCTGATGCATTTCCTGCCGGGCACGCCGCTGGAGGAAAACGGCCAGCAGGGCGCGGGTATCCAGACTTCCTATGATTACCGGCTCGGCGAAAACCTGGAGCTGCTGAGTGGCCTGGATCTGGAGCACACCAACGCCTGGATTCGGCAGACCCAGGAAGGCGGCTTTTCCTCGTTTCCCGCCGGGCGACAATACGACTATCAGGTTGCGGCCGATGTAGTAGCGGCTTTTTCCAGTGTGGATTGGCTGTTTGCCGAGCGCAGCCGCTTCACGTTCGGCGCCCGCTGGGAGTCCCTGCGCTACGACTACGACAATCGCATGCTGGCCGGTGACACCGCGGAGGACGGCAGCCAGTGTGTCAACGGATTTACCGGCGCAGTGGGCTGCCGCTACAGCCGCCCCGAAGACCGCGGGGATGAGTTTTCCAACCTCTCGTTCAATACCGGTCTGGCTCAAGCGTTTGATCACAACTTGTCCGCCAGCCTGCGCTTTGCCCACGGCTTTCGCGCGCCGCAGGCGTCGGAGTTGTATCGCTTGCAGAGCGGACAGGTGGTGGCGGATCTGGATTCCGAATCTGTCGACAGTGTGGAAATTGGATTGCAAAAAACTGCAGAGGGTCTGGGCTTCAACCTCACCGGATTTTATATGGAAAAGACCGACGTGATTTTCCAGTCGTCCGAGCGTCTGAACCTGAGCGATGGGGAAACCCGGCACTACGGTGTGGAATACGAGCTGGACTGGGCCCTGGCCCCGCAGTGGGCACTCACCCTGGCGGGAACCTACGCGCGTCACCAGTACACCAACAATGTCAGTGAGCCGGGCAGTGACACGCTGATCGAAACCCGCGGCAACGACATCGACACCGCCCCTCGCAATATGCATAGCCTGACACTGGGCTGGACTCCGCTTGAGCACACCCGTGTCGAACTGCAATTTCAGTCCATGGGAAGTTACTACACCGATATCGAAAATGCCCACCGCTATCCCGGCCACGAACTGCTGCACCTGCGGTTGCGCCAACAGATCACACCGCGAATGAATCTGGGGGTGCGGATCAATAATCTGGCGAATGTGGATTACGCGGAGCGGGCGGACTA
>NZ_DATCMV010000171.1:0-5601 GCF_036563125.1 Microbulbifer sp.
TGTTTCCGCGGCGGCCTGCGCTCGCAGATCAGCCAGCAGTGGCTGCGTGAAGCCGGGGTGCCCTATCCGCGGGTGCAGGGCGGCTACAAGGCCATGCGCACCTTCCTGATCGAGGAAATCGAAAGTGCCGTGCGCGACTGCGTATTTACGCTGGTGGGCGGCATGACCGGCACCGGCAAAACCGAGGTGCTGGCGCAACTGGACAACGCCATCGACCTCGAGGACCACGCCAATCATCGCGGCTCCAGTTTCGGCAAGCGCGCGACACCGCAGCCTTCGCAGATCAGCTTTGAAAATGCACTGGCGATCGATTTTCTGAAACGCCGTGCCGCGGGCCGGCAACACTTCGTGCTGGAAGATGAAAGCCGCCTGATCGGCCGCTGCTCGGTACCGCTATCCCTGCACGAGGGCATGCGCGGTTACCCGCTGGTGTGGCTGGAAGATTCCATCGAGGGGCGGGTGGAGCGCATCCTGAAAGACTACGTGGTGGACCTGTGTGCGGATTTCGTTGCGCAACACGGTGCCGAAGAAGGTCCGCAGGTTTTTGCCGGCGCGCTGCGCCAGAATCTCGCTAACATCATGCGACGCCTGGGCGGCGAACGTCACCGCGAACTCGACACGATTATGCAGGAAGCGCTGCAGCGGCAATTGGCCGATGGCGATGTGGATCGTCACCGGGACTGGATCCGTATGCTGCTGAGCGACTACTACGACCCAATGTACGACTACCAGCTGGAACAAAAGGCCGGGCGCATCATTTTCCGTGGCAACCAGCGGGAAGTGGTGGAGTACCTGCGCGCGCAATCGGCCTCGCTATAACTGCTGAGCCAGCGCCTAACCCGATTAACAATTCGATTAACGTTTTTTCCACTATTGAACTGGAGAACTCGCATGTTCAAAAACGCCAAGGCGCTGGCCGCCCTGTGCCTGTTACCGCTTGTCCTGATGTTTGGCTCTCTCGTTTCTGCGGAAACCAACCCGCAAACGCTGCGGGTATCCGCCATCCCGGACGAGGCCCCCACAGAACTGCTGCGGAAATTCAAACCGCTGGGGCAATACCTCGAACAGCAGTTGGGCATGAAGGTGCAGTTTGTCCCCGTCACCGATTACGCCGCGGTGGTGGAAGGCCTCGCCGCAGACAAGGTGGACTTGGCCTGGCTGGGCGGTTTCACGTTTGTGCAGGCGCGTCTGAAAACCGGCAACGCCGTTCCTCTGGTACAGCGGCAAAAGGATCGCCAGTTCACCAGTAAGTTCATCACCGCAGATCCCGCGGTCAAATCCCTGCAGGACCTCAAGGGCAAGAGCTTTGTCTTCGGCTCCATCTCGTCCACCTCCGGCAGCCTGATGCCGCGCTATTTCATGGACAAGGAAGGGATAAAACCGGAAGGCTTTTTCAGCCGCGTAGCCTACTCCGGTGCCCACGATGCCACCGCAGCGTGGGTACAGGCCGGCAAGGCCGACGCCGGTGTACTCAACGCCTCGGTGTGGGACAAACTGGTGGCCAGCGGCAAAGTGGATTCGAATAAAGTGCGGGTACTCGCCACTACCCCGCCCTACTACGATTACAACTGGACCGTGCGCGGTGATCTGGACCCGGCACTCGCGGCAAAAATCAAAACCGCCTTCCTCGCACTCGACCCGGCTAACCCTGAGCACAAAACCATTCTCGACCTGCAGGCTGCCGATCGCTTTATCGAGACCTCACCGGAAAATTATCAGTCCATCGAGGACGCGGCGCGCTCCGTAGGCCTGCTGAAGTGAGCGTAGATGTGCGCGGGGTGTGGATGCGCTATCCCGCCGCCGGCAGCATCGGTGCGGGCAGGAAGAGCCACACCGACAGCCTCAAGGATATCCACCTGCGCATTGCGCGTGGCGAGCGGGTTGCCGTGATCGGCCCGTCCGGCGCGGGCAAGTCGACCCTACTGCACCTGCTGGCTACCGCGCAGCAACCCACTGCCGGCGCACTCGATGTTCTCGAGGCGGCCCCGTGGGAACTGAATACGCGCAACCGCAAACGCCTGCGCGCGCGTATCGGGCTGATTCAACAGTCGCCCCCCCTGCCACCCCGCCAGCGGGTGATCACTGCGGTAAGCGCCGGTCGCGCGGGGCAGTGGCCGCAGTGGAAGTGCCTGCTCAATTTTGTCTACCCGCTGGACATTCCGGGCGTTGCCCATACCCTGGAAAAGCTCGATCTCGCGGAAAAAATTTTCGCGCGCTGCGGTGCGCTGTCCGGCGGGCAACTGCAACGGGCAGCCATTGCCCGCGCCCTGTACCAGGCCCCGGAACTGCTGCTGGCGGATGAACCGGTGTCTGCCATGGATCCGGTGCTGGCGGAGCACACCCTTGGCCTGCTGAATGAAATTTCACAGGAGCGCAACACCACGCTGATCGTGAGCCTGCACAATCTGGAACTGGCGCTGCGTTTTTTCCCCCGCGTGATCGGCCTGCGAGATGGCCAGGTGATGTTTGATCAGGCCGCCAAAGACCTGACCAGCACGAAACTTACACGGCTCTATGCCAATCGCCAGCTGCACTCAAGCGCAGAAATACCAAGCAACGCGCGTGAAGCGTTGCAAGTCCCCCGGTGCTGAAGCAGTGGACCACAGCAGCGCTGCATTCGCCACCAAACCTCAGCCGCTACCGCAGCGGGATCCCGCCGCAAGCGGACGCCTGCTGCTGACGCTGTTGGTATTGTTGCTGGTATGGCCGGGCCTGCATTTCAGCGAACTCGATATACGCGTGCTGTTCGATAGCGACAGCACCCGGGCGATGGTGTCCCTGTTCAGTGGCGCCTGGCCCCCCGCCCATTCGGAGGAATTCCTGCAGCTAGTGGCCACCGCCACGCTGGAAACCATCGCGATTGCCATCGCCGGTATCGCGCTGGCCCTGCCACTGGCCGCCGTCACCTCCCTTATTGCCACGCGCGCACTGTCGCGCTCCGCCAGCGAGCGCGACGGCACGCCATCACTGCTCGGTCGCTGCCTGCGCTGGCCGGTGCGGGCCCTGCTGATCCTGCTGCGCAGCGTTCCGGAAATCGTGTGGGCGCTGCTGTTCGTGCGCGGCGTGGGGCTGGGACCGACTGCCGGCGTGCTCGCTATCGCCATCAGTTACAGCGGCATGCTCGGCAAGGTCTACAGCGAAATTTTCGAAGCCGTCGACCGGCGGCCGGCGCAGGCACTGTTGCATGCCGGCGCATCGCGACTGAGCGCTTTCATCTATGGCATTTTGCCCAATGCATCGCAGGAACTGATTTCCTATACCGTCTACCGCTGGGAGTGCGCCTTGCGCGCTTCCGTGGTGATGGGCTTTGTCGGCGCCGGGGGCCTGGGACAGCAACTGGAACTCTCGCTGCGCATGTTTGCCGGCGGCGAAGTCATCACCATCCTGCTGGTGTTTCTGTTGCTGGTACTGGCGGCAGACACCATCAGCCGGTGGCTGCGGGAGCGCCTGGTATGAGAGCCAAAATTGGCGGACTCAAGCCTCCGGCCATTACCGGCAACCTCTTTCTGTTGCTGCTATTGGTGCTGGTTACCGTTGCCGCATTCCGTTATCTGTCACTGGATTTTTCCGCACTGCGGGAAGCCGACACCCTGCGGCTTATGGGTGCCTACCTGCTCGAATTCCTGCCACCGGATTTCTCCTCCGCGCACCTGATCGCGGTGGGCCGCGGCGCGCTGGAAACTCTCGCCATGTCCGTTGCCGGCACGTTGATGGCCGCGATTAGCGGCCTGCTCCTGGCGCTGCCGGCGGCAGGACATTTGGGCGCGGTGGTAAGAGCACTGGCGCGCGGGTTGCTCAACATACTGCGCGCCATCCCCGAACTGGTGTGGGCCGCGTTGATGGTACTGGCCGCCGGCCTCGGACCCAATGCCGGCACTCTTGCGCTCGCACTGCACACGACCGGTGTACTGGGGCGACTGTTTGCCGAAGCCCTGGAAAACACCCCGCCCCATCCCGCCCGGGCGCTCAGGCTTTCAGGTGCTAGCCACCTCAGTGCCTTCTGTTACGGCACACTGCCAATGCTGTGGCCACAGCTCACTGCTTACACCCTGTATCGCTGGGAAAATAATATCCGCATGTCGTCGGTGCTCGGGTTTGTCGGTGCCGGCGGTCTCGGGCAGATGCTGTATATCCATTTGAGCCTGTTTCAACAGGCGCAGGCGGCCACGGTATTGATTGCAATGCTGTTGATGGTATTCGCTGTCGACAGCTTCAGTCACTGGCTGCGACGGCTGTAGCAATTAACGTCCGTCACAGGTTTCGCTGGCGCGACAGAGGCAGAATCACTGATATGCTGCTCATGTCTTCGACACCTCAGTGGCGGTACGCGAAACTTTCCCTGAAGTCAGCATCCACGTTGCCAGCAACGAGCCAGCCTATGACTCTCGTATCCCAAGCGTCGCTCAACCAGCTTTACCAGACAGAATCGCGCCGGGTGCTCGCGACCCTGATCCGTCTGCTGGGGGATTTCGACCTGGCGGAAGAGGCGATGCATGAAGCATTCGCCGCCGCGCTTGCCCAATGGCCGACTGAAGGCATGCCCGACAATCCGCGCGCCTGGCTGGTCTCCACCGGGCGTTTCAAGGCCATCGACCAGCTGCGCCGCAAGGCGCGCTTCAATGTGTCTTACGAGGACATTGCCGAACAGCTGACAGCCGAACTGGCAACGGAACAGGAAGAAGAACAGGAAATTGAAGACGACCGCCTGCGCCTGATCTTCACCTGCTGCCATCCAAGCCTCGCGCCGGAGGCGCAGCTGGCCCTGACCTTGCGCGAAGTCTGCGGCCTGACCACGGAAGAAATCGCCAGCGCTTTTCTCACCACCACGCCGACCCTGGCCCAGCGTATCGTGCGCGCCAAGGCAAAAATCCGCGATGCGCGTATCCCCTACGAAGTGCCCGGGCCAGAGCAGCTACCGGAGCGCCTGCAGTCCGTGCTGCAAGCTATTTATCTCATTTTCAATGAAGGCTATTCCGCCTCCGCCGGCGACAAGCTGATACGCCACGACCTGGCCAGTGAAGCCATTCGCCTGGCGCGCCTGCTGTGTGCTCTGTTGCCAGAACCGGAAGCCGTGGGTTTGCTGGCGCTGTTGCTGCTGCAGGATTCCCGGCGCGCCGCGCGGGTCTCTGCCGATGGCGACCTGATTCTGCTGGAGCAGCAGGACCGCACGCTGTGGGACCAGCAGCAGATCCGCGAGGGCGTCGACCTGGTCCTGCGGGCACTAGCCAGCCGGCGATTCGGTCCCTATACGCTGCAGGCCGCCATCGCCGCGGTGCATGCGGAAGCGTCATCCGTCGATACCACCGACTGGTGGGAGATCGTCGGCCTGTACGACGCCCTGCTCGAGCGGAATCCATCACCGGTCATCGAGCTCAACCGCGCTGTTGCCGTGGCCATGCGCGACGGCGCCGCACAGGGCCTGCAACTGATCGACGCGCTGCTCGCCCGTGGCGCACTGACCGACTATCACCTGGCCCACGCCGCCCGCGCCGACCTGTGCCGGCGCCTGGGGCGTGTTGAGGAAGCGCGTACCGCCTATCAACGCGCCCTGGAACTCGCCCAGCAGGGACCGGAACAGCGTTTTCTCGCCCGTCGCCTGGC
>NZ_DATCMV010000136.1:0-46804 GCF_036563125.1 Microbulbifer sp.
ATATGTATATATTTTTCCAGCACACCGCTTTCCTCATTAAAAAATACTGGTCGCCATGAGCGAAATATGGGTTGCTAACGGGTCAATATCGACCAAAATACTGTATATAAATACAGACCATGTTTGGCCGCAAAGGATTGCACGATGGACGACATCCCCATTCCCCTACCTACCCGCCCGAGCCGGTTTATGGATCGCTTCAGGGCTTTTATACGCTCACGTCATATGGCTTACAAAACGGAACAGACGTACTGCTTTTGGGTGAAGGACTTTATCCGCTTTAGCGGTATGCAGCGCCCTGAAGACTTGGGCAAGGTGCAGGTCGATGAATGGCTAGGCCATTTGGCTAATCGCCGCTCAGTTTCTATCAACACCCAGAAAACAGCTCTCAATGCTGTTGTATTTTTATACAAAAAATTTCTGAATATTGATCTGGGTGATCTTCAGTTTGAGAGAACCAGTAAAGGGCGGCGTCTTCCTGTAGTGTTTACGCACCAGGAGGCAATGGAGGTTATTGAAAACATGCAGGGCCATCACAAGTTGGCGGCCAGCCTTATGTACGGTTCTGGCTTGCGGGTGATGGAGGCGGTCAGGTTGCGCGTTCAGGATGTGGATTTCGGCCATCAATGCCTGTTTGTTCGTGAAAGCAAAGGGGAGAAGTGGCGTCGAACCCTGTTGCCGCGTTCGCTTTTGCAGCCACTGCAGGCTCAAGTGGAATTTGCACTGGCCTTGCACCGGCGTGATCTGGAGGAAGGTTATGGCGAGGTGTATTTGCCCGGCGCGCTCGCGAAGAAGTATCCCCGAGCGGCGACAAGCCCCGGCTGGCAGTATGTGTTTCCAGCTCCGGAGAGAGCTACGGATCCACGCAGTGATGTAATTCGTCGCCACCATATCGGAGAGCAGCAGGTACGCAGGGCGGTGGCAAATGCATTGCGTGTTACCGGCATTCGCAAGAAGGCGAGTTGCCATACGTTCCGCCACTCGTTTGCCACAAATCTGCTGGCAAAAGGTACCGACATACGTAACATCCAGGAGCTTTTGGGGCATACCGACGTCAATACCACCATGATTTACACCCATGTGGTCGGCGTGCATGAGCGCGGCGTGGTCAGCCCACTGGATTGAGGCAATAAAAAACCCCGCAGTGCGGGGTTTTTTATTGGTTTGGCTGGAGGCCGGCTTACATCATGCCGCCCATGCCACCCATACCGCCCATGCCGCCCATATCAGGCATTGCGGGCTTGTCTTCCGGGATGTCAGCAACCATGGCTTCGGTGGTGATCATCAGGCCGGCGATGGAGGCAGCCGCCTGCAGCGCAGAGCGGGTTACCTTGGCCGGGTCCAGGATACCCATTTCCAGCATGTCGCCGTAAACACCGGTAGCAGCGTTGTAGCCGAAGTTGCCTTCGCCCTGCTTCACCTTGTCTACGACTACGGAAGCTTCTTCACCAGCGTTGGCAACGATCTGACGCAGCGGCATTTCCATCGCGCGCAGAGCAGCGGCAATACCGTGGTTCTGGTCTTCGTTGTCGCCGACAACCTTGATCGCCTGAGTTGCGCGCACCAGAGCGGTACCACCGCCAGGAACAACGCCTTCTTCTACCGCTGCGCGGGTTGCGTGCAGGGCGTCTTCAACGCGGGCTTTCTTCTCTTTCATCTCGACTTCGGTGGCAGCGCCAACCTTGATCACTGCAACACCGCCAGCCAGTTTGGCTACGCGCTCTTGCAGTTTCTCTTTGTCGTAATCGGAAGAGGATTCTTCGATCTGGGCGCGGATCTGCTTAACGCGCGCTTCGATGTCGCTAACAACGCCAGCGCCGTCAACGATCACGGTGTTTTCCTTGGACAGGGTTACACGCTTGGCGGTACCCAGGTGCTCAAGGGTGGCGCTTTCCAGCTCCAGGCCAACTTCTTCGGAGATCACAGTGCCGCCGGTCAGGATGGCGATGTCCTGCAGCATGGCCTTGCGACGATCGCCGAAGCCCGGGGCTTTGGCAGCGGCTACTTTCACGATACCGCGCATGCTGTTCACAACCAGAGTTGCCAGCGCTTCGCCTTCCACGTCTTCAGCGATGATCAGCAGCGGCTTGGAAGCCTTGGCCACCTGCTCCAGCAGCGGCAGCAGATCACGGATGTTGGAGATTTTCTTGTCTACCAGCAGGATGAACGGGTTATCCAGCTCGGCAGTCATGTTTTCCTGGTTGGTGATGAAGTACGGGGACAGGTAGCCGCGATCGAACTGCATACCTTCAACCACGTCCAGCTCGTTCTCGAGGCCAGAACCTTCTTCAACGGTGATTACGCCTTCTTTGCCCACTTTTTCCATCGCTTCAGCGATGATGGTGCCGACGTTCTCGTCGCTGTTGGCGGAGATGGTACCTACCTGGGCGATGGACTTGGTGTCTTCACAGGGAGTAGCCAGGCTGGCAATGTGCTCAACCGCTGCAGCAACAGCCTTGTCGATGCCGCGCTTCAGGTCCATCGGGTTGAAGCCTGCTGCTACAGATTTCAGACCTTCGGTCACGATGGCCTGGGCCAGTACGGTAGCGGTGGTGGTGCCGTCACCAGCGGTGTCGGAAGCCTTGGAGGCAACTTCCTTCACCATCTGTGCGCCCATGTTCTCGAACTTGTCTTTCAGTTCGATTTCCTTGGCTACGGAAACGCCGTCTTTGGTTACGGTCGGAGCGCCGAAGGATTTGTCCAGTACCACGTTACGGCCTTTCGGACCCAGGGTGGTTTTTACTGCGTTGGCCAGGATGTTTACGCCGTTCAGCATTTTCTGACGGGCGTCATCACCGAATTTTACGTCTTTAGCTGCCATGATCTTATTTCCTCAATTCTGTGTGCGATGGAGGTTCGGGGGCTTATCAGCCTTCCAGAACGCCGTAGATGTCGCTTTCGCTCATGATGATCAGCTCTTCGCCGTCCACCTTGAGGGTGTTGCTGTCGGCGTAACGGCCGAACACTACGATGTCACCCACCTTTACGGACAGCGCGCGTACGTCGCCGTTGTCCAGCAGCTTGCCTGCACCCACGGCAACCACTTCGCCCTGATTCGGCTTCTCTTTTGCAGCGCCCGGCAGAACGATACCGCCGGCAGATTTGGCTTCTTCTTCCTTACGGCGCACTACGACGCGGTCGTGTAAAGGACGAATTTTCATGGATTGGCTCTCCATTGAGTTATTTGAGGTTGCAATAACAAGCGGCACCACGCCCTCTCTGGCCGTGGGACCAGCCTCGCTGCAGAGACTGCAGCGGGGCAAAAACTTGAGGTGCAGGCTATTTGAGGGCGGGCGAAGGGATTTCAACAGCGACAGGAAAAAAACTGGGAAAAAATCTTTGGTTGGTACCGATGATCGGCCATTTTGAACAAAAAACAACCAAAAAAGCTGTCAGCGATCGTCCTTGGAGGAGTCATCGCGCGATTCTTTGCGCGGGTTTCGATCTTGGGTTTCGCGCTGATAGTCTCCTTCAATGACGTTACCGCCACCCTGCTCCTGCCGCCCCGCTCCGGGGCCGTAACCCGGATGCACCACAACGATGCGGCTGAGCAGCTTACCGAGCACCAGCTGACGCAATCCGGGTATCAGACAAATAAACCCCAATGCATCGGTGATAAATCCGGGGGTGAGCAACAGGGCCCCTCCCACTGCCAGGAATATGCCTTCGGCCATCTCCCGTGCCGGAACTTCGCCGGCGCGCATTTTTTCCTGCGCGCGCATAAGGGTCGAAATGCCCTGGCGCCGCAATAGCGCCACCCCCACCACTGCAGTTAACAGCACCAGGCCGATGGTAGGCAGCGCGCCGATTTTCTCGCCGACGGTAATCAGCAGCCACATTTCCAGGATGGGCAGGACGATAAACAATACGAGGAACGGACGCATGGTCTTGAACTCCCCCGGGCACACCGCCGCACCACACGGCCCCGGACTATGAATGCCGGCGAATCCCGGCATTTCTAATATGCTTAAATGGAAAAAGCGCAGATCCCGCGAAATCCGGGAAATCGGCGCAAGTCATTGGGTTCGCAGTGTAGCCACTCTCCAGTATGACGCGCAAATGCGCACTGCCAGGCCCATTCCACCACGACACGGATTCAGCCAGCGGCTGGTCGGCACAGCGACGGGATATTCGGCAAGATGGAAAGTGACACCGCCACCAACAATCCGGAAAAAGATATCCGCAGCAAAAGCGCCGCGGTGACGAGTTCTCCCGGGTCACACCTGCTGGCAGAACTATTGCGAGCGGCCGATATCCGCATCAATGGCGACCGCCCCTGGGATATGCAACTGCACCGGACCCAGGCACTGGACGAGATTGTCGCCCGCCACAGCCTGGGCCTGGGTGAAACCTATATGCGCGGCGACTGGTCCTGCGCAGCCCTGGACCAGTTTTTCTGCCGACTGCTACGGGCAAACCTGCAAAACCAGGTCAAACCGTTTCGCCACCTTTGGCGAGTCGCGCGCAGCTACTTCATCAACTTGCAGAGCCAGCGCCGGGCATTCCAGGTGGGAGAACACCACTACGATCTGGGCAACGATTTTTACCGCACAATGCTGGACAGTCGCATGACCTACAGCTGTGGCTACTGGAAGGACGCGGAAAATCTGGAGCAGGCACAGGCGGCGAAGCTCGACCTGATCTGCCGCAAACTCGGCCTGCGACCAGGGATGCGCCTGCTGGATATCGGCTGCGGATGGGGCAGCCTGGTGGGCTACGCGGCGGAGCATTACGGTGTTGAATGCGTGGGGGTTACGGTTTCCCGCGAGCAGAAACAGTTTGTCGACGAGCACTACGCCGAGCGGCCTATTCGCGTCGAGCTGATGGACTACCGCAAGCTCACCGGCAAATTCGATCGCATCGCCAGCGTCGGTATGTTTGAGCACGTGGGCCGCCGCAACCATCGCACCTTTATGCAGGTGGCAAAACGCTGCCTGAATCCCGATGGCCTATTGCTGCTGCACACCATCGGCAAGAACCGGCGCCATTCCACCTGTGACCCCTGGATCGAAAAATACATCTTCCCCAACGGCGATCTTCCCAGTAATGGCCAGATCTGCGATGCCGCGGAAAATCTGCTGCTGGTGGAAGACCTGCACAATTTCGGCTGCGATTACGACAAAACCCTGATGGCCTGGCACGAGAACTTTGAAAATAGTTGGCAACAGTTTGCGGATCGCTTCGGCATGGAGTTTTACCGTATGTGGCGCTACTACCTGCTGTCCTGCGCCGGTGCCTTCCGCGCGCGCCATATCCAGTTGTGGCAATGGCTGCTATCTGACAAGCGCGACGGTGGCGTCGCCAGGGTGAGTTGAATCCCGCAGTTACACGGGATTCAACAGAGGGGAAAGTATGTGCGGACAGATTACATTCTGGCGCCGCCATCTACCTCGATAACTCGGCCGCTGATGTAATCGTTGTCAATGATAAACGCGACGGTACTGGCGATTTCTGCCGGCTCGCCAATACGGCGCAACGGAACCTGCTTCACCAGGCCGTCCAGAATTTCCGGGCGCATCTGCGCCACCATATCGGTGCCGATAAACCCGGGGGCGATGGCGGCAACCCGCACACCGTAGCGGGCCAGTTCCCGCGCCCAGGTCACGGTCATGGTGGCGACACCCGCCTTGGACGCAGAGTAATTGGTCTGCCCCATATTGCCGGCGCGGGACACACTGGAAATATTGACGATCACACCACCCTCGCCCCGCTCCGCCATAATGCCAGCGGCCGCGCGGGTGCAGAGAAATACCCCGGTCAGGTTCACGTCGATCACCGACTGCCACTGCGCCAGTGACATGCGCTCGGTGACCTTGCCGTCCTTCACTTTGAGCAGCATACCGTCGCGCATGATGCCGGCGTTGTTCACCAGTACATTCAGCCCGCCAAAATCCCCGGCAATGGCCGCGAAGGTGCGATCGACCGCGTCCTCATTAGCCACATCCACCACATAGCTGCGCGCTTCCGCACCCAGCGCGACACAGGCGGCAACACTCTCATCGAGACCGGCCTGATTCACATCCAGCAGCGCGAGCCGCGCACCGCGCTCGGCGAGATAAACCGCCATGGACCGACCGAGACCCTGACCGGCTCCGGTAATGGCAATAACACTGTTTGCAACCTGCATAGCAACCTCTAAATTCAGTTGTCGTGGGGCTTTCGGCAGTTCCCTGGACGGGTTACCAGGAATAGCCCACTCCGACGGTCATTTTTGTATCTTCTTTTTCACTTTCCAGCGACGGCGTATTGTCATACTGCCAGGCGTATTTCACTTCCATCAGAATGCCTTTCACCAGTGGAGTACGCACGCCAATTTCCGCATTGCTCTGGTAGTCGGCGCTGCGATCCAGCGACTGCAGCAGCTCCTGGTTGTAATACACCTCGGGGCCAAGCTCGAATTTATAGCGGAAATCCCATGCGGTACGGCCCGCCGCGTAACGCTTGTCGGAAGTTTCACTCAATGTGGGGTCGATGAACTCGTCTTTTACGCTACTCATACCACCCTGAATGGAAAATGCGGCCTTGTCCGTATCGAAAAACAGGTAACCCAGACCGAGACCGACGGTGGTACTGAGATCCAGGTTACGCGCTTCTTCGTGCAGGAAGGCGCTGTTGCCCGCGGCGAACCACTTCTCGGAGAAGATCCAGCGCAGGTCGTAATTGAGGCGATATTTCTCCAGGTTCTCGACTTCGGTGCTGTTCTGGTTCTGGTACTGGGTGACGACCAGGTGGTGGAAGTCACCATTGCGCACATCGAAATTCGCGTTGATATCCCAGTCCTCGCGCTCGCGGTTGCCGTCCTCGAACACACCGGACGCCGCCACGTTGCCGCGGAAAATAATTGGGTCACCAACAAAATTGATATAGGGTTCGGCGTGATCAATCGCGGGGAAGTCCATCACCCAGCCGTCGCCCTCGTCGCAGTACAGTTCCCACTGCTCGCGACGGTGACCCGCCAGTGCGCAGGGTTCATCCCGGCCGGCAATTTTCAGGTCCTTATCGGTTTCCAGCGACAGGATTTTGCCTTTCTCTACGGTAATATCTCCGAAGGTTTCCGACCGCCACACCACGTGATCGCGCTCCACCACCACCAGTTCGCCCTGAATCCGGTCTCCGTTGGCCAGGCTCAGCACACCTGCGCGGGTATTCGGAGCAACGGCGATCAGCAGAGTCATCGTCAGTACTGCAGAAAGCGGGCCGGAAACAGCGGAAAGAAAGCGTAAAGTTCTGGAAACAGCAGAATGCACGAAACAACCTATAGATAGCCTGGAGTTATTAGCTAAAAGTGCGCAATAAATCTGGAAATGAAAAAAATAAAACTTCAGGAACCAGCGGAACGCGGAAAATCAAAAACGAGCCCAATGATGCCACAACTCGCATCTGCCTTGCACTTGCGCAAGTCCCAATGGGACGTGTGGTCACCTATGGAAGTCTGGCGGAATTGGCCGGGTTGCCGAGGGCGGCTCGCCTGGTGGGACAGACGCTGCGCAAGCTGCCAAAAGACACCCGCTTGCCGTGGTACCGGGTGTTGAACGCGCAGGGAAAAATTTCGCTGCCGGAGCCCGGCGCCCAGCGGCAGAAAGAACGGCTGGAAGCCGAGGGCGTGACCTTGATAAACGGCAAGGTGGATCTGGGGATTTACCTCTGGCCCAAAGCGGGAGAACTCTAGTTTATTGACGAGTGTCTACGTAAATACCTTAAACACAGCTAGCTTTGCACTCTCTCCGCTTTTTCGGCAAAGCTTGCAGCCTCCTCATCCTTGTTGCGATACCAGATATAAATCGCAAGCAGCACGGCGGGAATGCCGAGAATCGCCACCAGGATAAAGAAATACGGGTACCCCTCAGCATCCACGACAATACCGGAAAAGCCGCTGATAAATTTGCCCGGCAGCGTCATCAGGGAACTGAACAGCGCGTATTGCGTCGCCGTGTAGGACTGGTTGACCAGGCTCGATAGGAAGGCAATAAATACCGAGTTGGAAATGCCCGCGCTGATATTGTCTGCGCTGATTGCGATCGCCAACCACGTCTTATCCGCGCCCAATGTGGCCAGGTGTGCAAACAAAAGATTCGTAGAGGCCACCATTACCGCGCCGAGTATCAGCGGGCGCAGGATACCGAATCGAACAACCATGGCCCCACCGAGAAAGGCGCCAATCATGGTGCAGACAAAACCAAACAATTTGCCGATCTGAGCGATATCGTCTTTGCTGAAACCGAGGTCCAGATAGAAGGGGTTAGCCATAACCCCCATGGCGATATCACTGACCCGGTAAATGCCAATAAACAGCAGTAACACAATCGCAAACCGGCCATTGCGCTCGAAGAATTCAATAAATGGGCAAGCCACAGAGCGCACGAACCACTCGCTGAGGCGGCTGTGTTTACCACTGCCAAGCACGCGGTCCACCCATTCGTGCTGAAATTCCACCCCCTGGGCGCGAACCTTCTGGTGGTCGGGCTCTGATACCAGCAGTGTGGTGATAATACCGACGGCCATCAGCGCCGCCATGGACATATAGGCGATGCTCCAGTTGGTATATTCGGCAATGAACAGCGCCCCCGCGCCCGCGATCAGCAGCGCCACCCGGTAGCCGAACACGTACATGGCCGCCATGGCGCCCTGGTATTGCTTGTCCACCGCTTCGATGCGGTACGCATCGATCACCACGTCCTGCGATGCCGAGCAGAACGCCACCAGTACGCCGAAACCGAAAATTGCCGGTAGACCGAGTTGTGGGTTGATCTGACTCATGGCGAAGAGCCCGGCGGCTACGCCGATCTGCGACACCAGCATCCAGCTGCGCCGTTTGCCCATGAGATTGGTGAGGAAGGGAATACGCAGGGAATCGATAATCGGCGCCCAGGCGAACTTGATGGAGAAGGTGATGCCAATCCAGGCCGCAAAACCGATGGTGGTACGGCTGACACCGTAATCGCGCAGCCAGGCAGTGAGGGTGGAAAACACCAGCAGCAGCGGAAGCCCTGCGGAAATTCCCAAAAAAAACATTGCCAGCACTTTCGGCCGTGAATAGACCTTGAGCGCCTCTCCCCAAGTCATTTTATTTTGCTGCATGGGCGAGCTCTGTATCCTTCTTGTTTGTGGCTTACAGCCAGCGGCGCGCCGCTCCGCGGAATTCTGACGGCGATCGAGCAGAAAATCAGATGAACCGCAGATCAGCGCCCGTAAATGACTTCCAGTTGTGCTTCCGCCAGTTTATTGGCATTGATGTGATCTGCCACCATCTCCGCGGGGGTGCTTTCATCCAGCGGTAACAGGTCTACCTTGAGTGCGTAAATCCGGAACTGGTAGCGGTGACCATCGCCGCCCTCCGGTGGACAGGCACCACTGTAGCCGTGACCGCGGAAATCTGTGCGCCCCTGGATCGCTTCGGGGATCAGCCCGGATTTGGGCTCACCCGCACCTTCCGGCAGGGACATCAACTCCGCTGGAATATTGAATACTACCCAGTGCCAGCGGCCACTACCGGAGACGGCATCCGGGTCGAACATGGTCAGGGCAAAGCTGCGGGTACCTTGCGGGGCGTCCCGCCAATGCAACTCCGGCGAAATATTCTCACCACTGCAGCCGGTTCCCATATACAACCGCGCCGACGCTATCCGATCCCCATTACCGACAACACTGGACGCCAGGGTAAACACTTCCGCGCCAGCCTGTGCTGCAGGCAACAATAACAGCAACCCCAGCGACGAAAGCCAAAGTGCCACTGCGCGACGGCGCAAAACTGCCAACAGTGTAGCAGCAGACGTATTCAACCATGGCGCCGCGCTTACTCGCATAATCGGCGCGCCCGCTGGCAGCCTACCAGGGTATTGCATACAACACTCCGAGCAATTTTTTGCAGGCTTCCCTTCATTTACCGGTCGGCCAGCAAGCCCGCCACGGCAGCGAAATCCATATTGCCGCCACTCAACACCACTACCACACGCTTGTTGCGAAAGCGCGCGCCGTGTTCCATTACCGCCGCCAGCCCCACTGCGGCGGAGGGCTCCGCCAGCTGTTTGGTGCGGCGCCACAGCAGTTCCAGTGCCGACAGGATACCCGCTTCGGATACCGTCACTATATCGCTGACGCGTTCGCGGATTACCGCAAAATTACGCGCTCCCAGTGTGGTGCGCAGGCCATCGGCAATGGTCTCCGGCACCTGTTCCGTTACCCGCGTGCCGCTGCGGAATGAGCGCTGTGCGTCGTCCGCTCCCGCGGGTTCGGCGCCAAGTACCCTGATATCCGGCGCCAGCGCAGACATCGCCAGCGCGACGCCCGCGAGCAATCCGCCACCGCCCACCGGCGCCACCACCAGATCGGGAGTAAAGCCCAGCTCGCGGCACTGGCCTACAATTTCCTGCGCCACCGTACCCTGCCCTGCAATGATGCGGGCATCGTCAAACGGCGGTACCACATGGGCGCCAGTTTTCGTCACCAGTTCCGCCAGAGTGGCTTCCCGCGCCGCCAGCGTGGGGGCGCAATACAGAATTTCCGCGCCGTAGGCAGCCACCGCGGTTTTCTTTGCCGCCGGGGCATTTTCCGGCATGACCACGGTGCAACGGACGCCCTGTTGCGCAGCCGCCCAGGCCAGCGCCGCGCCGTGATTTCCAGAGGAGTGGGTAGCAACCATCTCTGTTCCCGGCGGCAACTGCAGCACCGCATTGGCCGCGCCGCGCGCCTTGAAGGCACCCACTTTCTGCAGGTGCTCGCACTTGAAATGGACCTCTGCTCCCAACAGCTGGTTGAGGCTTGCGGATGTCATCAGTGGTGTGCGATGAATGTGCCCGTGCAAGCGTTCGGCGGCGGCAAATACATCCGCAGCCGTTGGCAGGTCAGGCGCCTGAATATTCGTATCGATCACGTCTTCCCCAGTGTGCAGGTGTCAGGTAAAACAAAAAACATCCGCAGTATTGTGAGCTTAGCTGCCAAACAGCACATATAGCGCCATGATCGTAAGCCACATCAGCAGTGCGCGGGACAACACGCCCTGCATGGCTTCGAGCTCCGCGCCACACAAGCGCTCACCTTCACTGACCATAGCGCCGGCACTGCATTCACTGCTGTCGATCCCACCCAGGGCGCCCTCAAGATAGCGCTCCATAATGTCTTCGGTACGACTCTCCCGGCAGGTCAGGTGTTCCCGCCAGACTCGATAGCAACCGGCGAAATTGCCGACGATTGCCAGGGTGAACCCCACTACCCGCACCGGCAGCCACTCGATCAGCCACAACCAGCGCGCCGCCAGATCCCGGTCCGCCAAGATGGCGGGCGTCGATTGCCCCTCATCTTCGCTGTGCGCCAGTGCATCGGCGGCAAGCTGGCTCAGGCGATACAGCACCGCACCGGGAATGCCCAGCAGCAGGAACCAGAACAACACCGCGAAAATACGTTCGAATGCACGGTAGGCGGCAGCGCGAAAAACCAGTAAATGCAACGCCTGAGGGTCGGCTAACGATGCCTCCATGGCATCCTCGGGTTTCAATAGCGGTTTAGCCGCGGCCCTCGCCGCTACCATATCCCCCTGGTACCAGCCCCGCAGATATCCGGACATTGCCTCGTTGAAGTTGCCGCGGCCGAAGCTGTACAGTAGTGCCGGCACGCTCACCAGCAATACGCCGAGGCCGCCGAGTGCCGACTCCGCCAGTGCCAGCAGCAGTGCCACCAGCAGCGCCGGGACCAGCACCAGCAGGCCGAAACCGACCCCCTGCCTGTCGCGTACCAGAGTGCGCCGGTAAATAAATTGCTGCCAGTTCGCGAACCAGCCGTCGCGCTGGATGGGTCCGCCAGACCCCCAGATCTGTACCAGTCCCAATGCCAACAGCACGATTAAAAGCGCCATAGCACCCCCACGTCAGTTTCTGATTATCGTTTGGCCGATGAGTCGACCATGTATCTAGCGTCCGTTACCCGTTGACGGAGTTCAGCCCTCGCCCAACCCATCCAGTTTCTCGAAATACAGCGCCCAGTCGAACCCGGGGCCCGGGTCCAGCTTGCGCCCCGGCGCAATATCCGAGTGGCCGGTAATACGCGATTTGTCGATCATCGGATAGGCATCCATGATCGCCAGTGTCACCTCCGCGAGTGACTCGTACTGTGCCGGGGTAAAAATGTCACTATCCAGCCCCTCGAGTTCGATGCCGATGGAGAAATCATTGCAGTTTTCCCGCCCGCAGAATGCCGACTGCCCCGCATGCCACGCGCGCCCGGAAAGCGGCACATACTGGGTAACGCGGCCATTGCGGTCGATCAGCAGGTGCGCTGATACCTGCAGGTTGGCAATTTCGGAAAAGTAGGGATGCGCATCGATATCCAGATGCCCGAGGAAGAACTCATCGATATAGGCGCCGCCGTACTGCCCGGGCGGCAGGCTGATGCTGTGAATGACCAGCAAATCCACTTCCGCACTGTCCGGGCGGCTATTGCAATGCGGACTCGGCACCCGGCGTACGCCAGACAACCAGCCTGATTGGACCTGGTATTTCACAAACACGACTCCACTGGAAATGGGCAGAGGACATTTTATGGAAGCAACGAAGCAACTGCCACTAGCCGTGCCCGATTCTGCAGCGCCATCCCCTGGGGCATCCGCCGGCAGATACCCCAAAATGAAAAGGCCGGAGTAAATCCGGCCTTTTCATTGTGCAAACAGGGCACCTGACACCGCGGCATCCGCCGCAGTTTGGCATCAGACGCTGATCGCCAGCTTGCTTTCACCGCAATTGCCCACCACATGCTGCAGTGCGCGTTCAAACAGCGGCCCCTGCTCCAGCGGCATCAGCTCCTCGTTACGCAACGCGTGCGCGAGTTCCAGGCGCGAGTAAACGCCAACCTTGGCACCCTGGCGATTGACGAACATAAACTGATCAAGATCACTGATGATGGCGGCCAGACGACAGCGCATCGGCAGTTTTTCCGGATGCCGCAACAGGAACCAGCTGTCCTTGAGGTGGTAGGTCTGCTGCCAGTGGTCGTCGCTCTGCGGCAGCACCTTCAGATCGGCGGGCTTAGCGGGACTGGCCTGGGTGACCACCTGCTGGATCTCCTCCACTTCGGGCAGCGCCCTCTGGGTCGGCGGCAGCTCCCGCACGTCGTCGAGCACCACATCCGCCGCGACCGCGATCTCCTGCACCGGTTGCGCAGACATCACCTCATCGGCCACCGGGATCGACAGTACGCTGTCAGCCTCCCGCCGTAGTTCCTGTACCAGGCGCTCGCGAATACGGCGCTCGCGCTCGGATTCCACGCGCTCCCCGAGCTTCTGCCGCTCCCGGTACAGCGCCTCGAGACCGCCGAGCAGCCGCTGGCAATCAGCCCCGCTCAGTGACAGTGACTGCGCGCCCTCTTCCAGGCGCTTTTTCAAGTCCGGCAACAACTGGCGCATCTTGGCACTGCTTTCCGGCATCGGTGCCACCACACTCCAGATAAGGTCGCGGGCGGTCAACACATGCTGGCGCCAGGAACCACTATCGGTGCCCTCTTTCAGGCAGGTGCGGAACAGCACGCTACTCCACACCCGATTCAGCCATTCGTGCACAATTTTGGGCAGTTTGCGCTCTGCGGTCAGCGCTTCGAAGACGGCCGCCACCCGCGCCTTGGCCGCCTCTACCCGGGCCGTACCCTGGGCTTCATCGATGGTGCGCCGTTCCATGACCGCGGCGCGCTTGCGCTCGCGCTTTGAGAATTCGCGGAAGGACTCCAGCAGGCGCACGAAGATCTGCTCGTCCTGGTCGTACTCAGCCAGCACCCCATCCACGATGGCGGATATTTCGCGATACAGCGGGTCGTTGAGGTAGTTTTCTCCCGGCTGCCAGCCGATCGCGGCATCTGCCAGTTCGTTGAGCAGGCGCCGCGCCGGGTGTCCGCCCTTACTGAAAAATGCCTTGTCTGCCACCGCCAGTTTGAGCATCGGCAGCTGCAGGCGAATCAACTGGACCTTGATGGGTTCCGCCAGATTACGGTCCTCGAGCATGAACGAGAACAGCATGTCCACCAGGCGGATAACTTCGCTATCCAGCTCGTGCAGTGACGCACTCTGCTTGCTGGCAATCAGATGTTGCTGTAACAACTCAGTGACATTGACCAGATGCCCGGTGGCACCGGACTGCACCGGCAGAGTCATCTGGAACTGCCCGAGATGTTGCAACAGCGTCGGCGTCGCCATGGGCACAGCGCCAGAGCCGAGCGGCATCAGACCCGGCGTATAACTGCCGGTGCCGGAACCTGCCCCGCCATCGACTGCGCCGCCATAACCCATATCTGGGTAACCCGGCGCAAACCCGGCGGCGGAGAAACCGGCGGGCGCCATACCCTCCGCTCCCTGCGGCCCAGATGGCAATTGGCCGAAAGCCTGTGTTCCGGCTTCAGACAGCGCGCCGGGAGGCAATTGGGTGCGGCGCTGGGGACGGGCCTGCTGGCGAGCCTGGCGGCGCAGCGGGTCTTCAATCGTGGGCAGCACGCCCTGTTCGATCAACAGGCGGTTGCAGGCCTCATACAGTTCGCCCAGGCGATTGACCAGCTGCAGCTCAAACTTTTTGAATACAGTCATGCGCGCGCGCAGCGAAATTTCCACGTCTTCCAGCGCCTCGGCGAAGGCGGCGCAGATGGCGCTCGGGCCGAGGGGCATATTCTCGTCGTAGATTTTGTTTGGCAGCAGCGTATCCAGGCGTAAAGACAGCGCTGCGATGGACTCCGCGTGATCCCGCCTTACGTTAGCCACCATGGTGCGAATGGCAACCTGCTGTTCCAGGTCGTCATTATTCAGCAGCGACAGGGCCTTCAGTGTGCCGGAAGAATTGAGGGACGCATCTTCCCCGGGGTTGTCGTTGCGCGGGGAGTGGAATCGCTCCTCTATACCATCGCAGAAACCATCCAGCAGGTTGCTGTGCTCCACGCGAATAGCGCGGATGGCCTGGAACAGGCGATCCTGTTCATCCTGCAGGTGGGCTTTTTCCGCCATGGTAAACAGTGAATCATCCACCTGGGCGAGGACTTCTTCCGCCCGGGCCTGCAGCCACTGCACCGCTTTCTGATTGACGAGGTTCACGTTTTTCGACAACTGCCGAGGTGTGGAATGGCGGGAACCAGCGCGGGTTCTCTCATAGCCGCCGAAGTCTCTCTTGTCTCCATTCGGAGCACCGCCAGTGATGACAAACAGTTCTTTATTGTTTCTTTCCATATCTTCCATGCTCACCCCAGTTGCCCTCCTGGCAATGGTTTTGAGTGTACCAACCGCAGGGGCCTTTACGGCATCCCCATACCCTGCGGAGGGCGAATGTTTTACAGCATATCGGGCAACTGGTTCTGGTTTTGAAAACCACATCAGTTGTCCAGTACCGGTGGGACGGCGCAGCAATCTGCTCAACCGATCACCCACCTAATTGGCACTAGTTACCAATAAAAATGGAACTTTCGCTCAATATCCTGCAAACATAAACGACACGCAAGTCCCAAAAAGGACCATTATTGGACAATTGGCTTGTATAAAGTTGGATTTTGGAGACTAGACAGGAAAGTCAAGCGCACAATGTGTCAAAAGGCGACGAATATTCGATATTCGCCGCCACACAAACACTCTATGTGGCTAAAACGACGGCCATATGACGAGGCCGTCGGAATGGTTGTTGCACCAAGCTGGGACGCCCCTGCAGATCAGTGCATTTCTCCGCGGGATTTGCGCACGGTACCGATTACGGACTGCAGTGCCCGTTCAAACAACATGCCGTCATCCAGTGGCATCAATTGCGCAGCCCGCAGTGCCTGCGCCAGTTCGATGCGGGTGAATTCCGCCACCTTGGCACCATTGCGATTGACGAAAATGAACTGGTCGATATCTCTGATCACTGCCGCCAGGCGACAGCGGAACTGCTCCTCATCACCGCGCTTCAACTCGAACCAGCTGCCCTGGGCAAGGCGGAAAGTCTGCTGCCAGTGGGGATCATCCTCTGATATTTCCTCGGTTTCCGCCTTTTGCCCCTTGCGCTCGACTTCGGCGACCACCTGCTCGAGATCTTCCATCTGCGGAAGTTCGACGACCTTCTCGATCTCCTCCACCACGCTTTGAGAGGCGACGCGAACTTCCTCACGTACCTCGTCACGCACCTGTTCAAGCACTTCGTCGCGCGCCTCTTGGGCCTTGCGACTGCGCTCTTCGGCGATACGCTGCGCCAGTGCAAAACGCTCGCGGTAAACCTCTTTGAGCCCCGCAAACATGCGCCGCGCTTCAAAGGAGTTGAGCGACACCGCTTCCACCCCCGCTTTCAATCGCTCTTGTAGCGCGGGCAGTAATCCCAGCAACTGCTTGCGGCTGTCCGGCATCGGCGCGTGCACACTCCACACCAGGTCCCTGGCGGTACGCACATCGCGGGCCCAGCTCTCGCTGTCGGTGCCCTCCTTGATACAACTGAGGAACAACATGTTGGCCCAGACCTTATCCAGCCACTCGCTAACCACGGGCGGCAGATCCCGCTCCGCGACCAACGCATCCATCACCGCCGCAACCCGCGCACGGGCAGCCTGGGTCTTGGCGCGACCATCGGCTTCGTCGACGATGCGCTGCTCCAGCTTCTGTGCACGCTTGCGCTCGCGTTCGATGAACTCCCGGAAGGATTCCAGAAGCACGGAGAAGACATTGATGTCCTGATCGAACTCTGCCAGGACCTGCGCGACCACTTCGCTGACTTTTTTGAACAGCGGATCGGATTCGTGTTTGTCTTTTGCCTGCCACCCGGTGCAGGCATCCGCCAGTTCGTTTAGCAGCTTGCGCGCCGGATGTCCGCCCTTGCTGAAAAAAGACTTGTCGGCAATCGCCACTTTGAGCAGTGGCAACTGCAGGCGCCCCAACTGGGTTTTGATTGGTTCGGCGAGGTTGCGGTCTTCGAGGATGAACGAAAACAACATCTCCACCAGTTTGATGATGTCGCTGTCGACCTTGGTCAGCGCCGCGGCCTCGCGCACATCGACCAGGCGCTCCTGAAGCAAGCTGTTGACATTCAGCAGCTGGATTCCGCCATCGCTGTAGCTGCCCGGCAGGTGGCTCTGCAGCGCACCGAGGTGAGACAGCAGGTCCTGAGCCGCCATCGGTGCAATACCCGAATTCACCGGCAACAGGCCATAGCCGGCCGCAGGTACGCTGGCCCCCATGGCCGCGTGGGCTACAGGTTGCGGCCCCGGTTGCGGTGCCGGGCCGCGCGCGGCCGGACGCTGTTGCTGGCGCGCGGCGCGGCGCTGCTGTTTGAGCGAGGGCAATACCCCGTGTTCCACAAACAGGTCATTGCACTGGTCGTAAACGGCTTCCAGATTGAGCATGACAACCTGCTCGAACTTCTTCAGCAGGGTCAGGCGGGCGCGGATATGCATACTCAGCGGGCGCGCCGCCTCGATAAATGCATCACAGATGGCGTCCGGACCGATGGGGTTATTCTTGTCGTAAATTTTGACGGACAACAGGGTATTGAGGCGTAGGGAAATTTCCGCCAGCGGCTCGGCAAAATCCCGCTTGGCGTTGGCAACCATGGTATCTACTGCCACCAGTTGCTCAAGATCGTCGTTGTGTACCAGCGACAGATTGTCAGCGGAGTAGAGTTCATCGGCGCCGTCGGAGGATTCGCGCACCTGGAAGGCTCGCGCCACATTGTCGGCAAAACGCTCCACCACCTTGCGCCGTTCAACCCGCAACAGTCGCAGCGCCTGGAACAAGCCATCCTGCTCCTCCTGGCCGTGCGCCTTCTCCGCCATGGCAAACAGCGAGTCATCCACTTTGGCAAAAACAAGCTTGGCCTGCTCTGCGAACAGTTCACTGGCCTTGTCCCGCACGGCGGCTACCGGCACCGGAAGGTTGGCACCTCTTTTGCTGTCGCGCTGCTCCCGTTGTAAACCCTGGATGGATACCACGTTATCGGAGTCTTTCATTGCCAATTAACCTCGGCCGGCGGCCCCGTCGGGTAGCCGGGTGGTGCAACCGCAGTGGGTCTGGGAACCCATCCGCGAACCTGTTGTTATGTTATGTCGCCGCTGTTGCTGGTCTTGCAACCGCCCGGGAACTGCAACTGGTAAGGTTACAGGAGAGCGAAACAACAGCGTGGTATGACCAAAAATAGTTAATGGTCGATTCTACGGAGTTACGCGCCACTAGCACAACAGCCTCATAATCGGCGCGAATGTTTTTGCGACAGTGGTCACAGCCCCATTTGTACCCGGCGGCAGATGAGATCTGTCAGGGAAGCGACCATTTACCTTCAGGCCCACCCTGTGAATTTGCTAGTATTGCCAGCCACGATATCCGGCCACTTTTCACGCCGGGCCTAATTTACCGAGGTTCCCCATGACACCCGCCGACGCCGCCATCCCCAATTTGCAGCAGGATATCCAGCGCGCCGTAACACATGCGCTGGCGGAAGACATTGGCGATGGCGACATCACTGCACAACTGATTCCGGCCGACCGCCAGGCGCGCGCGCGGGTAATTACCCGCGAGGATTGCGTCTTCTGTGGCAAAGCCTGGGTTGATGAAGTGTTTCGCCAGCTGGACCCGGAGCTGCAAGTGCTCTGGCATGTGGCGGATGGCGACAGGGTCGAGGCGGACAGTACCCTGTTTGAACTGAGCGGCAACGCGCGCACGATACTGACCGGCGAGCGCTGTGCGCTCAACTTTGTACAGACGCTTTCTGGCACCGCCACGACGGCATCGGAGTATGCTGCCCTCGCCGAAGGCTCTGAAATTCGTATTCTCGATACCCGTAAAACCATCCCGGGCCTGCGCACTGCGCAGAAATACGCGGTGCTCTGCGGCGGCTGTCACAACCATCGCATCGGCCTTTACGATGCCTTCCTGATCAAGGAAAACCACATCGCTGCTGCGGGTGGAATCGACAAGGCGGTCAGCCAGGCGCACCAGATCAAGCCCGGTGCACTGGTAGAAGTGGAAGTGGAAAGTTTGCAGGAACTGCAGCAGGCGCTGGACGCCGGCGCCGACGTGATCATGCTCGACGAGTTCACGGATGAGATGACGGCAGAAGCACTGAAGCTCGCCCGCGGCCGCGCAAAAATCGAAATCTCCGGCAGCGTAAACGAGGCGCGCCTGAAGCAGTTGTCCGGGCTGGCCGTCGACTACATATCCTCCGGCAGCCTGACCAAGCACCTGCGCGCCATCGACCTGTCCTTGCGGTTGCTGTCTGATTAACCTGGAAAGTGGAACCCGCGTGTCAGCGGCCGGGTTGGTTGGCCAGCGCTTCGTCGCGGGCCACCCCGCCCGGGTAGCGCACCTGCGGATACCCCGGCATTAAACGGCCTGCCTGCGGGCCTGCCATCGGCTCGACACCGACCACCTCGCGCAAATGGAACCGCGGCCGGCGCTTCACCTCTTCGTAGATTTTCCCCAGATACTCGCCGATCACCCCCAGGCAGAGCAGCTGTACGCTGCCGATAAACAGCACCGGCACCATAATGGACGCCCAGCCGGGCACCACGGAATTGGAAAAGAGCTTCACGAACAACACCCAGACAATCAGCCCCAGCGCCAGGCCGCCGGAGACCAACCCGAGCAGGGTAATGGCTCTGAGCGGTGCAATGGAAAATGCCGTTACCCCCTTCCACGCCAGCGACAGCATCCGCCGCAGCGGATATTTGCTCTCGCCCGCCAGGCGCGGCCTGCGGGAATAGAGCACGCTGGTGGAGCGGAAACCGAGCTCACGCACCATGCCGCGCAGAAACAGGTTGGTCTCCGGGTACTCCAGCAGGGTGTCCACCGCGCGCCGCGACATCAGGCGGAAATCCGCATGATTGAATACCAGATCCACACCGAGATTCTGCATCAGCCGGTAATAGCCCTCCGCGGTCATACGCTTGAACCAGGTGTCAGAACCCCGCTCTTCACGCACCCCGAATACCACCTCAAACCCGGCGCGATAGGCATCCACCATCGCGGCGATATTTTCCGGCCCATCCTGCAGATCCGCATCGATACTTACCACCATATCCTCCCGGGTCAGGGAGAGACCGGCGTACAGCGCATTCTGGTGGCCGCGATTGCATGACAGTGCTACGGCCACGATACGGTCGTTTTCACTGGCGAGCTGTTCCAGTAGCGGCCAGGTGGTATCGCGACTGCCGTCGTCCACGTAATAGATTTTTGAGTCCGAGGCGATACGCCCGCCGACCTCCAGTTCCGTCAGTGTCGCCAGCAATTCTGCGGTGGTCTCCGCAATCACCGCCTCCTCGTTGTAACAGGGGACGACAATGGCCAGGGATGGCGCCGGCGTGCGTGCCGCAGGCTCAGTTACGGATTCCATTGTGGCTCCCGGTAGATCCAGAGTTGATGCAGGAGAAAATTGCCGACCAGCGTGACCAGTGTGGCGATCACCTGCGCCAGCAGGTAGGGCAACAGCGGCAGCGCCAGGGAAAAGCACAGGGTATTGGTGGCAAGCCCGATCACGGCCACCACAACAAACTTCGGCAGGGCCTGTAGATGGCGCGCGCCGCCACCAAAAGTGAAATGGAAGTTCAGCAGGTAATTGAAGACAGCGGCAAATCCAAATGCCAGCGCAGAAGAAGCCACCTCCCCCGCCGCCGCCAGTTCGACCAGCGCCACCAACAGCAGATACTGGATGGCGGTGGCGACACCGCCCACCGCGGCAAAACGCACCGCCCTGCCAAGCAAGCGACCAAACCGGTACGGTGAGGTTGTGCTGTGATCAGACCGCGGCATTGTCTTTTTCCCGCTGCGTGTCCGCCTCAGGCACCGCGACCGCCACAGGCTCAGACCTGGCAGCCACCGTCGTCGCGCCGGCCTCCGCAGGCAACGTCAGGTCTTCGGCTTCACTGTCGCGCCGCGCCCGACGGCGAAGGACACCCGCCAGCAGCACGGCCTGGGTTAGCAATAGCCCTTCCGCGGGTTTGCGGTAGCGCCCTTCGTTGACCGCGATCGGCAGTAGTCCCTGAACCAGGATCCAGGTCGCAATGAGCACCGCAAACAGACGCGCGCTCTGCAAACGGCGCCAGTAAACCGCGGTACCCAGCACCAGTAACAGAGTCAGTGGCGCCCACAGCCAGCGGCTCTGGTGATTTACACTTTCCAGCCAGCGCTCGCGGTTGTTGTCCGGCCAGGAGGTGCCGAAAAACAGGTAGATCAGGTTTTCCCCGGTCAGCGTCAGGTAGCGCTCCAGTGTCCAGGGATATCTGGCCAGCGCACGGGTCCAGTCTTCGCTGCCACTCTCGATACGGATGCGCGCATGCACCGGACCTTCGCGGGAGGTGGTCCAGTCACTGAGAGGTGCGAGGGGCTTTTCGCCGGTGGAGGGGGAGCCGAACCAATAGTTCCACTGCGCGCCCTCACGGCTGTAGTGCACATGGATTTCGCGCTTGCCGGAGCGCAGGTACAGCGCCACCAGCTGCCCGATGCCGTGGGGCGAAACCATGTGCATGGCGGCATAGCTGCGGTAGGCCAGCGGCCCCATCAGCAAGCCGAGAAGCAGCAGGCTGTATCCCGCCTTGGCCACCTTCTGCGACTGCGACAGCCACAGCCAGGAAGTGACGACCGCCGCCAGCGGAATGGCGATGCCGCGGGTCAACCCGGCCAGCGTCCACAACACCACCATCAACAGGAAACTCGCCAGGGTCTGCTTGCGCCGGCAGCGCCAGCTGGCGTAAAGCGCCGCCCCCAGCAGCGGCAGCAGCAGTGTCTCCTGCATGAAATAGCTGTAGATCGTGATCCAGGAAGGCAGCAGCGACAGCGCAGCCCACACCGCTGTCGCCTGCAGGCGCCGCGGAAGCAGTTCGCGGGCAAAGCGATACCAGATCCACGGGGTCAGGCACGCGAGCAGTGCGGTGAAGAAGGCAACCAGCAGCGGTTCACCCAGGGTAAGTTTTGCCAGCACCCCCACATACACCTGGTACATCACCGGGTCTGTGAGGGTCATCGGGTCCCGCCGCAGGGTCTCGGTGCCCTGCTCCCAGTGCCGCTGGGGGTCGCTCCAGATATGGTCCATGGGGTTGTAGGTGAAAACCTGGTCCACCCGCAGCCAGATGCCCAGGGCGATCAGCAGGTAGAGCGCGGCATAGGTCCACCAGCGGCGATCGAGCCGGAATGCACCCGGTGACACGATTCCCCACATATTCAACAGCCACCCGCGCCCACGGCGGCGTTGCCGGTCACCAGCGGTGCCGGCGGCGGCACCTCGCCCCCGCCGTAAAACAGGCGACCGTTACCGAAACGCAGCACCGGGAACCAGCGGCCGACGAAAGCAAACAGCCCCCGCTCGCCGATGTAATTGGCGTAAGCCACATAGGTGGGATCCCAGGAAAGGTGGCGCTCTTCGGTGCGTGCACGCATGAAGTAAATAAAATTCACCAGCAGCAGCAGCAGCGAGTGCCGCAGGGCCTCAGGCACGCTGACACTCACCATGAACGGCATGGAGATCATCCACCAGGAGAGATTCTTGCTGATATACGCCGGGTGTTTGGTGTAGCGATAGGGCCCGTTGGTGAGAATGCCGCGATGGGTGAGGTTGGAAAAGCGGATTCCGAAGGGAATGCTCGCCCACACGTAGATGGCGATCAACAGCAGAATGGTAGAGCCCCAGATGCCATATGCCAGCGGCGTATTCCAGAACCAGTGACCCCAGGCAGGTGCCTCGTCATATTTGAGGTAGGTCCCGGAGAACAGGCTCCAGAATGGCTGGTAGCCGATCAGTGCCACGCCCCAGCCGAGAAAGCTGGGCTCTGCGGTGCGGATATGCGAGTCAAACAGGCGCAGGGTGCACACATAACCGACCGTGACAAACAGCAGATCGATGTAAAACAGGAAGTTGAAGGTGAAATCAAACACCGCCCTGAAGCTGTCGAGAAGACGGGAGAAATCAAACGCCAGCAGAGTGCCGAGGTTGTTGCCCATATACACGAACATCAGTGGCAGGAAGAACAGTTTCACCAGCCAGCCCAGATACAGCTGGCCCACCGCCCTGCCGGAAATTCCCTGGCGCTTGCCCAGCAGCCAGCTGCCCAGCTGCCAGTAGCTGTCCTTGGGCTCGGCCATGGCACCGTCGAGCAGATAGAAATACGGCACCGCCAGCAGCAGCCACCAGGGCAGTGCCGCGCGCACCACCGAGAAATAGTTGTGGTAAAACGAACCGTGGTATTCGGGCAGCAGCCAGTACACAAAGGCCACCGAACCCACCGCGAGATAGAAGCCCAGCAGTTTCACCGCCGTGCGGCGCAGGCTGTAATTCCTGCGCCCGAAATCCAGCCCCGCCGAGGGATTGCGATAGGGTTTGAGGAAAAACCACTCGAGCACAATGATCGGCAGCGCCAGTGCCAGCGCCACAACCACCAGGGCGTGGGTTTTCACGTTCAGATCCTGGCCGTAGGCCCGCAGCCAGAACACCGCCCCCAGCGACACCGCCAGTGCGAGCAGGTTGATCCAGATGCGGGTGGGCGAATCGGGGCAAACTTGCGCAACTGCCGATTCTGGCGCCGTTTTCCTGTGCGCGACGCGGTGTGCGCCGGCTACGTTGTTTTTTATTTTTTTCATAGCCAATCCAACTGTCACTTCGCAATCTCTGGCGACGGCAAGCACGACCTCGAAAATGGTCAGCAAAAAGTGGTCAGGCCAGAAATTACCGTGGCGCCAGTGTACCCGCAAGCCCCGAATTCCGCCACGCCGTGAAACCGGCGGTGGGGTTCATGCGGCGATGGCGAGAATCAGTCCCCAGAATCGTCGCGGAAGTCCTCGCCCGCAGCCTCTCCACCATGATGATGGTGGTGCGCGCCGGGGTGAGCATCTTGCTCTGGAGTAGGATCTGCGACCGGCACTTGATGCTCCGGGGGATGTTCGCTAATGGATCCCTGGCCGGAATCGTGACTGTGGCCAGCATCATGCGCAGGCGTATCAGCCTGTTGGGCACTGTGGCCCCCATGGGAATCGTGTCCACCGTGGGAAGCGTGCCCGCTGTGGGCACCGTGCCCCATCGCGCCCCAGATGGTCCAGATTCCGAACAGCAGCACCAGCGCCGCCATGGACAGGCGCACACCTGGCCGGCGTACAATTTCCCGCAGGCGTGTCGCCGCAAAGCCGGTGGCGAGTACCGCCGGCAGTGTGCCGATCCCGAAGGCGAGCATGGCCAGTGCCGCCTGTCCGCCACTGCCCTGGGCCAGTGCAAAGGTGAGCGCGCTGTAGACGAGACCGCAGGGCAGCCACCCCCACAGGGCACCGAGCGCCAGCGCCTGGGACGTGGATTTGACCGGCAGCAACTTGCGCGACAGCGGCTGCACCCACCGCCACAGCACAGCACCGCCGCGTTCGAGCCAGGTCAGGCCGCGCCACCAGTCCGCCAGATACAGGGCCATGGCAATCAACATCAAGCCCGCCAACAGGCGCAATGGCGCCAGGCTGCTGGCAATGTCCGTCGCCACATAGGCCCCCAGCAAACCGACAAGCAACCCCATCAGGGTATAGCTGGCCACGCGGCCGGTGGAATAACCGAGCAGGCGCGGCCAGGCGGGCTTCTGCCCCGGCACCGCAAGCCCAAGGGCACCGGAGATACCACCGCACATGCCGACACAGTGGCTGCTACCCAGAAAGCCAATCGCCAGGGCCGCGGCGAGGCTGCTCCATTCAGGCATCAATTCTGCTCCCGCGATGGGTCTTGTGGGGAGGGCGCAGACTCGGTGTCACCTCCCTGTGCGGGGATATCCTTGCCGGATGTCCGCGGCGCGTCATCGTCAAACAGGATGCGCCGCCCCTCGGTCTCCAGGTCGTCATACTGACCACTGTTGACCGCCCAGAAGAACAGCTTTACTGCGCCGGCGATAAAGAGAATGACAATGGGGACCAGCAGAAAAATACTGTCCACGATATACCTCAAACGATTTCAGTGGCGGCCGTGGCAAGTCCGGCCATCAAAGCGCCGGCTGCCAACGGGACAGGCGCAACGCGTTGACCACCACGATCAGGGAACTCAGCGACATACCGATCGCCGCCGCCCACGGCGGTACCAGGCCGAGAAATGCCAGCGGCAGCGCCACCAGGTTGTAGAGAATGGCCCAGGCCAGATTCTGGCGAATGATTGTGCGGCACTTGCGCGCCAATTCAAAGGCCCGGGGCAGTGCGCGCAGGTCGCCCTGTAGCAGGATCGCGTCCGCACGCGATTGTGCCAGATCCGCCGCCGACATCATCGCCACCGACACATCCGCACCGGAGAGCACCGGCACATCATTGATGCCATCCCCCACCATCAGCAGTCGCTCGCCGCCCGCCTGCAATGATTGCAGATGAGCAAGCTTCTGCTCCGGCGAGGCGCCCGCACGAAACGTGTCGATGCCGGTAAGCCCAGCCAGTCGCGGCACTTCCGCAGATTGGTCGCCGCTCAGCAGTTCCGCCGCCAATCCCTGATCCTGAAGCTGTGCGACGGACTCCGCAGCGCTCTCACGCACGTCATCCCCCAGCCCCAGCCAGGCCACGGACCCGCTAGAATCGCCCAGCAGCAGCCACTGCCCGGGCTCCGACGGAATCTGCAGCGAAGGTACGGCATCTGCGAAGCCCTCCCGTACAAAGTCGGCGCGCCCCAGGCGGTAGTTCACGCCGCCGCAGAGGCCCGACACCCCGCGACCGGTAACCGAGCGCAGATCCCGTGCAGAGCGCTTTCCAACCCACGGCTGGAACGCGCGTGCCAGCGGGTGACTGCTGTGGGCCTCCAGCGCGGCGGCAATTTCGCGTATATCCATGTCGCTCACACCAGCGCGAAGCGGCACGATTGCGCGCAACCGCGGCTGCCCCTCCGTGAGGGTTCCGGTCTTGTCAAAAATGACCCGGGTGAGCGTTGGCAGCGTTTCCAGCACATGCCCCCGTGCGACCAACAACCCCAACTGCTGCAAGCGCAGGGTCGCCGCAGCCAGCGCCGCCGGCGTTGCCAGCGACAGCGCGCAGGGGCAGGTCACCACCAGCACCGACAGCGCAATCCAGAAGGCCCGCTCCGGCGCTACCTGCCACCAGAACACGAAGGCCGCGACAGCAATAAACAGAACCGCTGCGATAAAACGCCCGGCGAGGCGGTCCGCCAGCGCCACCTGCGCCGGCTTGTCCAGCTGCGCCCGCTCCACCAGCTTTTCGATGGCGGACAGCCGCGTACTTTTGCCGGCGGCCGTAACTTCCACGGTGAGCGAGGAGTCACTGTTTACACTGCCGGCAAAGACCTGGCTGCCAACAACCTTCTGCTGCAGTGCGGACTCGCCGGTGAGTATGGACTCATCAACCCCACTGGCCCCGTCTGTCACCACCCCATCGACCGGAATCGTGTCCCCCGGGCGCAGCAGTATGCGTTCACCAACCTTCAGCGCCGTCACCGGAACAGATTCCACCACCGTGTCATCGCCCGCTACACGGAGCCGCTGCGCCGCCAGTGGCAGCAACTGTGCCAGTCCACCGCTGGCCAGTCCCGCGCGGTGCCGCGCACGCATTTCCACCGCGCGCCCCAGCAGCAGGAAGAAGGTAAACATCGAAATCGATTCGAAATACACCTCACCGGTTTCAAACACCGTGGCGTATACACTGGCGCCGTAGGCGAGACCAATGGCGAGGGAAACCGGCACATCCATTACCAGCTGACCACTGCGCAGTGCCCGCCAGGCGGCGGCAAAAAAGGGTTGTGCCGCATAGCACACCACCGGCGTCGCCACGATCAGCGACACCCAACGGAAGAACAGCTCGAACTCGCGCTCGATGCCCTTGCTGGCGCCAAAGTACAGGGCAATGGCAAACATCATCACCTGCATGGTACCGAGCCCGGCCACCCCCAGGCGGCGCATGGCCGCGCGTCGCTCCTGCAGGATCAGGCGCTCGCTGTTGGCGGCGGTGGCGGGCGCGGGGCGGTAACCGATGGCGGCGAGGGAGGCAAATAACTGGCTGACCGAGATCTGCGCGGGGTCAAACACAATCTGGGCGCGGTGGGTGCTGGCGTTTACCGACACCCGTTCCACGCCGGGGAATGCCAGCAGGTGTTTTTCGATCAGCCACACACAGGCGGCGCAGGTGATGCCACTGACCAGCAGGCTGGCAACTTTCAGCGCCCCCGTCTGCCCTGTCCGGCCCTGCGGCTCAAAATCGCGCACGAACTCGCCCTGCACTTCCGGCAGGTCGTAGGCACTCCAGCGATCACTTTGCGCTGACGATTCCGGGCGCAGGCTGCTCTGCTCGCGGAAGCGGTAGAAGTTGTCCAGCCCACCGGCGACGATCGCGCCGGCGACCGCCTCGCATCCGGGGCAGCACATGGCTCTGCGTGCACCGTCAATCTGGACGAAGTAATTGCTGCCCGCGGCCACCGGCAGTCCGCAGTGATAGCAGTCAGCTGAGGTTGCCGATGTCTCGGGGCGGGAGGGTGTGGCAGTAGCAGTCGTGGCAGAGGATCCTGTCATGGGCTTACTGCACGGCGGGTTTCAGGGGCACTCCATTGCCGAGGTCAAAATTGATTTCCCCTTTGAGCCGCCACTGGGCATTGCGGAATTCTTCCGGATTCAGCTCCGGACTCACCTGCAGATACCAGCGATGCTGCAGAGGCACATGTACCTGCCCGCGATAGCGGCCAATCGACACCTGCTCCAGCACGACGTGATCGTCCAGATCCGCCTCTACCGGGTGACTCAGGGACAGCAGTAATTTTTCCGGGTAATCGATATCACCGCGCAGGTCCAGGGTGACCACCTTGTCTTCCGGCGAAAACAGCAACACACCGGCCATATTCAGCTCGCGCGCATGCTGGTCCTGCTCGGCGCTGTAGTGGTACAGGCGACTCTCCTTGTAATAGGTATCGCTCACCACATCATCGCTGTGGCGCACGGCGATCGACACCATGATGAAGGAAGTGATCACTACCAATACCAGCGGCGCCATCACCAGCCAGAACCACGGCTCGCGGTACCAGGGAGCTGGCGCGTCGGAATTGTTGTTGGCGGTCTGCTGCACTTTTCGTTTAACCATCAAAATTCATTTCTGTGGGATGGCAACTGCGCTCGGCAGTTGCCCCGGGATCATTTGGGCCCGATAAACACCGTCCGGTGGCGGTCTTCAAGCTCGGGGGCATCCTTGGCCTGGATCACGATCTCGATATCGTGCTTGGTTTCCTTCAGCTGCTGTTGCGGCACACTGACGCGGATGGGCACCGAGTATACCTCACCGGGGTTCACCACAATCCCCTGCTGCATCCGCAGTGAGTAGTCGTAACCCTCCCTGCCCTCGATACGGACGCTGAATTCATGGGGCTTCTGGTCCATGTTGTTAATTTTGACCGTGTAGACATTCTGCACCAGCCCTTGGGAGATCCGGTACATACGCGCACCGCGATCCCGCAACACTTCCGCCTGCACCGGGCTTCGCGTTGACACCGCATAGGAGAACGCGCCGATCATCAACAGCAATACCAGGCCGTAGCCAAACAGGCGCGGGCGCGCGAAATTTGTCTTGCCGGTTTCCAGCTCGTCTTCCGAAGTGAAGCGGATCAGGCCGCGGGGATACTCCATCTTGTCCATGACGCTGTTGCAGGCGTCCACGCACAAGCCGCAGTTAATGCACTCGTACTGCATACCGTCGCGGATATCGATATCCACCGGGCACACCTGCACGCACCAGAAACAGTCGATACAGTCGCCCATACCCTGGGCCTTGTAGTCGATGTTTTTCTTGCGCGGGCCGCGGGCTTCACCTCGGCGAGCATCGTAATAGACCGCCAGGGTGTCCTTGTCGTACATCACGGACTGGAACCGCGCATAGGGGCACATGTACTTGCACACCTGCTCGCGCATAAAGCCAGCATTCATATAGGTGGCGAAGGTAAAGAAGGCGACCCAGAACGCACCCTGCGGATGGGCCTTAAAGGTGGCGAGATCCACCACCAGATCGCGAATGCCGTAAAAATACCCGACGAATGCCAGTGCCGTGGCCAGGGAAATAAGCAGCCAAATGAGATGGGTACCGCTCTTGCGCAGCACCTTTTCCGCGGTCCAGGGAGAGGCGTCCAGCTTCATCCGCTTGCTGCGATCCCCTTCGCACACCCGCTCTGCCCAGATAAACATCAGCGTCCACACGGTCTGCGGACAGGTAAACCCGCACCAGACACGACCGAGCCAGGTGGTCACCGCAAACAGCGCAAACGCGGAAATGATCAGCAGCCAGGCCAACAAGAATCCATCCTGGGGGCCGAAAGTGGTCCACAAAATGTGGAACTGGCGCGCGGGGAGATCAAAATGAACCGCCTGGTGCCCATCGATATTGACCCAGGGGATAAAGAAAAATGCCAGTAACAGCGGAAGACCCGTGTACTTGCGAATGCGGGTGAAGACGCCGCGGATATGGCGAATATAGACCTTGTCTTCAGACTCGTAGAGCATGCGATAGCGGACTTCGCCGTCGCCGTCCTGCTCTTCCCGTGTAGGTATTCTGTCGCTCACAAAACCTCACTTCCCGAATTATCCGGATCGGGATATGGCTGCAGTTACATGCAATGAGGCTTGTTATTCTTCCCTGCGGTGCCCTTCCCTGTAAGATGGGTGGCGGTTACACCACCACCCATCCAATCATTCAGTTCGCCCAACCCGAGCTTACTGTTGAACCTCATCCTGCCGAGACAGGCTGTAGACATAGGCCGCCACCAGACGGATTTTGTCCTCGCGCAGTTTCTCCTTCTGCGCCGGCATAACATTGCTGCGACCGCCGCGAATGGTGTGCTGGATCTCTTCGCGAGTGCTGCCGTACAGCCAGATGTTATCGGTCAGGTTCGGCGCGCCCAGTGCCTGGTTGCCCTTGCCGTCCATACCGTGACACGCCATACATACAGTGCCAAAGACCTGCTTGCCCTGTTCAGCCATGGCGGCGTCATGCTCAAGACCGTTCATGGCCAGCACATACTCGGCGGCATTTTTAACACCAGCCTCGCCGATGACCGGACCTTGCGGTGGCATCATGCCCTGGCGGCCGTTATGCAGGGTTTCCAGGATTTTTTCCGGGGAACCGCCGTACAGCCAGTCGCTGTCGGTCAGGTTCGGGAAACCGTAGTTGCCACCACC
This sequence comes from Microbulbifer sp., assembly GCF_036563125.1. Lineage (GTDB taxonomy): Bacteria > Pseudomonadota > Gammaproteobacteria > Pseudomonadales > Cellvibrionaceae > Microbulbifer. The sequence goes on from NZ_DATCMV010000136.1 coordinate 30,052, forward strand.
ATCGGCGCCGTGGCACACAGCGCAGTTGTTGGCGAAAATCCGCGCACCCATTTTGAGCGCTTCCGGGCTTTCGGCAATTTTCTCGATCGGCATGTCCACATACTGACCGAACGTTTCCTTGAACTCTGCCTGCGCCTTGGCCTGGTCCGCCTTCAGCGCGCCGACGGAACTCCAGCCACCGATGCCCTTGAAGTTACCCATACCCGGGTAAATCACCAGGTAGATGGCGGAAAACACCAGTGTCAGTACAAACAACAGGAACCACCACTTGGGCAGCGGGTTGTCGTACTCCTCAATGCCATCGTAAACGTGGCCGGTTGTGCGGTTTTCCGGGTCGTCCTGGTCGTTTACCGCGACCTTGCGGTTTGCGAAGAGAACCCAAGTTACCAATCCGAGATTGGCGAGGGTGAGCACAATTACCCAAACACTCCAAAATGTACTCATTTGTCCTGCCCCTGTTCCTGTTTCTTACCGACCTCGTCGCCGGTACTGGTTTCGCGCGTTTGCGCGGCCTTGTCAGAAGTTAGTTCTTCGTCTGCGAACGGCAGCTTGGCATCTTCCTCGAAGCGCTGTTTGCGTTTGGGGGAAAAGGCCCACCAGCAGACTGCCAGGAACGCCACCGCCCCTAGCACCACTGCAATCTGCCGCAGAATATTGATATCCACTGCTCGCCCTCGCTTAGCGCTTCTGCTGCACCAGCGTACCCAGCTGCTGCAGGTAGACCACCAGCGCGTCGATCTCGGTCACACGACCTCCGACAAACGGCTTGGCGGCATTGGCAATGTCTTCGTCGGTGTAGGGAACACCCACGGTGCGCAGTGCGCGCATCTTGGCAGCGGTGTGCTCCCCGCTCACCACATTGTCAAACAGCCACGGGTAAGACGGCATGATGGATTCCGGCACTACGTTGCGCGGATTGTAGAGGTGTGCACGGTGCCACTCGTCAGAGTAGCGGCCACCAACACGCGCCAGATCAGGACCGGTACGCTTGGAGCCCCACAGGAAGGGGTGCTCGTATACGTGTTCCTGCGCCATGGAATAGTGACCATAGCGCTCCACTTCTGCACGCAGCGGGCGCACCATCTGGGTGTGGCACACATGGCAGCCTTCGCGGATATAGATGTCGCGACCTTCCAGCGCCACCGCATCCAGCGGCTTCAGGCCGGCGATGGGCTCGCGATTGTTCTCGACGAAGAACTGGGGAACGATCTCCACCAGCGCGCCGAAGCTGATCGCAACGACGGTGAGGATAATCATCAGGCCGATATTCTTTTCTACGATGTCATGATTCTTCACGATCGATTCCCCTTAAACACTCTTCGCAACCGGCAGGTTTTCGTCGTCACGCACTTCGCCTTCTTTCGGCTCATCGGTGATGGTGCGGAAAACGTTGTAAGCCATCAGAAGCATGCCGGTCACAAAGAAAGCACCGCCCAGCCAGCGGACGATATAGCCCGGGTGACTTGCGATCACACTTTCCACGAAGCTGTAAGTCAGGGTGCCGTCGGCGTTGAATGCACGCCACATCAGGCCCTGGGTAATGCCGTTCACCCACATCGCAGCGATGTACAGCACGGTGCCTACGGTAGCCAGCCAGAAGTGCGCATTGATCAGGCTCACGCTGTACATCTGACGGCGGTGCCACAGTACCGGCACCAGGTGATACAGGGCGCCGATGGAGATCATCGCTACCCAGCCCAGAGCGCCGGAGTGCACGTGGCCCACGGTCCAGTCGGTGTTGTGGGACAGCGCGTTGACGGTCTTGATGGACATCATCGGGCCTTCGAAGGTAGACATACCGTAGAAGGACAGGGAAACCACCAGGAAGCGCAGGGTCGGGTCAGTGCGCAGTTTGTGCCAGGCACCGGACAGAGTCATGATGCCGTTGATCATGCCACCCCAGGACGGCGCCAGCAGGATCACCGACATGATCATCGCCAGGCTCTGGGTCCAGTCGGGCAGTGCGGAGTAATGCAGGTGGTGACCGCCGGCCCAAACGTAGATGGAGATCAGGGCCCAGAAGTGCACGATGGACAGCTGGTAGGAGTATACCGGGCGGCCGGCCTGCTTCGGCACGAAGTAGTACATGATGCCGAGGAAGGCTGCGGTCAGGAAAAAGCCCACCGCGTTGTGGCCGTACCACCACTGGATCATCGCATCGGTGGTGCCCGCGTAAGCGGAGTAGGATTTCAGTGCACTTACCGGAATCGCGATACTGTTGACGATATGCAGAACAGCCACAGTGATGATGAACGCACCGAAGAACCAGTTGGCCACATAGATGTGGGACGTACGGCGCTTCATGATGGTGCCAAAGAACACGATGGCGTAGGCAACCCAGACCAGTGCGATCAGGATATCAATCGGCCACTCCAGCTCCGCGTACTCTTTACTGGAGGTATAACCCAGTGGCAGCGTGATCGCGGCGGCGACAATAACGACCTGCCAGCCCCAGAACGTGAACGGAATCAGCCAGCCGCCCCACAGGCGGGTCTGGCAGGTACGCTGCACAACGTAGTAGGAAGTGGCGAACAGCACGCTACCACCAAACGCGAAAATAACCGCGTTGGTATGCAGCGGACGCAGGCGCCCGAAGTGCGTAAAGGGCTGCCAGATATCATTCAGCGCAGGCCACGCCAGCTGTGCGGCGATGAGTACGCCGACACCCATTCCAACAATACCCCAGACCACCGACATGATGGTGAACTGGCGCACAATGTTGTAGTCATAGTCCGGCAACTTGCCGGCCTCTGCCACTGTTGTCGTCATTGTGTAACTTCCGTTGCTTTTAGAGATTCGTTTCCGTCAAGCGCGAGTGATATCCGCCATTAAAGTAGCGGCTGTTCCCTTCACGGTAGACCGGGGGGGCGCAGAAACGACGATTTAAACGCTTCAATCGTCGTTTCTGACTGATTTAGATCAAGTCTCTGCCTTTACCTGCCGCAATTCGCAGGCGCAGGGCATTCAATTTGATAAATCCTTCGGCGTCTTTTTGGTTGTAGGCGCCAGCATCGTCCTCGAAGGTGGCAATGCGCTCATCAAACAGGCTGTCGGCGGAGCGGCGCCCTACGGCACTCACACTGCCCTTGTAAAGTTTCAGGCGCACTTCACCGTTGACCACCGCCTGAGACTCATCGATGGCAGCCTGCAGCATGCGGCGCTCCGGGGACCACCAGTAGCCGTTGTAAATCAATTTCGCGTAGCGCGGCATCAGCTCATCTTTCAGGTGGGCCACTTCGCGATCCAGGGTGATGGATTCGATGGCACGATGCGCCTTCATCAGAATGGTACCGCCGGGGGTTTCGTAGCAGCCGCGGGACTTCATGCCCACATAGCGGTTTTCCACGATATCCAGACGACCGATGCCGTTGGCGCCGCCGAGCTTGTTCAGCTTCTCCAGCAGGGTCGCCGGGCTCATGCGCTCGCCGTCGATGGCAACGGGATCGCCTTTCTCAAATTCCAGGGTGATATAGGTGGCCTGGTCCGGCGCCGCCTCAGGGCTGACACTCCAGCGCCACATGTCTTCCTCGGCCTCTGCCCACGGCTCTTCGAGCACGCCACCTTCATAGGAGATGTGCAGCAGGTTGGCGTCCATGGAGTACGGGGACTTTTTCTTCTTGTTGGAAAAATCCACCGGAATCTTGTGCTGCTCACAGTACTGCATGAGCTTCTCGCGAGAGGTCAGATCCCACTCGCGCCAGGGAGCGATCACCTTGATACCAGGCTTCAGGGCGTAGGCGCCCAGCTCGAAGCGCACCTGGTCGTTGCCCTTGCCGGTAGCGCCGTGGGAAATGGCATCAGCACCGGTTTCATTGGCGATTTCGATGAGTCGCTTGGCAATCAAAGGACGGGCAATGGAGGTACCCAGCAGGTACTCGCCTTCATAGATGGTATTGGCGCGAAACATCGGGAACACGAAATCACGCACGAACTCTTCGCGCAGATCGTCGATGTAGATCTCCTTCACGCCCAGAGCCTGAGCCTTGGCACGCGCCGGCTCGACTTCTTCACCCTGACCGATGTCGGCGGTAAAGGTAACAACCTCACAACCATAGGTATCCTGAAGCCAGCGTACGATCACCGAAGTGTCGAGGCCGCCAGAATACGCCAGTACCACCTTGTCGATCTTGCTCATTACTATCCTCTGTATAGTGGGCCCGAACATTCGGGCAAAGCCGTCACCAGCAGGCGCAGCACATCCTGAACGGGCGCTGACCACCTGTGAAATGTCTCGATCTGGGGAGATTCTTTTTGGATATGTGCCCAGGAAGTGCGGATAGCCCGCCTTTTTTCGGGGCGGGATTGTAGCGCCTAGAATGGTCCACGACTAGCACCCGACAGAGAGTCGGCAGATTGCACAGTAAGCAAACAGCAGTCCCTGTTTACTTTATATTCAATCTGCCGAACGATGAGGCAATTACCGCAGTTTTCGCAATTTATTGGCGCTTCAGGTAGCATCGGCGCCGCGATCAATCCGGGAGGAATTATTCGGTGGACTCCAGACAACAAATTACCCTGCGCGCACCTGATGACTGGCATATTCACCTGCGGGATGGCGCTGCCCTCGCGCGCACCGTTGGCGATGCCTCCCGGCAATTCCGTCGCGCGATTATCATGCCGAATCTGGTTCCACCGGTGGTCAATGCCGAAGACGCGCTGAGCTACAAGGCCCGCATTGAGGCCGCAGTACCTGCCGGAAATGTATTTACCCCGCTGATGGTCATCTATCTGACGGACAAGACCACGCCCGAGATCGTGCAGCAGGCCCACGCCGCTGGTGTCGTCGCCGCCAAACTGTACCCGGCTGGCGCCACTACCAACTCCGATTCCGGCGTTACCGATATCGCCAATATCTACCCCGCGCTGGAAGCCATGCAGTCCTGCGGCATGAAGTTGCTGCTGCACGGAGAAGTCACCACCGCCGATATCGATATCTTCGATCGCGAGCGCGTGTTTATCGAGAATATTCTCGGCCGCGTGGTAGAGGACTTCCCGAGCCTCAAGATCGTGCTCGAGCACATTACCACCGCGCATGCGGCGGAATTTGTGGCAAAGGCGCGCGCAGGGGTTGCGGCAACCATTACCGCCCACCACTTGCTGTACAATCGCAACCATATGCTGGTGGGCGGTATTCGCCCCCACTATTACTGCCTGCCGATCCTGAAACGCAGCATCCACCAGGACGCGTTGATTGAAGCGGCTACCAGTGGCAGCCCGAAATTCTTCCTCGGCACCGATTCCGCCCCTCATGCACAGGGTAAAAAAGAGGCTGCCTGTGGCTGCGCCGGTTGCTACACCGCCTTCAGTGCCATCGAACTGTACGCCGAGGCCTTCGAGCGCGCCGGTAAACTGGACAAGCTGGAGGGTTTCGCCAGCGAATTCGGTCCGGATTTTTACGACCTGCCACGCAACAGTGACACCATTACCCTGGTGCGTGAGCCCTGGACCCTACCCAGCGGGCTGCCGATGGGCGCAGACGCACTGATTCCGCTGGCCGCGGGCGAAACGCTTAACTGGCGACTGCTCTGACAGCAGCCGCGACAATCTACGAAAGACGAAGTACCAGGAAACCCCGTGACTCCAGCAGAAGCTCCCACAGGCCCCAAATCCCTCTTGGCTCAGCGATTCCGCGGTTTCCTGCCGGTCGTGCTGGATCTCGAGACCGCGGGCTTCAATGCCCGCACGGATGCCCTGCTGGAGGTTTCCGCGGTCATCCTGAATATGGATGAAGAAGGCACCCTCTACCCGGAGGAGACCCACAGCTTCCATATCGAACCTTTCGAGGGCGCGAACATCGAGCAGTCGGCACTGGATTTTATCGGTGTCGACCTGGAGTCACCGGAGCGCGACGCCTGGCCGGAAGAGATTGCGCTGCCAGAGCTGTTTCGCCAGATTCGCCGGGCGATCAAGAGTCACAGCTGCACCCGCGCCATCATGGTGGCGCACAACGCGCATTTCGATCTCGGCTTCATCAACGCCGCCGTCAACCGCTGCGGGCTGAAGCGCAACCCGTTCCACCCCTTCTCCTGCATGGATACCGCCACGCTGTCCGGTCTTGCCTACGGGCAGACCGTACTGGCGAAGGCCTGCCAGACGGCGGGGATCGCTTTCGACAACAGCGCCGCGCACTCCGCCGAATACGATGCGGAAAAAACCGCTGAGCTGTTCTGCGGTATCGTCAATCGCTGGCGCGACCTGGGCGGCTGGCCGCTGTTAACGCAACCGGAAGACGACACGACCTCAGACGAGTAACCCGCGCTGCGGCGCGGGTTACTACCTTGGTCGCATGTTCTCCGCTACCGCGCCCCGCTAGGCTGAGGCGGCCTTTAATAACAATAGCGGTGCATGTAATGAACAGGACCAAACAGCCCAAGTTGCTGACTTTAGGCTTGGGGCTATCCCTGACACTGGCTGCCGGTGGTGCAAATGCTGGCAGCTGGCAGCAGAACGTCTCGCTCGGGGGGTTCGACAAGGTCCACATCTACACCCCGGATAGCACCTCCCCCATCGGCAAGGGCCGATCCCTGCTGGTGGTCCTGCACGGGTGTACACAGTCCATCGACGCCTACCTGACGGCAAACCTGCAGGAGGCTGCGGACGCATACGGTATGGTTATTGCCGTTCCCGACGCCATGAACAAGGCCGGCTACGGCTGCTGGTCCTACTGGGAAGACAACCGCTCCCGCACATCCGGCGATTACAAAAACCTGATCGAGCTGGCCAACACTATGAGTGGTGATGCCAGCCGCAATATCGACCCGGACCAGGTGTACATTGCCGGCCTTTCCTCCGGTGCCGTATTTGCCAATACCGCCGCCTGTATTGCCCCGGACGTGTTTGCCGGCATGGGGATCAGTGCGGGGCCGAGTGTGGGCACCAGCCCCAGCGGCGCCATTCGCAATTGTGAAACGGCAGATGTTGCCAGCCGCTGCAGCAGCTACGCAGGCAGCTATTCCAGCCATTTCAGCACCCAGATATCCTCAATAACCCACGGCACCAGCGATACGGTCGTCGACGACTGCTACAACTCCCAGAACGCCGAGGGTATGGCGGAGCTGTACGGCGTTGAGCAAGCGCCGGGAAGCAACACCATTAGTGAGGGTGCTCACACCGCCACCGAAACCCTGTGGCAGGACGGACGGGTTTCCATGCTGTGGCTGAACGGTGTGGACCACTCCTGGTCTGGCGGACAGGGCGCAAGCGGCAGCTATGTGAGCGCCGAAGGCGTCAATTATGCGAGCTATCTCGGCCAGTTCTTTGTCGACAACAACAAACGCGTAAACCGCAATCCGTAAGCCCAAACCAGACCCTTCCCGGGGCGTCAATAGCCTCGGGTGATTTTTTGCACAGATTGCGGTATTATCTTGCGCTCATACATGAATAGTGGACAAAAAAGTGGCTAAGAAAGCATCCAGCGTGAACAAGCGGGGCAAGGAAACCGTGTCGACCGAATCACGCGAAGCAATTGAAGCGCAAGTTCAGGCATTCCTCGCCAACGGCGGAAAAATTGAACAGATCCCCAAAGGTGTCAGCGGGCAGACCAATACCTCAGGCCCCAAACACATTACCCTCGGTAAAAAGCCCCGCGCCTGACCCCCACCTGGGCTCTCATTGAAAAAACGCAGCGCTGACGCTGCATACGGACAAGAAAAAGGCGGGTATGACCCGCCTTTTATCCGAAAACCGAGAGCTATCCCAATCAGGGCATTTCATCCAGTTCTGCACCTTCCTTGACGGGCGGCATCAGGTCTTCCTTGGTGGTATTCATCGCCATCAGGATGTTCGCGGCCACGTATACCGACGAGAAGGTACCGATCACAACACCGACAATCAGGGCCAGGGAGAAGTTGTGAATCAACTCTCCACCAAAGAATTGCAGTGCCCAGAGCACCAACAGGGTGGTGAACGAGGTCATGAAGGTACGGCTCAGGGTCTGGCTCATGGAGATGTTGATCACCTCCTCCGGGCTTGCCTGACGCACCTTGCGGAAGTTTTCCCGCACACGGTCATACACTACGATGGTGTCGTTGATCGAATAACCGATCACCGCCAGAACCGCTGCCAGCACCGTCAAGTCAAAATCCAACCGCAAGATCGCAAAGAACCCGAGCACGATAATGACGTCGTGAATCAGCGCCACAACCGCACCTACCGCGAACTTGTACTGGAAGCGAAGCGCTACGTAAGCCATCACCACCGCTAGCGCAAACAGCATCCCCAGGCCACCGTCGTCACGCAGCTCTTCACCGATCTGCGGACCGACCATTTCCACCCGGCGCAGGTCAATTCGACCGTCGCTGTGCTGGCGAAGAGCTCCCACAACCTTGTCACCAATGGAATTGTTGGCCTCCGCATCACGGGCGTTCTGCTGAGTCTGGGCTTCCGCTACTTCCGGCGGCAGCTTGATCAACAGCTCCCTGTCGGAACCGAAGCGAACCACTGCAGCGCCCTTGAAGCCGGCGTTTTCCAGTTGCGCGCGCACATCTTCAATTTTCGGGGCATTTTGATACCCCACTTCGATCTGGGTACCACCGGTAAAATCCAGCCCCAGCTTCAGGCCATTCATGGCCAGCGCAACAATGGAAACAATCACCATCCCCAGGGAGATGGCCGCCGCAAGCTTGCGCCAGCGCATGAAATCGAACACGCGCTTGCCCATATATTCGGTAATTCGGCCGTTTTCTTCTTTGGTTGTACTCATCGCCGCGCCCTCAAATCCAGAGTTTCTGAACACGGCGACCGCCGTAGAACAAGTTGATCAATGCCCGTGTACCCATAATCGCACTGAACATAGAGGTCAGGATGCCGATAGACAGGGTCACCGCAAAGCCCTGCACAGGACCAGAGCCGATCGCATACAGGATCACCGCAACGATCAGGGTGGTGATGTTCGCATCGACGATTGCGCTGTAGGCGTTATCGAAGCCGGCGCTGATCGCCGATTGTGGTGAAAGCCCGTTGCGCAACTCCTCCCTGATCCGGGAGAAAATCAGCACGTTGGCGTCCACCGCCATACCGATCGTCAGCACCATACCGGCGATACCTGGCAGGGTAAGCGTTGCACCGAGAATCGACATCACCGCCACCAGCAGCACCATGTTCACCGCCAAAGCAATAGTGGCGGCGAGACCGAATACCCGGTAGAAAATCAGCATGCACAGCACCACGGCCAGCATACCGATCTTCACAGAGGTCACCCCCACCTCAATGTTGTCTGCACCCAGGGACGGACCGATGACCCGCTCTTCCACAAAGTACATTGGTGCCGCCAAGGCGCCGGAACGCAACAACAGGGCCAGTTCCTGGGCTTCCGCGGGACTACCCAATCCGGTGGTACGGAACTGACGCCCCAGGGGGCTCTGCACCGTGGCCAGGCTGATAATTTTCTTGTCGTCGGTACGCTTCTGGACAATGACTTCGTTGCCCTGCGCATCCACCTGCTTCTCGGGGGTGAAGCGGCTCTCCACAAACAGGGTGCCCATGCGGCGACCAACATTTTTCCAGGTCGCGCGGTGCATCATCTCTCCGCCGCGGGAGTCCAGGGTGATATTCACTTGTGGAAAACCGCTCTCGTCATATCCCACCCGCGCATCAGTTACGCGTTCACCGGAAATGATGATCTTGCGCTCCAGCCAGGCGCCACCGTAGGCCGCGCGCTCCTGCTCGTTGCGGTACTCGAAGTATTCCTTGTTGGTGACCAGCGCATCGGGCTTGGCCTCCATGCGGTATTCCAGGTTCGCGGTCTTGCCGATGATACGCTTGGCCTCGGCGGTATCTTGCACACCGGGCAGTTCAACTACGATCCGGCTGCGCCCCTGGCGCTGAACGATAGGCTCGGCAACACCCAGCTCATTGACCCGATTGCGCAAAGTGGTCAGGTTCTGGGTTACTGCATAATCTTCCAGCTGCTTGATTTCCTGTTCGGAAAGTGTCGCCCGAACCTCGAGGTTGTCGCCGCTGCCAGACTCGGTGAACTGGAGTGTCGGGAATTCCTTGCGCAGGGTACGCATACCCAGCGATCTCAGCTCCTCGTCGCGAAAGCTGGCCACGATTTCGCGATCACCTTCCAGCTCCACACCGCGGTAACGCGCTTTGGCGGCGCGCAACTTGTTTTTTACATCCGCGACATAGCCTTCCATATTGGTTTTGACGATGGAGTTGGTGTCCACTTCCATCAGGAAGTGAACCCCACCGGCGAGGTCCAGACCGAGCTTCATTGGGCTCGCGCCCATTTTATCCAGCCACTCCGGGGTAGTGGGAGCCAGGTTGAGCGCAACTACATAGTCGCTGTACCCCAGTGCTTCCTGAATGGCGCGCTTCGCTGGCAGCTGTTCTTCGATGGACTTCAAGCGCAGCAGCACAGATTTTTCCTGCACCTCGCCACCAAAGTACGCAATACCAGCGTCATTCAGTGCTTTCTCGGCGCGACCGAGCACATTTTGATCAACCTTGAGCGCGCTCGACTGTCCGGAAATCTGCACCGCGGGGTCGGGGCGATACAGGTTCGGCGCCGCGTACAGCAGCCCCAACCCGGTAATGATCAGGATCAGGAAATATTTCCAGAGGGGGTAGCGATTCATGCTTTTCTCATTGTTGGAATGGCCCGCTGGGCGGACTCGTTTTTAGCAATATCCGTGGATATGCGGGCTAACTCTTATATTTACAAGGCCAATTCGCGGTCGCAGCGAGCGGATTGGGCCCTCCCCGGCTTCGCACCGGTGGTAAAAGGCGGTCGCTGATTATACGGGGATAAAAAGTCGGTACAAATGCACCAACCCGCCGCTCACCCCAGCGGCGGCACTTCTCGTCCCAGTCCGCGATAGAAATCGGCCACGAACGTATCCAGGTCGCCGGCATCCAGCGCATCGCGAATCATCTGCATCAGGCGCTGATAGTGCCGCAGGTTGTGAATCGTATTGAGCTGGGAGCCGAGAATTTCCCCACATTTGTCGAGATGATGCAGGTAACTGCGGGAAAAGTTCTCGCAGGTGTAACAGTCGCACTCTTCTTCCAGGGGGCGCGTATCGTGGCGGTGTACCGCATTGCGAATCTTGACGACGCCGGCGAAGGTAAACAGATGGCCATTGCGCGCGTTGCGGGTGGGCATAACGCAATCGAACATGTCGACACCACGGCGCACCGCCTCGACGATGTCCTCCGGCTTGCCAACGCCCATCAGGTAGCGCGGCTTGTCTTCCGGCATTTTGTAGGCCAGGTGGTCGAGCACCTTGATCATATCTTCCTTGGGCTCACCCACCGAGAGTCCACCGATCGCATAGCCGTCAAATCCCAGCTCGGTGAGCCCGGCGAGGGAGACGTCGCGCAGCTCCGGATACATCCCACCCTGGACGATACCGAACAGTGCCGAAGGGTTGTCGCCGTGCGCATCCTTGGAGCGCTTGGCCCAACGCAGTGACAACTCCATGGATTTACGCGCCTCGTCGGTCGTGGCCGGGTAAGGGGTACATTCATCGAAGATCATCACGATATCCGAACCCAGATCACGCTGTACCGCCATGGACTCTTCCGGCCCCATGAATACCGGGCTGCCATCTACCGGAGACTTGAAAGACACGCCCTCCTCGGTGATTTTGCGCATCTGCCCCAGGCTGAACACCTGAAAACCGCCGGAGTCGGTCAGGATCGGCCCGTGCCACTGCATGAAGTCATGCAGGTCGCCATGGGCCTTGATGACCTCGGTGCCGGGGCGCAGCATCAGGTGGAAGGTATTACCCAGAATGATGTGGGCGCCGATGGCCTCCACATCCCGCGGCAACATGCCTTTGACCGTGCCATAGGTACCCACCGGCATGAATGCCGGGGTCTCTACCACACCGCGGGGAAATTTCAGCCGACCGCGCCGGGCTTTTCCTTCGGTGCTGTCCAGCTCAAACTGCATAAAACACTGGCGACTCACAGGGTTCTCCTCAAATGAATTCCGGGCGCTGTAAATAAAGGGTCTACGGCCTTACTCAGCGCACCCGACTTCCGCAGGATCCACAGCGGGATTGCGGTCGATCAGCATGGCGTCGCCATAACTAAAGAAGCGGTATTTTTGATCCACCGCCTCACGATAGGCGTGCATCGCATGCCGGTAGCCGGCAAAGGCACTGACCAGCATCAGCAGCGTGGATTCCGGCAGGTGAAAATTCGTGATCAGGCGATCAACCACCCGGAACTCATAGCCGGGATAGATGAATATTTCGGTTTCCCCCACTGTCGGCTGCAACGTGCCGGAGGCCGCCGCGCTTTCCAGCGCCCGCACGCTGGTCGTCCCAACCGCCACCACCTTGCCGCCGCGAGCGCGGCAATCTGCCACAGCCCGGCACACAGCTTCCGACACATCCAGCACTTCGCTGTGCATCTGGTGGGAATAGATGTCGTCCACCCGCACAGGCTGAAACGTGCCTGCGCCCACGTGCAGGGTCACAAATGCGGTTTCGACACCTTGCGCGCGCAACGTCTCCAGCATTTCTTCGTCGAAATGCAACCCGGCGGTCGGTGCCGCCACAGCGCCGGCGTTGCGGCTATATACGGTCTGGTAGCGCTCGCGGTCCGCGTCGTCATCTGGCCGGTCGATATAGGGTGGCAGCGGCATATGCCCGAGGCGCTCCAGAACCGGCAGCACGCCCTCTTCGGGGAATTCAAGCTCAAACAGCGCATCGTGACGCGCCACCATCTGCAGCGGGGTATCGTCTTCCAGCAGGATTTCGCTGCCGGGCTTCGGCGATTTGCTGGAACGCACATGTGCCAGCACTCGCCGGTCATCCAGCACCCGCTCCACCAGCACTTCCAGCTTGCCGCCACTGGCCTTACGGCCAAAAAGCCGGGCCGGGATCACCCGGGTATCGTTAAATACCAGCAGATCGCCCGGCGCCAGCAGGCTGGGCAGATCGGCGAATTGGCGGTGGGTAAGCTCGCCGCTCGGGCCGTTGAGGCACAGCAAGCGGCTGCCGCGGCGCTCTTTGGTCGGCGTGCGGGCTATCAACTCATCGGGAAGCTCGAAATGGAAATCCTGGCGGCGCATGCAATCAGTTTAGGTGGACAATTAACGGGCGCGAAGAGTAACGGAATCCGCCGGCTTCGCCAAATCTGGTTGACCGGCAACCGGCCATCGCTATAATCAACACCCTCGCCGAGGCACCTGAAAGCACATTCGCCTCGAGCCATTGCCAGAGTGGTGAAATTGGTAGACACAGGGGATTCAAAATCCCCCGCCCTTAAAAGCGTGCCGGTTCGAGTCCGGCCTCTGGTACCAAATAAAAAGGCCTGCATTTGCAGGCCTTTTTTGTTATCGGGGCAAATCACGCACCAACGAGGTCAGGGGGTTTCGTCAGTGCACCCTACCTTTTGATAGGTAATTTGCTCGGCCGGGCCATATCCAGCGTCAATTGCGGCATCGAGTGCATTCCCTCTGATCAAGTGCAGCAATATACGCCCTGTTGGCTCTCCGCACCCTGCCACAAAAACCTGATCCGTACGAAAACCGCAGTGGGATTCATGTACCGCCACACCGCTCTCTGTCAGCTTGGCACGGCTCTCATCCAGTGACATTTCCTCACCCAGACACTGCTTAACCCGGCGATGCCGAAAGACCCAGATCAAGGGACTCGGTTCCGCCGACTTCTCCGCCTGATCCTGAGATTGGGCCATCAGTGGAAGTAACACTGTTTCATGACCTGCGACCAACTCTACTTTTTTGGCAACACTCTGCCCAAAGGCCCCTACCGATATTAAAAGGCCGATCGACATCAGAACAAATTTGCACTCAAACTTCATGCTTCCTCCATCAGGCTCGGGGGATTCTTCGGCATCGCAACCAGCCGCCCAGCCGGGCTTTAGCGGCCATACCAATTCGTCCACGACCAGCCAGTACTCCCGTCGGGTATTGCCGAATTCCCATGAGCAAAGGTGCTCCCACATTGAAGGATAGCAACGGTCAATAAATGTTGCGGTGGTAACTTTTTGATTCCATAGATTCCTGGGATAGCGAGCGCGGACAGCTATTCGGCGCCCCCGTAGACGGCCATTACGTGGTGATGGTGAGTGCAGACGGAGGACGTCACTGGCAACTCATGCCGCAGGAGGCACTACCGGACGAGCTTGCGCATCGCGGCGGATACCTGGTCGGCGACAAATACCAGCGCCAGAATGACCACCACGCAGGCTGCAGTATTTTGGTATTCGAACAGCTTCATCGTGGTAATCAATTCGAATCCAATGCCACCCGCCCCGACCATGCCGAGAATGGTGGACACACGTATATTGGATTCAAGTCGGTACAGGATCACGCCCAGCCACACCGGCAACACCTGAGGAATGATCGCAAAGCGAATGATCTGCGCGCGACTGCAACCCGCCGCCTCCATGGCTTCCACCGGTCCGCGATCCACTTCTTCCATGGCCTCGGCAAAAAACTTTCCCAGCATACCGGCACCGTGCACAGCGAGCGCCAATACCCCTGCAAAAGGTCCCAGGCCGACCGCGGCAACAAAGATCAGTGCGAGGATGATCTCGTTCACCCCTCTGGCAACATTCAGTACCTGCCGCGAAAAGTGATAGATCGCCAAGTTAGCCGACAAGTTTCGCGCAGCCAGAAAACTGACCGGCACTGCGAGCACCACCGCGAAGAAGGTACCCAATATGGCAATCTGCATGGTCTGCAATGCCGGCTGTAACAGGTTGTCGGTTATGTACGTCGTGTTGGGCGGCAGCATGCGCGACATAAAATCAGCAATCCAGGGCAGCCCGGCGGTGAGCGCACTCAGGCTGAACCCTGTGCTTTTCAATAACCAGCCGAACATAAAGATCGAGAGCGCAAAGACCGAAAACTTGAAAACCAGCGGGTAACACCATGCATTCTGCAATGCACGCGCACGATTGGGGACATACTTGTACGAAAGCAACTGCATCATTCGGTTACCCTGCACAAGCGATATTGGTAAAAGAAGCGGTATCGGCTTCCCGCTCTGACCGAACCGGCGGCGCAATGTTTTCGACATCTATTCCGGGGTAGATACGCTTAATCACCTCAGATGTTGCCTTTTCTGGCGCCCCATCAAAGACCACTTCACCATCGGCCAACCCGATTATTCGCGTGGAAAATTCGAGTGCAAACTCAAGTTGATGCAGGCTGCACACGACGGAGATCCCCTCTTTCATACTTGCATCCCGCAGGCAGCAGAGGATGCGCCTGGCGGTTTGAGGGTCGAGACTGGCGATCGGCTCATCCGCCAGGATCAGTTCTGGTTGCTGCGCCAACGCCCGCGCAATGCCCACACGCTGCTGCTGACCGCCACTTAAACTGTCCGCGCGCTCCTGCGCTTTGCTTTCCAGACCAACAGCGGCCAAGGCTCTCAGTGCAATTTCCACATCGTGGGGTGGAAAAAATTGCAGTAGGGAGGGAATCAGCGGGACTCTGGACATGCGTCCAACGAGAACATTCTTGAGCACACTGAGCCGGCCGCTCAGATTGAACACCTGAAACACCATCGCGACGCGCTGGCGCAGGCGACGCAGATTTTTTTGGCTCCTTGAGTCAAACAATTCACCATCAAGATACAGGGTGCCTGACGTCGGCACTGTCAGTCGATTCAGGCAGCGCAGCAAGGTGGACTTTCCAGCTCCAGAGCGCCCAAGTATGACAACAAACTCCCCCGCACCTACCTTGAAGCTGATATCTTTCAGCACAAAATCAGCGCCATCAAATTTTTTATACAGATTCCGGACTTCTATCATATTCTCGCCTCGCCGCATTTACTGTCTGGCGAGCGCTTCTGCTTTTCGCACAATGTCATAGGCCTGATGGTCGGTCGCCCGATAACCAGAAATTCTCCCCTGGTCACCGAAGGGGATATCGCGAATACTAAAAAATACATCGCGAATGCGCGCCTTAAATTGTTCGGGCAGGTCCTTTCGCCAGACCATTGGGGATTCGGGAATTGCTTCTGAGCGCCAGATAATGCGCAACTCACCTGGTTGAATCTTCCCATTTTGCACAGCCAGATCGAGAATCCGATCCGCTACCGCTGCCGCATGGACCTGGCCATGCTTTACTGCAAGCAGGCTACCATCGTGCCCCCCACTGTAAACCACATTTTTCAGGTCCTTGCGGATATCGATACCCGCCTCTTTCATTCCCACCATGGGGTACACGTAACCGGATGTGGAAGTGGGGGCGACGAAAGCGAAGTTTTTTCCACGCAATTGTTCGATATTTTTGATATCCGAATCAGCTCTCACCACAATCTGACTGTGGTAAGCCAAACCGTTTTCGGTTTCCGCGACGGCAAAGGGCTCAACCTCCGCAACCTGTGCCGCTTTCACATACGAAAAAGGCCCCATATACGCCACGTCCACATGCCCGGCTCGTAATGACTCAATTACGCCGTTATAGTCACCGGCGACAAAGCCCTCGACCTTTATTCCCAGTTTTTCTTCCAGTTCCGCCAACAAATGTTCTGACTGGCGAATCATCGCCCGCGAATCTTCCGCGGGAACCAACGCTACACGCAACACCTCTGGCACTTGTGACACCGCGTCGACAAACATCAACAGCGAAACCAGAAAGGTTACCAACTGTAATTTTTTCTTCATTCCTCAATTCCTTAACACCCGAAAGTATTCTGGCGCGACCCTCTTGAAGACCGAGAAAAAACTTTCAGTCACTGCCACTCACTACTCAGCTGGAAAATCATTTTTAAGCGATCAAAAAAACTGACTAAAGCAAACATCAAGGTCGGAAATCAACTGG
>NZ_DATCMV010000034.1:0-90781 GCF_036563125.1 Microbulbifer sp.
TGCCCGCTGAATGCCCTGACCAGTCTGGTCCGTTTTCGAACGCGGCAGCCGCACGATCAGGCCCTCATCCTCCCATATCAGGTCTTCCACCCGAATCGCCACCAGCTCACTGCGTCGAAACGCACCGAAGAATCCCATCAGCACCAGCGCCAGATCGCGGTACTTCTTCTTGCTGTCCGGCTGTGCGCGCAAGTGTCGCGCCATAGTCGCGATGTGCTCGAGGCGCAGCGCCTTAGCTTTCTGCTTGGGGCGGGCGTGAACACGCCGTATGCCATTCATGGTTTTTTGAATCAGTGGCTCTACAACAGGGTTAGCGATGCCCTGGAAAAGGTGCCACTGGCCGATGGCGGTGAGGTGCAATTCGAGTGTGCGCGGATTGAGTGTCTCCGCGCGGCTTAGCAGATAGCGCACCAGGGTCTCACTGTCCGTCGGCAAGCGCCCGCCCCATTTTTCAAACTGGCGAATCGCAGAGCGGTAGGCCCTGCGGGTGCTGTCAGATGTGGCGGCATTCAGGTACGCCTGCACGGTTTCCCGGGAAAGTAGCGCTCGGGGTTCAGTGGAGTCAGACCAGGTCGGAGTCTTGATCGGCGAATTCTGTTGGTGTTTTTTCATATTTTGGGGCATTGCCGAAATGATGGTTTGTGTACCGGTGGGAGCGACATTTTCGCACAGTTGAAAACCATAACCCACGATAAGTTCGATTATCGTCGGTTATAAAAAGCTAATTAAAAGGTGATTTTAAAATCACATAGTATGTATTATTACGTACCACGTAATACGTAACGATATTCACACAGCAACCACTCCGACAAAAAACAACAGGGACCCCAAATGGCACGCATAGGCGTCAGTTACTTCGATATTGCCCAGGCGGCAGAAACGATCCGCCACCGCGGTGACGAACCGACGGTGGACCGAGTACGTGAGGAACTGGGCACCGGCAGCAAGAGCACCATTGCTCCGCTGCTGAAACGCTGGAAGAGTGAAACGGGAAATGCCCAGCACGACGCCACAGGTCTACCGCAAGACCTGCTGGATGCACTCAAGGCGTTACATGTACGCGTGCAGGAAGACGCCGATCGCAAAGTGGACATGGTGCGCGAAGAAGCCGCGATAACCGTGGAGCAGGCGCGGGCAGAACTCACCCAGCTGCGTGCAGTGCTTGCCGAGCGCAACGGCTATCTGCGGGAACTGGAGCAAAAATTGCAGGACTCTGAACAGGAGAGCCGGAGTCGCAAGCTGGCACTGGATGAAGTGCAGGCAGCGCTCGTGAAAAGTGAGTACCAGCGGGAAGAGGGGAGTGCGCGGATCACTGAACTGCGTGCAAACATCGAGGAACTCAAGCAGGAAAATCGCACCGTGCGTGAACACTTTGAGTTCTTTCAGCAGAGAATTGCCGACGATCGCCAGCAGGAGCGCGACCAGTTTCGCCAGGTCAGCGCGCAGTTGAACAGCCAGGTCGCCAGCCTGAATGATCAGCTGACGTTTGCGAACCGCCGAATTACCGAGCGCGAGCAAAAAATTGAGGAGCAGGGCGCCTTGTACGCCCAGCAGACCGCCGAACTACTAAGCACGCAGCACGTACTGGCCGCGAATCGAGCGGAGCACGTCGCACTGCAGCAGAGTATGGCCGCGCAACAGGTGCAGCTGAGGGAGTATCTTGCGGAGGCAGAAGGGATGCGGGAGAGGATTGCCACGCTGTCGAGCAGTAATGCGACCCTTGCCCGCGAGGCGGAGCTGCAGCGTGAAACCTGCCATAAACTGGAGGCCGAGATAAGGCAGCAGCGCGAGGCTCTTACCGCGCTGACTGCAGCACACCAGCAGGTGCTGCAGCAGAAAGCCGAACTGCAGGGGCAATTGACGCAACTGGAACGCAAGGCATCGACTCCTGCCCCGGTCGCCTGAGCGTCACCGCAGCGGTCACCGGACCTTGCCGAGATGTATCCGTAATCAAGCAGCAACAGAGGCAGCAAATATGGAAAACACCCGCGATCACCAGCTCAGTATGAGTGTACTGATGACACCGGACATGGCCAATTTTACCGGCAAGGTTCACGGCGGTGAGTTGCTTTCCTACCTCGACAAGGTCGCCTACGCCTGCGCCAGCCGCTATGCGGGATGTTACGTGGTGACACTGTCCGTGGACCGGGTGATCTTTCGGCAATCCATCAATGTGGGGGAACTGGTGACCTTCCTCGCATCCGTCAATTACACCGGCAATACCTCACTGGAAGTGGGCATCAAGGTGGTCACCGAAAACATACACACCCGCGAGATGCGCCACACCAACAGCTGTTATTTCACCATGGTTGCACTGGATGCAAGCGGCAAACCGACCAAAGTACGGCGACTGGAACCTCTGACCCTGGTTGAAAAGCAGCGATTTGAAGCGGCGGCCCTGCGCCGCAAGCTGCTGCATGAGCAGGATGCCGCGCATATGGCGATCAAGGAAAAGGTGCGCAACCCGGACTGGCAACCGGAGAAGGAGGTGGCCACCCCATAATCCGCCCATGATAAAGGCTGCGCGCCGCAGTGCTTCCACGAGTGACGACAGAACTATATAAGGAAGCACGCAGGGCGTCAGGCCACCTTAACGGCGCTCCGCTGCCTCAATCCAATGCCTCGATATACGTCTGCAAGCGGGCAATATCCGGTATCGTCACTTGGCCGTAGGCGAACTCAATCAACCCGTGCGCCTCGATCTTTTTCAATACCGCATGCACCCCCTGGCGGGTCATTCCCATCATATTCGCCAGCAGTTCCCGGGTCAGGCGAAAACTTGCCGCTCCGCTATCGACACCCGACGGGTTGTGCATCTGGGCAAGGAACAATAAACGCCGGCCGATCCGCGCCTCGGTACCCCTCAGTACGTCGTCCTGGATAATCGACATGGCCGCCCACAGTCGCCGGTTCAGGAGATCAAGTGCCACTGGATAGGCCTCTGGGTTGCGGGCAAGCAGCGACCGCAGGACGTTTCCCGGTACATCCACCACCACACAGTCGTCGTGCGCGGTGGCGCCGAATACCCGCGACATACCGGGGGAAAAGACGGTGTCACCAAACCAGGCGCCCACGTCCAGTATCGCGAGAGTCGCCTCGCGCCCCGCGGCATTGCTGGAACAAATACGCACCCGCCCTTCGGCGACAATCGACAGCTGGCTCTGCATGGAACCAGGCAGGTAGATCAGCTCGTCCGCTCGGTAGGGGCGTATACGGACCAGTGGTGCCAGTTCGGCAAAGGCCTCGTCCGGGAGGCCGCCGAGCAGGGGGCAGGCCTTGAAAATGGGTATCGGGTCAATCATCGGTGCAGTGTAAACAAAAAACGTCAACAAATTGACAGTGTTGTGGGGCGTTCCATTCCTAGAATGTAACCGTCCGATAGCAATGCAATAACAACCAGAGAATAACGAGAGAAAACCGATGCACGCACCGACGCTAGCAATCTCATCCGCCAAGGGCAGGGTAAGCGACGCTGAATGGCAGCTGCGGGTCGACCTGGCCGCCGCCTATCGCCTGGTTGCCCACTTTGGCTGGGATGAACTGATCTTCACCCACCTTTCCGTGCGCATTCCCGGCCCGGAGCACCATTTCCTGATCAATCCTTTTGGCACCATGTTTGAGGAAATTACGGCTTCAAGTCTGGTCAAAATTGACATGAATGGCGAAAAGGTTGAGGACAACCCATTCCCGGTGAACCCGGCGGGCTTCACCATTCACAGCGCCATCCATGAGGCGCGAGAAGATGCCCAGTGCGTGATGCACACGCACACCACCGAGGGCGTAGCGGTGTCTACGCACTGTGAGGGGCTGCTGCCGATTTCCCAGCAATCATTATTCCCCCTGTCCGATCTCGCCTACCACGATTACGAGGGCATTGCGGTACGTGAAGACGAGAAAGTCCGCCTTGTGCGCGATCTTGGTACCGCCAATTACATGATCCTGCGCAACCACGGCCTGCTTACCTGCGGGCCCACCGTCGCGGATACCTTCCTGTCCATGTACATCCTGCAGCGCGCCTGTGAAATCCAGATTGCCGCGCTTGCGGGGAACCGCCCGTTGACGCCAGTACCCCAGCCCATCATCGACAAGATCCAGGGAGAAGGTAACAAGGTGACCAGCAGCAAGGGAGGCATGCTCGCGTGGCCCGGCCTGCTGCGCAAACTCGACCGAATCAATCCTGGCTATCGCGACTGAGGAGCAAATGATGGAACACGTATTAGAAAATCAAGCCCAGTTCAAGCATATGGAAGAGGGCACCCAGGAAGACTGGACGATTATTGCCGAAGCCTTCGGACCCTTCGCCAAGGAGTTGCCTGAGCGCATCATGGCCCATTTGAACCTCTTGAAGGGCGACTGTGGCGGCTTTCCGGTTGATCGCCTGACCCACTGCCTGCAGACCGCAACCCTGGCCTATCGCGACGGCAAGGACGAGGAATATGTGGTGTGTGCACTGCTCCACGATATCGGCGACACGCTTGGGAGCTACAACCACGCCGATGTAGCCGCGGTACTGCTGGAGCCGTTTGTCAGTGAAGAGAACCACTGGATGATCAAGCACCACGCGATCTTCCAGGGCTATTATTTCTTCGAGTATCTCGGTATGGATCGCAACCTGCGCGACCAATACAAGGATCACCCACACTACGCCCGTACGCTCGAGTTCATCGAAAAATACGACGCACCGGCGTTTGATGCGGAAGGTGAAATTCTGCCACTGGAATTCTTTGCCCCCATGGTGCGACGTGTGTTTGCACAGCCCAGAAAGTCTCTGTACAAGAAAGCAATGGAAGCCTCTGCCTGACCTGGTATTGACCAAAACGTACTCCGGCCCTTGCCGGAGTACTCGCCTCCGTTCCCACTGCCCCGCGCGAACTTCCCGCCCCCAATTTTCCCTGCCACGCTCGAGCGGGCTCTCCGGGTATTGAATCGTTGCCCACTTAAGTCGATCGCGTAACCACGCGACAATTGGCTGTTCGCCGAGAGGTCGGGCACCGTTCTGTCTATCGCCCTTGCTACCATTTCATATAGGCCAGGCGGATGACTGGCCCAATTTCTATTTATCCTGGAGGCAGAGCGTGCAAGTCGAGACGTTGAAAGATGTGCTGGAGTGGACACGAAAATTCCACAGTAACCTGTCCGATTGCCTGCACGAGTGCGCTGGAAGCAACGAGAGCGAGCGCGCCAGACTCTTACTCGATTATCTGGCAAAGCATGAGGACAAACTCTCTGGGCTGGTTGCAGAATTCGAAGTTGGCGCGGAAATGAAGGCACTGAATACCTGGTGCTATGACTATATGGAGAAGCATCCAATTCTACGAAGCGCGGGCTGCGATGCACCCTTCCAGAAACTGGATGCGGAAGAAATCATGGATGTCGTTACCGACCAGCACGAGCAGGTTATCGACCTTTACCGCTACCTCCATGCCAGAGCGGATACCGAATCGATCAGGGAATTGGTTGGCAACCTGAAATCACTTGAGGAACAGGAAGCCATGTTGATGACTCAAGCGGCAAATCGCCTGCAGGATTTGTAGTCGAAAGATGGAAAAACAAAAAAGGCGTCTAAATTACGTAAACGTTCTATTTTGGCACGTAAATTTAGATGCATTTCCTATGTATGGGAAAAGGCTGGATTACACTTTTTATTCCACAGGTATACAAGGAGTTACCTTAGATGAAACGGCTACTTAAATTCTCACCTATCTTGGCCCCCCTGGCCCTCGCATTCTCCAGTACGGCATCCGCCGGATTCCTCGGCTTAACCGGCCCGCAGGACTTTATTGTCCGTGTTGGCGGCACTTATATGTCTCCACGGCAGGACCAGGTTAGCTTTGTCGACGATAGCTTTCAGTTCTTTGATTCATTCCGCACCACTGTTGATCCGGATGATGAGTGGGGCTGGAACATCAACGTTGAATGGAAGCCGATAGAACACTTCGGTATCGAGCTCGGCTATATTGATGGAGACACGCATAGCGGCGGTAACGCCGATGGCTATTTCCCTCTGATTACCGAGGACATCGTATTTGGTGATGTAACCGGTGATATTGCCCGTTTTGATGCAGACGTCAGTACCGCAAGTCTGAAATTCTACCCGCTGGATGACACCTGCATGGTTCAACCCTATGTTGGTGGCGGTATCAGCTATACCGACTTCAGTGCCAATCGCTTTCGTGGTTCGTTGCGCGATGACCTAGCTGAATTCGGTCTGCGGGGTAGTTTCGATATGGGGTACTCCTGGGGCTATACCTGGCAGGCAGGTATTGACTTCAATTTTGGCCGTGACAGTTCCTGGCTAGTGAATGTTGCCGCGATTTACGCGCGTTCGGTAACGGATATGCGTATTGCAGTATTTGATGATGTTCCGCCACCTGTGGACGTGGAGCCGATTATCGAATCCTACTCCGGTGACTACATCTATGATCCATGGATGTTCAATCTGTCAGTAGGCTACAAGTTCTCCTTCTGACTTTCCCAATTCGGCAGATTAAATTGGGCGCTGCGGCGCCCATTTTTATTGGGACTCGCTCAATCGCCAGTGCGACTCGCCGCTAATCCATACTACCGCATGGCCATTAACTGCGGAGCAGGGCGCTCCTCTATAGAATTTGTTGTGGGCCTCCGCAACTCTCATGCCTCGCGCGAAATGCCGTCCTCCATTACAAACACCATTGCGCAAATAAAATTACGCGATGAATGGTTGCCTTGTTGAGATAGGCAACATGGCGCTGAATTCCCAGTCACCTCCGAAATGATATATTGGACCGTTGCACGGTGATCAACCCGTCGCCGATATCAAGGGCGGCAATGTGCAAGCGAAAACGGCATGTCCGTCTTGTCCAATTTTGGGCAAAACACTTGAAATAACTCAATCCGGAGAATGAAATGCGGAAATCCCTGCTTGCGGTAGCCATATTGGCTGTTGCTGCCTGTTCTGAGGCGCCCGATTCAGACGCCAAGAAGTCTGTGATGGCAACTGAAGTAGAAAACGCACAGGTAGCTGGTGACGTGACCGCGCCGGCAACGCAAGATAATCCCTTGCTCCAGCCAAGCGTTCTGCAGTACCAGGCGCCGGATTTCAGTCAAATAAAGGATAGCCACTTCGAGCCGGCCTTCGAGCAGGGAATGAGCGAGCACCTGCGCGAAATCCAGGCGATTGTTGACAACCCGGAACCGGCCAGCTTCAACAACACTATTGTAGCCATGGAGCAGGCGGGCTCTCTGCTTACGCGGGTATCGCGTATCTTTTTCAACCTGGTAGGCAGCGACAGCAACGAAGAGCGCCGGGCACTGCAAAGCAAACTGGCCCCGATGCTGGCGGCACACTCCGACAGTATTTACCTGAATGCCGATCTGTTCGCGCGCGTGGAAACGCTCTATAAGCAGCGCGTTACCCATGAAATGGATGCTGAATCCACACGCCTGCTGGAAGATTATTACGATAATTTCGTCAAGGCCGGTGCCAAGCTTAACGCAGAGCAGAAAGTCACCCTGCGTGCGCTTAACGAAGAACACTCGAAGCTCACCACTGAATTCAGCCAGAACCTGCTGAAACTGAGCAAGGCCATTGCCGTAGTTGTCGAAGACAAGAGCGAGCTGGACGGTCTTGCTGACAGCGAGATCAAAGCTGCAGCTGAAGCCGCGTCTGCCGCCGGCCATGACGGCAAGTATCTGATCAGCATCACCAATACCACACGCCAGCCTGTGCTTACTTCCTTGAAAAATCGCGAGTTGCGCCAGCGCATTTGGGAAGCTTCCGCATACCGCGGCACATCTGGCGAACTCGACAACCGGCCGCTGGTCAAGCGCATCGCACAGATCCGCGCGCAAAAAGCGGACCTGCTGGGTTACGAAAACTGGGCCGAGTACCAGCTGACCGGCACCATGGCGAAAAAACCCCAAAACGTATTCAGCATGCTGAACTCCATGGTGCCGGCAGTGGTGAGTAACACCAAGGCAGAGCAGGCCGATATTCAGGCCATGGTTAAGCAGGAAGGTGGTGATTTTGAGGTGCAGCCCTGGGACTGGGCTTACTACGCAGAAAAGGTGCGCCAGGCAAAATACGATCTGAACGAAAGTGAAGTGCGTGAGTATTTCGAGTTCAATCGGGTACTGCACGATGGCCTGTTCTACACCATGAACCGTCTGTTCGGTATTCGCTTCGAACCGCGCCCGGATCTGCCGGTTTATCACCCGGATGTGCAGGCCTTCGAACTGTTTGATCACGATGGCAAGAGCCTCGCGATTTTCTATGCTGATTACTTCGCGCGTGACGGCAAGCGTGGCGGTGCCTGGATGAGCTCCTTTGTGGGTCAGTCAGGCCTGCTGGAGCAGAAGCCGGTTATTGTGAATGTAATGAACATTCCCAAGGGCCCCGAAGGCGAGCCGACCCTGGTCAGCTTTGACAACGTCACAACCATGTTCCACGAACTGGGGCACGGCCTCCACGGAATGTTCTCCGACGTCCGTTACCCGAGCCTTGCCGGCACCAGCGTTTCCCGCGATTTTGTCGAATTCCCGTCAACTTTCCAGGAAGACTGGGCGAGCAATCCGGAAGTACTGGCCAACTATGCATACCACTACAAAACCGGTGAGGCCATTCCCGCGGAACTGCTGGAAAAAGTGCTGAAGGCCAAAAACTTCAATATGGGCTTCGATACCCTGGAGTATATGTCCGCCGCGCTGCTGGATATGGAGTGGCACTCACTGCCGGCCGATGCACCGCAACAGGATGTAGAAAAGTTTGAAGCCGATGCACTGGCTAAACATGGTGTCGACCTGGCGGCAGTACCGCCGCGCTACAAGTCGACCTTTTTTGCGCACTCCATGGGCGGCGGCTACTCGGCCGGTTACTACGCCTACATGTGGAGCGAGATCCTGGCAGCCGACGCCTTTGCCTATTTGGGTGACCGCGGTGGCTTGAACCGGAAAAACGGTGATTGGTATCGCAAGAATATCCTGGCAGTGGGTAACTCCCGCGATCCGATGGAATCCTTCGTGAAATTCCGTGGCCAGGAGCCAACCACCGAAGCCCTGTTGATCCGTCGCGGACTCAAGCAGAAAGAAGAGGGCTAACAGCGGGTAACGAGCTGCACAGGGATGTGCGGCTTACCGACAATATCGGGTAGCAGAGCTCAGCTCGTGCCTTGCCGTTGGTCATCAGGTCGTTCCATCGACATAGATGGGGCGATCTGGACGTTTCCGCTGGAGCGGGGTTTGCGAGGTTCTGGTTCTGGCGAGAATCAACACAAGCAGGTTATGGAAAGAGTCTGAGGCAGCAGTACCTTCACCCTTCACTATGTCCAATACTGTTTAGTGTTCGACATTCTATATGGGGAGCGGCTAGAATGGCTTTCTTGTGAATTTCCAGGCCCAGGCGCTCAGATATGGCTATCCCGAAACCCGTTCCGCTGTATCCAACTTACGCTGAACTCAAAGGCTTCAAGCCGATTAACCCGGACCAGACCTTTTTCAACGACCATCGCGAACTCAAGCAGTTTCTCCAATCCGGCGAATCCTGGTGGATGCCGCACTGGCTCTGGGGTCAGGAATTCCTGAGCTACATCGGCCGCAATAAATCCGAACACACATTTACGCGCTTTCGAAATGAAACCGAGCGCTTTCTGCTGTGGGTGTTCCTGGTCAAGGCTACACCCATGGATCGGCTGCGCAAGGCGGATATTCTCGAGTATGCGGATTTTTGCTGGCAGCCACCGGTAGACTGGATTTGCCTGGCAAACCACGAAAAGTTCCTGCTCAACAACGGCTGCTTTGTCCAGAATCCGGCTTGGGCGCCATTTCGCCTGAAGCTGCCGAAAAACAGCCAGCCACAGGATTCCGAAGCGGACAGGAAAAAGTACCGTCCATCTCAGCAGACCCTGACCGCCACGTTTACCGGCATCATCGCGTTTTACAAGTATCTGATGAACGAGGAATACCTGTACGGCAATCCCGCACAGATTGCCAAGACCGATTGCCGGCATTTCATCAAGGACGCGCAGGTCAAGGAGATTCGCCGCCTGACCGAAGCCCAGTGGCAATATGTGTTCAATGTGGCCATCAGCATGGCCGACGAGGATCCAATTTACGAGCGCAGCCTGTTCGTTATTTGTGCGCTGAAAACACTGTTTTTACGGATTTCCGAGCTGTCGGAACGCACTAACTGGACCCCGGTGATGAGCCATTTCTGGCAGGATTTCGACAGTAACTGGTGGCTCAAGGTATTCGGAAAAGGGCGCAAACTACGGGATATCACCGTGCCTCCCAGTTTTATTCCGTATCTCAAGCGTTACCGTCATTACCGCGGGTTAAGCCCCCTACCCGCCGTTGGTGAAAACCACCCTATCGTGGAAAAAATCCGCGGCCAGGGCGGCATGACCGCACGCCAGCTGACCCGCATTGTGCAACAGGTGTTTGATCGCGCTTATGACGATATGCGTCAGGCCGAGGGCGAAGACAACGCGCGTAAACTGCGCGAAGCCTCAACCCACTGGCTGCGCCACACCGGTGCCAGTATGGAGGTGGAGCGCGGGCGCGCACTCAAGGACCTGTCGGAAGATCTAGGGCATTCCAGCATGGCGACGACTGACACGGTGTACGTGCAGACGGAAAACAGGGTGCGCGCGCAAAGCGGCAAGGGGCGTGGTGTTGAGTAAGTCCGGAAGCGCTGCGCAATAACGCGATTGCCGCCATTCCAGTGTGAACCCGTAAATCTGTCGCCAAACTCGTGCTATCTGGCGGTCCATTCTCTTCGGTATGGGCAGCCCTTCGATTAGCATGCCCCGCTCATTTTCCGGGGGGAACAGACCATGTCTATCGGACAGAAAATCTACCAGTTGATCGAACAGTTTGCAGTTGAACCGGCGTTCTGGAAACAATTCACCAGCGCATTCAAGAATGTACTTGTGGACCAGGGCGCAGCAGATGACCTGGCCCACAAGATGGCAACAATCGCCTTTGACGCATTGCGCCTGCATTCAGGAACCGATTACCACCTCGGCATGGTGGAGGTCATCGCCCTGCACCCCGAATTCGAGCAAACGATGTATCAGGACATCGCCGCTACCAGTGCCATGCACAAGTACATGACGTTCTGCATGGATATAGACAACATGCAATCCGTCACCGGATCGACACGGCAGTGATTTCAGGAGGAAGCGCGGCACGCTCAATAGGTATACGGCCGTCGTGATCTTGCCGCGGGCGGGGGATATTGGACGCGATTCAATGTGCCCTCCCCCGATCTTGCCTAAAGCATAAAACCACCGCCAAAACGCAGTAGTGGGGACTGATACTCCGGCTATGGAGTGACTGGGTCCTGGTCTGAAGTGGTATGCGCACTTCGGCTGTGAGCCAGGCGATACAGCGCCGGCAGTACTACCAGGGTCAATAGGGTCGATGAAATTATGCCGCCGACCACCACCGTTGCGAGCGGGCGCTGAACCTCGGACCCGATTCCTGTATTGAGTGCCATCGGCACGAAACCCAGGGATGCCACCAATGCCGTTGTGAGTACTGGGCGCAAGCGTATCTGAGCACCTTCGATTATCGCCCGGTCCAGATCGTATCCATGCCAGCGGAGATCCCGGAAGAAAGCTACCATCACCAGCCCATTAAGAATGGCGATGCCGGACAGCGCAATAAAGCCCACTGCGGCAGAAATGGAGAATGGAATATCGCGCAACATCAGCGACAAGATGCCACCGGTCAGCGCCAGCGGTATACCGCTGAAAATCACTACGGCATCGCGCAATGACCCCAGCGCAAGTAACAACAGTCCCATGATCAAGGCGAGCGTCAGCGGTACTACCATGGCGAGACGGTGCGTGGCAGAGCGCAGAGACTGATATGTTCCGCCGTATTCCAGCCAGTAGCCAGGTGGAATATCCACCTTGCTCACGGCCTTCTGAACATCGCCCACAAAACTGCCGAGATCCCTGCCTCGCACATTCGCCGTTACCACCAGCCGCCGTTTGCCGTTTTCGCGATAGACCTGATTGATACTTTGCAGCAACTTGAGTTCGGCGACTTCGTCGAGCGGTACATAATTTCCGTCGTCGCGATATACCGGCAATTTGGCCAGTCCGCGCAAGTCCTTGCGCTGGTGGTCCGCTAACCGTACAACGATATCGACCCGGCGATCGCCCTCGTAAAACTGCCCAGCCCGAGCGCCTTTCATTGCCGTGGCCAGCTGTTGTTGTACCCGATCGACGTCCAGGCCGTATTGGGTCAACGCACTACGGTCCGGTACCACGGTGAGCATGGGCAATCCGGTAATTTGCTCGACGTGAATGTCGGCAATGCCATCAATATTTGCGATGGCTTTTTCTATGGACGTACCTAGGGCTGTCAGCTGCTCAAAGTCATCGCCGAATACCTTTATTGCCAGCTCCGAGCGGACACCGGCGAGCAATTCATTGAAACGCATCTGGATTGGCTGCAGGAATTCATAGCGGTTACCCGGTATCGGTTCGACCAGCGCCGCCAGCTCCTCAACCAGCTGTACCTTGGGTTTGTCGGGGTCCGGCCACTGCTCTCGCGGTCTCATGATGATGAAATTGTCGGCCACACTGGGGGGGACCGCGTCGGTTGCCACTTCCGCCGTGCCAAGCTTTGCGAAAACGCGTTCCACCTCCGGCAGATCCTTGATGCGCGACTCCAGCGATTCCTGCAATGCAACGGCCTGTTCGAGCGATGTACCGGGAATACGCAACGCATGCATTGCGATATCCCCTTCATCCAGATTGGGCACAAATTCACTGCCGAGCCTGGTGGCGGCAACACCAAACAAGGCAACCAGCACCCCTGCCCCGGCAACCACAAACAGCCTCTGGCGGATGGCGAATTCCAGTATCGGACGGTAAAGCCTGCGTATCCGATCCAGCACCAGATGATTCTTTTCCACCACGGGCTTCCGAAACAGAAGCGCGATACAGGCTGGCACAAAGGTAATGGATAACAGCATGGCGGATAGCAGAGCCATCACCACCGTGGTCGCCATTGGATGAAACATTTTGCCCTCCACACCTGACAGGGCAAAAATCGGCAGATATACCGCCGTAATAATAAACACCCCGAACATCGCCGGGCGCACAACCTCGCGCGTCGCCTGAAAGACGATTTCCAGCCTCTGCTTGAGCCCGATTTGGCTGCCACCTTGCGATGCCTCACCCAGCCGCCGCAGGCAGTTTTCCACGATAATAATCGCCCCATCCACCAGCAGCCCAAAATCCAGCGCGCCGAGACTCATCAGGTTGGCACTTACGCCGGATTGCACCATGCCGGTAACCGTCATCAACATGGCAATTGGGATTACCAGTGCGGTCAAAATGGCGGCACGCACGTTCCCCAGCAGCAGGAACAGAATAACGATGACCAGCGTTGCCCCTTCGAGTAAATTGGTGCGCACCGTATGCAGAGTTTTGTCCACCAGGCCGGTTCGATCGTAAACCGCAGTGACGGTGATCCCCGGCGGCAGGCTGGGCTTGATCGCCTCGAGCTTTTCGCCGACGGCGTGGGCAACAGTGCGGCTGTTTTCCCCGATCAGCATAAACACCGTACTCATGACCACTTCGCGCCCGTTTTGGGTGGCGGCACCGGTCCGCATCTCGCGCCCCTCACCAATGCGCGCGACGTCCCCCAGGCATACCGCCACACCGCCCACTTCGGCAACAAGAAAATCATTCAGCGCATCCAGTGTTTCCACCTGCCCGGGTACGCGCATCATCCATTGCACGCCGTTGTATTCAATAAAGCCGATACCGCGGTTTTCGTTATTGGACTGTACCGATCTGATCAAATCCTCCGGTGTGAGGCCGAATGCCAGCAGTCTGTCCGGTTCTATGGATACAAGAATTTCGCGCTTGTAGCCGCCAATGGGATTGACTTCGATTACCCCGGGCACCCGCAGTAATTGCGGGCGGATGATCCAGTCGTGGACGGTACGCAAATCCGTGGTGGTAATGGGGCTTCCGTCCTGGTTCACGGAGTCGGGTTCCGCGTCGACGGTGAACATGAATATTTCCCCGAGTCCGGTGGAGATCGGGCCCAGTTCCGGTTCCAGACCATGGGGCAAATTGCTGCGTGCAACAGCCAGCCGCTCGTTGACCAACTGGCGGGCAAAGTAAATGTCAGTGTCGTCCTGGAAGATAATGGTGACCTGCGACAGGCCGTAGCGGGAAAGTGAGCGGGTATAGGCGAGCTTGGGCAACCCGGCCATCGCGCTTTCTACCGGATAGGTGACCCTCTGCTCCACCTCCAGCGGCGTAAAGCCCGGCGCTTCGGTATTGATGACCACCTGGATATTGGTGATATCCGGAACCGCATCAATGGGTAGCCGGGTAAAATTCCAGACCCCGATGCCGCACAGCAGTGCCACGATGACCAGCACCATTGCCCTGTTCTGTATCGAAGCGCGGATGATGAACGCGAGCATCCTTGAACCTCAGTGCTCGTGCGCAGCGCCAGACTTTTCGATGTCGGCCTTGATGATGTAGCTGTTTTCGATCACATAGCGTGTGCCGGGTTCGAGACCACCCAGCACCTCCACCCACTCCCCGGACTCTCGCCCGAGTTCGAGCATGCGGACTTCATACTCATCGCCCACCTGTGCGTACACCACCGTGAAATTTCGGAAGGTCTGCAATGCGCTTCGCTTTACCGCCAGAGGCACTTGGTAGGACGCCACCTGTATCTCTGCGGTGACAAATGCACCCGCAGCAAGCTCCACCCCTGCATTTTGCAGGGCGACGCGAACGGTGCTCGCCTGGTTCGGTTGAATCACAGGATCCAGCTGTCTCACTACCCCCTTTACGGGGGTACGCCGGCCGCGCACCAGTAGCGAGACCGGATTGCCTGCTTTTATACGGCCGCGCACGGACGGAAACACATCAAGCTCCGCCAGCAAAGCACTGTCATTGGCAATGACCAGAAGATTACGGCCTGCAGTCTGTTCGCCGGGGTTGGCATTGCGCTGCAGTACTACCCCCGCAATCGGCGAGTTCACCGTATAGGTGTTCAGGTTTTCATTGCTGTTGATCGCAATGAGCGGTTGTCCTTTGCTCACACGCTCACCCAGCTGGACCTTTACCGAGTCCACCGCACCGTCAAAGCGCGCGCGTATCTCGCGTGTCTGTTCAGGGTTCACCACCAGCCTTCCGTAGGCTCTGGTTGTCTCGCTCATCAGGGCGGGGCTGGCAATGCCGGTCTTGATACCCAGGGAGCTGGCGATGGCAGAATCAATACGCGTGCGCCCTTCAAAACTCTCGTATTGCCAGCGGTGGCTTTTTCCCTGGTAACGGGCATTTACCGTGACAACAAAGGAATGCGGCTCGGCAATGGTTTTATCGCTGCGCAGGTAATCTTCCCGCGGGGTAAACCCGATAGACTCCTCCTTGCCACCGAGCCGGGTCAGCACCAGGGTAAGCCCCACTTTTTCAGGTTTCACCGCAGCTCCCTTTTCACTCACCCACGCCCGGAATTCGGGTGGTGTACCGGGCTCGACAATGGCGAGTTCAACAACAAAGTCTTCCGCGCGCAGTAAGCGACCATGATGGGGCCCGGTATCGGGCAATTGCGGATCCTCCGATGCTGCCACCTCCGATGTTTGCACATTGCCACTGAAGCCGACGAATAACACCACCAGCAAAACCACCAGTAACGAGATGATCGCGACACTTTTCACTTTGAGTATCCGGGAAACTGCGCCAACGAAAGGCCGGTGAGCTTTTCGATTTCGATCAGGTACAGATGTGCCGTGTACTGCGCCTCCAGATAAGACAAGCGAGCGTCGATCAGGTCCTGCTGCGCCGACGCCAGTTCGTAATAGCTGTATTTTCCCTGCTGGTAGGCATGCTGAGTATCAGCCAACGCCTGTTCCAGGCTCGGGATAATGCGCCCAGTCATGGTATCGGCAATGTGACGGCTGTGCCGAAGCTGTTCCGCCATGACATAGACCCGGGTTTCCAATTCAATTTCCCGCGCATTGCGCTCCGCGCGATACTGGTACTGATTGGCCTGAAGTGCCGCCACGCGGGCCGCATTGCGATTGCGGCGACCGAGCGGGATGGCGACCCCGGCCACCAGACCGAAGTCATCGGACGCTTCGAGCCTGCGTATACCCGCCGCAAGCCGCCACTGAATACCGGCCTCTGCCCTCGCCAGGGCTATCTCGGCATCGGCAACTCGCTCGCGATCCAGGAAAATCGCCAGCGCGGGATTACTCGCGACCTGCTGGCGAAGATAGGTAATATCGACCGCCGGAAGCGGCGTGGAGAGGTTGCCCACAACGCCAGAGAACTGGGGATTGCGCTCACCCCACTGGGCCGCCAGTTGATGTTTGGCTACCGCATATTCGTGCTCAACGTCTTCCGCCGCGAGACTTCTGCGCTCGACCTCTGCACTGGCACGGGACGCTTCAGCCCTCGGGAGTTTGCCCGCGCGCACATGCCGACGAATATCGGCAAGTCCCTGCTGCGCTTGAGCCACGGCCCGCTGTGCCAACGTCAGCCGCTCCTGCTGCGCGAGTACCTGCAGAAAAAAGCGTGCGGAATCTGCGGCGACATCCAGCGCAGCAATCTGCTGCTGTGACCCGATCACCGCGACCTGGCGTTGCGCCGCCTGTACCCGTTTGTCGATGACATCGCACTGCAACAGCCAGCTGATACCGAGGGTTGTCTGCGCGCTTTCCACGCCGCTTATGTCACCGGTACCTGCAACATCTTCAATTTCCAGGCCGAGTTCGGGGCGCGGTCCCAGGGCGGCATGCGCAATATCCGCTGCCGCTGCCTGCAGGCGGAATTCATATCCGGCGAGATCGGGGTGGCTTTGCAAGCTTTGGAAAATAGCCTGCTCGTAGGAAATGCGGGGCAAGACCGCACCATCTTGCGCCTGCGACTGTTGCCCACCGAGGAAGGCAGCGCAAACACAGGACACCAGCTGCGTTGCCGTCTTGTAACACAGCGGGCAGAAAAGGCGCATCCATTTGCGGTCGTGGTGGAGATGCAGTATTCGGAGCACAGAGGTTCCTTTCGGACGTCCCGGCGCGCAGGCAGTCATCGCCAGGCCCGTTTTATGGCACTTATGCACTTACATTAGCAGTTCCTCGGCGAACCGCTGGCGTTCAACGACCTCTGGCAAGCAGCTGCTTGGCAAGAAATTGCGGGATTCGCTGCTCAAGCCAGTACACGGGGCGCCAGACACTGCCACTGACAAATCCCACATGCCCCCCTTTGCTTGTGATATCCAGCTCGACATGAGAACCGACTTCGTCGCTCGTTGGAATGGCGCTTGGGCATACGAAGGGATCATCCGCCGCATGGATGATTAGCGTTGGCCTCCGGATATGCCGCAGCAGGGGTTTGCTGGATGCGCGGGTGTAGTAATCATCCACCCCAAGGAAACCATGCAGTGGCGCAGTGAAATGATCGTCAAAGTGCCGGAAATCCGAAAAATAGCGCTGCTCATCCAGTGCCGGCATCTGTCGCGCCAATTCCGGATCCAGCGCCTTTTTCCGCAGGCTTTGCCTGAGGCTGTTGAGCAGGTGCCGCTGGTAGACTTTGGAAAAGCCCTGCCCCATTCGCCGGCTGGACGCGTGTAAATCCAGTGGCGCAGATACCGAAACTGCCGCGGAAAGTGGCGAGTCACCGCCATCTTCCCCGAGCCATTTCAGCAGTACATTTCCGCCCAGGGAGTAGCCGACCGCCATCAGTGGCGTATTGGGGTAACGGTCTCGCAGGTGGGCGGCCAGCCAACGGGGGTCGCCGCTGTCACCGCTGTGATAGGCCCTGGCCATTAGGTTCGGCACCCCGCCGCAACCGCGAAAGTGCATCACTGCCACCTGAAAGCGAAGCGCGAGCAATGCCTGCATGATGCCCTGTACGTAAGGCGACTCGACCGAGCCCTCCAGTCCATGCAGCACCAGTACCAGCGGTCGCTCGGGATCATCCA
Organism: Microbulbifer sp.; assembly: GCF_036563125.1. Classification (GTDB taxonomy): domain Bacteria; phylum Pseudomonadota; class Gammaproteobacteria; order Pseudomonadales; family Cellvibrionaceae; genus Microbulbifer. Next base: position 17,947 of record NZ_DATCMV010000034.1, read on the forward strand.
CCAGCTTAACCGGCGTATGCAGGGCGATACGGTCCCCATCCGGGGTCTGTAGCCACTGACACTGGGTGTGAATCCAGGGCTGGGGCCGGTGAAAGCGGGGAAAGATGGTCTGAAGGTGGCAGTTGCCGAGGCCAACTGCCGGAGCGAAGGGAGAAATCATTACTGCCGCCCGGCAAGGAAATCACAAGGAATAAATTCGGGCTGCAAGCCTAGCGTCCACGGGCGAGTGGATCAATCGCCAATCCCACCTATGAGGCTTCGGGTGCGGTGACCCTTTCGTAGAAACGGTATTCGCCATTCCGTTGAATCTGATACACCACGTAGGGATCGAAGTCGCCACCGCGATACATACCCGGGCTCCCCTTGGGCATACCCGGCACCGTAAGACCTATGCTGTCCTTGGGTGGGTTGGCGAGAAACTTGCGGATCAGGCGCGCCGGAACATGGCCTTCAAAAACATATTGGCCACGCCACACGCCGGTATGGCAACTCTGCATGCTGGCTGGCACCCCCCATTGTTGCTTGACCGACGCCATGTCCAGGCCGTTTTCACTGCCGACGGAAAATTTGTTCTGTTCCAGGTGTGCCATCCACTCCTTGCAGCACAGGCAGAAAGGCGATTTGTACACCACGATGTCTTCGGTGTGTTCCCCGGCCCCTTTGGGCGCTTCCGCACTGGTATTGGTATTGCTGCAGGCGGCCGTCAAGCCGCCCAATACCAACAGCATCAATAATGAAAACAGACGCGATAAGCTCGGTGTGCGATCACGGGATTTGGGCATAGTAGATGGCATAGTGTTGTTTATTATCCGTCCAGTATTTTTCAGGGGAAAACCCGGTATTCCGCAGCAGATCCTGCAGGTCGGGTAAGGTGTATTTATGGCTGTTTTCGGTATGGATGGTTTCGCCCTCGGCGAACTGGAATTGTCGGCCCGACACAGAAACCTGCTGTTCCACCAGACTCACCAGATGCATCTCCACGCGTTGGCGGAAGCTGTGGTAAAACGCCCGGTGGGCAAAAGCCTCGGTGTTGAAGTCACCGTTCAATTCGCTGTTGATCCGGTTCAGCAAGTTCTTGTTGAAGGCCTCGGTCACATGATTGCTGTCATGGTAGGCGCGCTCCAGCACCACAGAATCCTTGACCAGGTCCGCGCCCAGCAACAGCCCATCCCCGGGGTTCAGCTGCCCGGCAAACCGAATCAGCAACGCGCGGGCCTGCTCGTGAGAAAAGTTGCCGATGGTTGAGCCGGGGAAAAAGATCACTTTGCGCGCACCCGACTGCGGCAATCGCCCCCAGACGTCATCGGCGGTAAAGTCACCAATGATCGGCACGATCTCCAGCTGCGGCAGCCGCTGTTGGATCCGCTGTTGTGCCTGCAGAAGGATTTCCCGCGAAATATCCAAGGGGTAATAGGCACTGGGGTTGTCCATCGCCGCGAGCAGCGGTTCGGCCTTTTCGCAGTTACCGGCACCTGGTTCGATCAACTGGGCCTCGCGGCCGAGCACTGAAGCCATTTCATCCAGCGCACGCGTAAAAATGGCGGCTTCGGTGCGAGTCAGGTAGTAATCATCGAGATCGCAGATGGCTTCAAACAGCTTTGATCCGGCTTCATCATAGAGATACTTGCACGGCAGGGTTTTCTGGGTGGTGGACAGCCCTGCCAGCACATCCCGCTCAAACTGCCTGCGCAGGTTTTCCCCCGGTGGCAGCCCCACCCCATCCGTGTTGCCTATTGCCATATTCACTTAACGTCTCCTGCCAGGCGGATACCGGTAAACTGCCAGGCCTGGTGCGGATAAAAGAAATTGCGATAGCTGATTCGAATGTGGCGGCGCGGTGTTACACAGGAACCGCCCCGCAGTACCATCTGGTTACACATGAATTTCCCGTTGTACTCCCCCACCGCATCGCTGCTGGCACGATAGCCGGGATACGGCGAATAGGCACTGGATGTCCACTGCCACAGATTGCCCAGTAACTGTAGATTGCGCCCGCGAACTTCCTGTTCAGCAATGGGGTGGAAGTGCCGGTTTTCCAGCAGGTTTGCTTCCTCCACCGCTTCATTTTTACAGTGCAACCAAGCCGCAACCTCCCATTCAAACTCCGTGGGCAGGCGCTGCCCCGCCCAACTGGCGTACGCATCTGCTTCGTAATAACTGACGTGGCACACGGGAGCATTGAGATCCAGGGGCTGCAGGCCGCCGAGGGTGAATTGAAACCATTCCCCATCGATTTCTCGCCAGTACAAAGGTGCGGCCTTAATGCCCTGCTTTCCGCCTTGCTGAATCTGGCTCCAGCCATCGGACAGCCACAGGCGCGGCTCCCGGTATCCACCGTCCTGCAGGAACTCCAGAAATTCACCGTTGCTAACCAGCCGCGAGGCGATGCGGAATGCGGGCTGGAATCGCTGGTGTGAGGGCTGTTCGTTGTCGAAGCTGAACGATTCGCCGTCGCTGCCAAGGGTGTAGTGGTCTTCAGGTACCTGCAGCCACTGTAAAGGCGCCGCGTCGCCGTCTTCAGTGCCAGGATCCAGGTCTTCACGGTAGGCAGGCAATGCCGGGTTCAGGGAAAACGCATGCTTGATGTCCGTCAGCAACAGTTCCTGGTGTTGCTGCTCGTGGTGGATGCCCAGCCTGAGGAATTCCGCCTGCTCGGTATTCACATCTTCCTCGGTGAGCCACTGCTCAATATGGCGATCCACATGGGCGCGATAGGAAAATACCTGTTCGATATACGGCCGCGACAACAGGCCGCGGTTCGGCCGGGGAAACGGTTGCCCGAGGGAGTTGTAGTAGGAATTGAAAATGTGGTGAAAGCCGCGATCGAACACCCGGTAACCGGCCAGCATGTCGCGCAGGATAAAGGTTTCAAAAAACCAGGTGGTATGACCGAGATGCCATTTGCTGGGACTGGCATCCGGCATGGATTGCAGCTGCATGTCCTCCGCAGTGAGCGGGTCGGTAAGACTTTCGGTTTCTCGGCGGACCTGCAGAAAATGATCGATTAGCGTAGCGCGCTCATCCAGGGAGAGATCCCGCTTTGCGTCGTCGAATGTGCGATCGCCGGAGTCATCCAGAACCCCGGAAACTTTGGATACCCCTGAACCTGCGTCAGAAATCAGACTCATCCCCTGGCCCGGTCAACTGCAAAAACTGCCTTTGATCATACAACCATTGTGGCGGATTCCCATCTGCACACAGGAATTGACGACGTAATCAGCGCCAGGAATTTCCCACTAAATCCTGCGCATAAAAAAAGGGCCGGCATTGCCGACCCTTTTGTTTCTGACCCGAAGCGGGAATCAGAAGCGAACCGCGAAGTCCGCGCCGTACATACGGGGCATGAAACGCCACGCCGGGCTGGCGCCGATTGCCGCACCGGTACCGCCGTAGCCGCCAGCAATCTCCTCGTCGGTTACGTTCTGTACCCACAGTGCTGCGGAGTAACGGTCGGAGGGGCTGTTCCAGCCAGCGCGCAGGTTCATCAGCTGGTAATCCGGAATCACACGGGCCGGATCACTGATGGAGCCCACACGCTCGTCGGTCCAGTTGTAGTCGCCGCGCAGAGACACGTCGCCACCAGCGGCCAGTTCCCAGGTGTACTCGGCCATGATGTTGAACTTGTTCTCCGGGGTGCCAACACGGGGCTGACCTACACGGGAGTTTTCTTCTTCGGTCTCACCGATCGACTCGATGATCTGGTAGCGGGTGTACTCGGTTTTCAGGTAGGAGTAGTTACCGGCGATAAACAGGTTGTCGGTAGCCGCCCACTGCACTTCAAACTCCGCACCGCGGCCTTCAGCGTCGGCATTGCGCAGGTAGTAGTTGGGGATCGGCGCGCCTACCAGGTCCAGCTGCTGCAGGTTCTTGTAGTCATACGCGAACACGGACGCATTGAAGCGCACAGCGTTGTCGAACAGGCTGCTCTTCATGCCGATTTCCAGGTTGGTCACGCTCTCCTGGTCGAAGGACGGATCAATGCCCGGCGCTGCGCTGAAGCTGTTGAAGCCACCAGCCTTGAAGCCATCCGCCAGAGACACAAAGGTCATGACGTCGTCATTCCAGCGGTAATCCAGCACCAGACGGCCGGACAGGTCGCTCCAGGAATCGCTCAGCTTCTGGTTAAGATCGGCGACACCGTTGTTGTTGAACGCCATACCGAACGGAATCTCGGCAATCTGGCCGGAAGGCAGAGTGATGGCGCCGATGACGTTGCCGTCCGGGTCCATCAGCTGTACCGGGCCGCCCACAAACGCGATTGGCAGGGTGTTCTGGTAAGCACTCTCGATGGTGAAGTCTTTTTCATCCGCGGTGTAACGGGCACCAACGGTCAGATCCAGCTTGTCGGTGAGGCTCCAGGTGGCATCGCCGTAGATGGCTGCGGAACGGTAATCACCGGTGTTGGTAACCGACTCGTTCCACGGGGTGTCTGCCATTACCCAGGGAGTGATGCCCGCCATCAGCTGGCCAATCATCTGGTCGCGATTCAGCATGCTGGCGTTAACGAATTCGGGCGCACCCAGAGCTTGCAGCAGAGCATCAGCCTGGCCGGACTGCACCATCAGGTCGTAAATAAAGGTAGAAACCGCTGCACCTTCAAGACCCGCAGCAATCATCTGCTTGCGCGCGGCGTAAGCAGCATCTTCAAGCTGAGTGGTGTTCAGGCCTGCACCCGCATAAGCCGCCTTCACGCCCTCGTACACGGCGAAGGACTCGAGAGAGCCCGCGGTAAAGTAAGCGTCGGTAACGTGCTCCAGCTCCTCGCGGGAGTAGGATGCACCCAGAGTCCACTTGAGGGTATCGGTGGCGCCGTTCAGACGAAATTCCTGAGAGAACTGGGTCTGATCGTCAAAGTTGGCGGAACCGAACATGTAATCCGGGTTCGCGGTACCGTCTTCGTCCTGCTGCAGATGCGCGTCAAAACCGCGATAGGCAGTGATAGAGGTGAAGGTCACGTTCTCAAAGTCGTGGGTAATCGACAGAGAAGTACCCCAGGAGTCCCGGTCTTCGATGGTCGGGGTATCCAGGGCGTAGTCACCAAACACATCGGTACCACCGGCTTCCGCCTGCAGGGACGGAACAATGGAGGTGCGCAGCGCGCTGCCCTGATCCATGATGCCGTAGTCGGCACGGAACAGAACTTCGGTATCCGGACTAGCTTCCCACAGCAGGGAGGCGCGATAAGTCTGGGTGTCAATGTTGCCAGTTTCAAAATCGCCCGCCAGATTATCGGCGAAGGAATCGCGACGGTTGGTGGACGCGGTGAAACGGGTGTAAACGGTATCGCTCAGCTGCTGGTTCACCAGCAAGTCGCTGGACTGACGACCGTAATTACCTGCGCTGAGGTTCAGCTCGGTGGTGTCATCCGCCTGCGGCTTCTGGGAAATGATATGGATCGCACCGCCAGTGGCGTTACGGCCAAACAGAGTGCCCTGCGGACCTTTCAACACTTCGACACGCTCGATATCCGCCAGCGGAATCTCAGCGCCGGCGCCACGGCCGGTGTAGACACCATCTACGTATACGGCTACCGCAGGGTCAGAGCCCACGGTGAAGTCGCCGGTTTCGATGCCGCGCACGCTGTACGTCGGCTGCAGCGGGGTGTCGTTGTTCATTTCCACACCCGGGGTGAATTTACCCAGGTCGGTCAGGCTTTTTACGCCCATTGCTTTCATGCTGTCGCCAGTGAAAGCGGAAATGGCAATCGGAACGTCCTGCAGGTTTTCCGCGCGCTTCTGCGCGGTTACTACTACTTCTTCAATCTCAGCAGCGGATGCAGCGCCACTCAGTGCTGTACTAACAGCGATGGCGGCCGAGAGAGTGGACAGGGTGAAAAACCGGTTTTTACCGGACTGATCGGCGTTGTACATCATCGCGTCCTCGCGTTCTATTTATATGAAAAGCGTGATGGAAAATGGTCGTTATTGATAGTTATGTTGGGCCATCTTACGGGTAGCGACGGTCCAAGAAAAGCTTGTTGTGACCTTTTTGTTGTGACTGGTCAGTTTTGTGTCGCAATTTAGTCGAATTGTACGCCATCATGGCGTTAAACGCATTCAAATCCGCTGAATCATGACCAGAAACGGTCCGCTGGTAACCAGACTGTATTGTGCGACACTGCTAGACTCTGAGTCGTTTCCAGGCGCTGTACTGGCGCGCTGGAAAACGGGCGATAAAACGGACTTACGCCCAACGAAGTCCTAAAATAACCATTCCGTATTTTCCCCGAGAGAACATGCGATGTTGAAAAATACCCCCTGGTCGACCCGCGTGATTCGCGGTTCCACCGCCCTGCTTGTCCTTTTATTGCTAGCCGCCGCGGCCGCCTGGTTCTGGCTTCGCCTAAGCCTGCCGCTATTAGATGGTGAGCTCGACACCGGCCTGGTGGAAAAGCCGGTAACCATTGCCCGCGATGAACAGGGTGTGGCCTTCATTACCGCGGAGAAGCGCACCGACAGCGCTTTCGCCCTCGGCTTCCTGCATGCGCAGGAGCGTTTTTTCCAGATGGATCTTCTGCGCCGTAACTCATCCGGTGAGCTGTCTGAACTGGTGGGTGAAGCGGCGCTGGAGCACGACCAGGAAATCCGCATTCACCAGTTCCGCGCTCGCGCCGAGCGTAATATCGCCGCCATGCCAGCGGAGCAACAGGCAATACTCGAGCACTACGCCGCGGGCGTGAACTACGGGTTGGCCCAATTGGGCGCTGCGCCCTGGGAATACGCACTGCTCCGACAGCAGCCGCGCCAGTGGGTGCCGGCCGACAGTCTGCTGACCATCTTCAGCATGTACCTTACCCTGCAGAGCAATACCGGTAGTTTCGAGCTGCGGGATAATGCCTTGGCAGATCTGTTGCCCGGCGACCTGTACGAGTTCTTCGTACCCAAGGGTGGTATCTGGGATGCACCGCTGATTGGTGACGCCCGCGGCCCACTGGCTATGCCGGAAACCCATATCGCCGCACTGGTACAGGACGGTGAGCCCATGGTTCGGCAAAAGATGGAAAGCGAAGACATGATCTTCGGCAGCAACAACTGGGTGGTTGGTGGTGCGCTGACGGAACACGGCGCAGCCATAGTGGCCGACGATATGCATCTCAGCATAACCGTGCCCAACATCTGGTTTCGCGCGGGATGGAATGTACCCGGGACTGACTTCGTGATGCGTGGTGCCACGCTGCCCGGCGGCCCAATCATTGTCGCCGGCAGCAACGGCAAGGTCGCCTGGGGCTTCACCAATACCACTGCGGACTGGGGCGACCTGATTCCGCTGGAGCTGTCTGCAGATGGCCAGCAGTACCGCACGCCCGATGGCTGGCGGGATTTTGAGATCGTCAAAGAGGAGATCGCGGTCAAGGGCAAGCAGCCAGCCAGTGTCGAAATCCGCAAGACCATCTGGGGTCCGGTGGTAGCCGAAAACCACAAGGGTACCCCCCTCGCCTATCGCTGGGTCGCCCATGACGCCCGCGGTGCCAATATGAACATCCTCAATCTGGAAACCGTTACCAGCACCCGCGAGGCCATGAATCTGGCGCCGGAGTTGGGTCTGCCGCACCAGAACTTCGTGCTCGGTGATGCCGACGGCAATATCGGCTGGACAGTGGCCGGACCGATTCCCCGCCGTGTGGGCCTGGATGGCAGCCGCTCGGTAAGCTGGGCGGACGGTACTGCTTATTGGGATGGTTACCTGCCGCTGGAAGAGCACCCACATGTGTACAACCCACCCTCCCACCGGATCTGGACGGCCAACTCCCGCACCATGGATGGCGAATACCTCAAGGTGATGGGCGACGGCGGCTACGCCCTCGGTGCAAGACAGCAACAGATCCGCGACGACCTGTTTGCCCGTGAGCACTTTACCGAACAGGACCTGCTGGATATCCAGCTGGACGACCGCGCGGTATTCCTGGAGCGCTGGCAACGGCAGCTGAGTGCCCTGCTCGGCTCCGTTGAGGGCTATGACGAGGTAAAAGAACAGGTAAGCAACTGGGGTGGGCGCGCCAGCGCGGATTCCGTCGGCTACCGCATCGTGCGCAACTTCCGCCTGCGCTTTATCGACCTGGCAACAGCACCAGTACTCACATTTATGCAGCGTCACAATACGGATTTTTCATTCGGGCGTTCAAACCGCCAGGTGGAGTACCCGGCGTGGGAAATGCTGGCTAACGAGCCGGAGCATCTGCTGAATCCGGAGTTTGAATCCTGGAATGCACTCAAACTGGCGGCCCTCGATCAGGTGCTGACAGACATGGCAAAAGATGGTTTGCCGTTCCCACAGCAGACCTGGGGCGTGGAGAATACGGCGAAAGTTCGGCATCCGCTGGGACGTGCGGTGGCGGCGGTGAACTGGTTTACGGCCATGCCGGCGGATCACCTTTCTGGCGACTCCCATATGCCGCGCGTCCAATCCTCCACCAAAGGCGCGTCCGAACGCATGGTTGTAGCGCCGGGACATGAAGAGCTGGGCATTTTTCATATGGCCACCGGCCAGAGCGCTCATCCGCTGTCGCCGTTCTTTGGTAACGGTCATGAGGACTGGGTCCAGGGTAACCCTTCACCGATCAAGGAACAGGCAACCCGCTACACATTGAAACTGCACTGATTTTCGAAGCTGTAACCTCGCAAAAAGGCGCCCTGGGTGGGCGCCTTTTTTTGTTTACTGGAGTGCACACGAGCGCCGCGGAGGCGCCAGTAGTGCTTTCCCTGCGCCCCAAGGCAGGCGCGATGGCAGCGCCATCCGCGAGGCTTGAACAACGCCTGCTTACCATGAGCCGAATGTATTAACAGGGTCATTTATCGTTTTAGTAGATGGATTTAAGCGTTTTTTTATGATTTTTTATCTATTAAACCGGTGCTTCAATGTTTCCAACGGGCAACCAGTAACCCATTGGAGATCCACAAATGACGACATCGACCCGAAAACTTCTCAAGATTCAGACCAGCCTGTTTCAGAACGGTGGGCAATCTTCCCAACTGATCAACCAATTTGCCGATAACTGGCTCGCTGCAAATCCGGGCGGCCAAGTTGTCTTGCGCGATTTGGCGACCAATCCGGTCCCTCATCTCGACCTGCCGCGTTTCCAGGCGCTCAGCAGTGACCCCGCGAACCGCACAGAGGAGCAGCAAGCGGTGGTCGATTTCTCCGACGCATTGATTGAAGAAATTCGGGCCGCGGACACACTGGTATTCGGCATCCCCATGTACAACTTCAGTGTACCCTCCTCTTTGCACGCCTACTTTGATCATATCGCGCGTGCCGGGGTGACCTTCCGCTATACGGAAAATGGCCCGGAAGGCCTGCTCACCGGCAAGCGAGCTTACGTGGTCATTACCCGCGGAGGCTTGTATGGCGAGGAGCACGCGCAGACCAACTTCATCCGCCAGATCCTGGGCTTTATCGGCATTACGGATGTGGAATTTATCCATGCTGAGGGCTTGGCGATCAGCGATGAATCCAGAAATGCAGCACTGAACACAGCGCGAGAACGCCTCGCGCAGCTGGCTTGAATTAAGCCACCGGCACTATCATACCTGCGTGCTTGGGGTGACTGCGGTCACCCTTTTTTATGCGTGATTCCGTATGGCCACAACAACGATACCACTACCCCGCAACCACAAGGGCTCACGCCGTTTCGTCGAGAATCGCGAAAGAAAGGAATGAGGTGAGAAGTCCCAGACCGAGAATGAACGGCAGGAGCGGAAAGCAGATCATCAGCAGAGAAGAACCGATCCAAAGGTTCTTTACCCAGTTGCGTTTTACCCGGTATTTGCGCGAATAGCGCCGCAGATGGCTGTCGTCTTCTTTGGGAAGCACAATTTCACTCTCCCGCGGCAGAAAACTGCGCACCAGAAGCGTGCAATAGAAACGAAGCAGCATCCAAAACATAGAATCACCACTGGCAAACAACTCCCTCAGTATAGATAGGGGTTTGCCAGTGGATGGGCGCAGAAGAGGTTTACGCCCGCGTGGAGCGCCCGATGGCGGCTACTGATACCAGCCGAGGCTTTCGCGCAGTGTCACCACACCCCCGATGATGGTGAGTGCCGGCGCCTCAACCTTGTGGGTTTCCGCCAGTTCCGGCAGTGTGCCGATGGTGCCCACAATCACCCGCTGGTCCCGGGTTGTACCTTTCTCCACCAGCGCCGCCGGAGTATCCGCGTCCATGCCGTGGGCGATCAGCTTTTCGGAAATCGTAGGCAGGCCGGTGAGGCCCATGTAAAACACCAGCGTCTGGTTTCTGGTGATGAGCTCTTCCCACGGCAGCACCAGATCGCCCTGCTTCAGGTGACCGGTGATGAAACGTACGGACTGTGCGTGGTCCCGGTGGGTCAACGGAATACCGGAATAGGCAGAGCAGCCGATGGCGGCGGTAATGCCCGGCACCACCTGGAACGGCACACCAGCTTCTGCCAGCTTGTCGATTTCTTCCCCGCCGCGGCCAAACACAAAGGGGTCACCGCCCTTCAGGCGTAGTACTTTTTTGCCCTCTTTGGCGAGATCCACCAGCAACTGGTTGATATCGTCCTGTGGCACGGAGTGGAACTGCTTCATCTTGCCGACATAAATACGCTCGGCATCGCGGCGCACCAGCTCCAGCACTTCCGTGGAAACCAGCCTGTCGTAGAGCACTACGTCCGCCTGCTGCATCAGGCGCAGGGCGCGAAAGGTGAGCAGGTCCGGATCGCCGGGGCCACCGCCGACCAGATACACCTCACCGCTCGCGGCGGGTTTATCCTGCCAGCGCCGTAATTCTTCCAGCACCGCCTGTTCCGCCTCCGCCTTGTGGCCACGCTCAATCTGGCCCACCACCGGGCCATTGAAGACCCAGTGCCAGAAATCCTTGCGCTGGGTTTCCGGCAATGCGGCCTTAACCGCACCGCGCAGGCGACCGGCCAGATCCGCGATCAGGCCAAGACCGGGCGACAACAGGGTTTCAATCTGCGAGCGCAGCATACGGGTGAGAACCGGTGCGGAACCACCACTTGAGATGCCAATGGCCACGGGGCCGCGCTCGACAATGGAGGGAAAAGTGAAGGTGCAAAGTTCCGGGGAGTCCACCACATTGACCGGCAGCCGCCGCTCTTGGGCATCAACGGAAACCTGCGCGTTGACCTCGCTGTCGGCGGTAGCGGCAACCACCATTTCGACATGCTCCAGCAGGTCACTGCGGTAGCGGCCAACGATATATTCACCACCGCTGGCCAGAACCAGCTGGCGCAGCTCGTCGGTAATGTCCGGAGCTACAACCAGCAGGCGCGCCTCCGCCTTGTTGAGTAATCGCGCTTTGCGCGTGGCGATAGAGCCGCCCCCGACAATCAGGCAGGGGCGATTTTTCAAATCAAACGCGAGAGGCAGGTAACGCAAGTTCTTATTCCATACTGCTTAGCCGATCTTGGTTGCGCCCCCCATGTACGGGCGCAGTACTTCCGGTACCTCGATACTACCATCGGCCTGTTGGTAGTTTTCCAGCACCGCAATCAGCGTACGGCCCACCGCCAGCCCCGATCCATTCAGGGTGTGCAGCAGTTCCGGCTTGCCCGTCTCCGGGTTGCGCCAGCGGGCTTTCATACGCCGGGCCTGGAAGTCGCCCATCAGAGAGCACGAGGAAATTTCCCGGTACTTATCCTGGGACGGAATCCACACTTCCAGGTCATAGGTTTTGGTTGCACCGAAACCCATATCGCCGCCACACAGCACCACGGTGCGGTACGGCAGATCCAGTTTCTTCAGAACATTTTCTGCATGACCGGTGAGCTGTTCGAGCACGTCCATGGACTGATCCGGGCGGGCAAAACACACCAGCTCCACTTTTTCGAACTGGTGCTGACGGATCATGCCGCGGGTGTCGCGACCGTGTGAACCGGCTTCTGAGCGAAAACAGTTGGTATGGCTGACAAACTTGTGCGGCAGTGACGCTGCATCTTCGATGATCTCGTCGCGATACAGGTTTGTCAGTGGTACTTCTGCCGTGGGGATGAGGTAAAAACCACGCTCGTCCTCCAGCTTGAACAGATCCTCAGCAAACTTGGGCAGCTGCGAGGTACCGTACAGGGAATCGCTATTTACAATGACCGGCACATTGGCTTCTTGATAACCGTGCTCTTCTACGTGCAGATCAAGCATGAATTGTGCCAATGCACGATGCAGCTTCGCCACCTGGCCGGTCATTACCGCGAAGCGCGAACCGGTGATTTTGCTCGCCACTTCAAAATCCAGCCCGCCGAGGCGCGCGCCCAGGTCTACATGGTCGCGAACTTCGAAATCGAAACTGCGCGGGGTGCCCCACTGGCGCACTTCCACATTGTCATTCTCGTCCTTGCCTTCCGGCACCGATTCGTGCGGCAGGTTTGGGATAGCCAGCAGCATGTCATCGAGCTGCTCTTGTAGCTCGGTCAGCGCCTGTTTGGCCTCGGTCAACTGACCACCCAGAGATTCGACTTCCTTCAGCAGCGGGGCAATATCCTCACCATTCGCCTTGGCACGGCCGATGTTCTTGGATTTGCTGTTGCGCTCGTTCTGCAGCGCTTCGGTGCGCACCTGCAGCTCCTTGCGCTGCTCTTCGAGCTGTTCCAGTTTTGCTGTGTCCAGCTGCACGCCGCGCTTTGCGAGCGCCGCTGCAACGTCGTCGAGTTGGGTACGAATCAGTTTGGGATCGAGCATGGTGATTTGATTACCGCGTTACAGATATTTCATTCCCAGCGAGATGGTGGCCGCGGTGGCTGCCAAACACGCCAGAAGGCTGACCGCTATATAGGCCAGCGCCGTTAAAGGCTGGCCATTGTGCCACAACAGCACGGTTTCCAGCGAGAAGGTAGAAAAGGTGGTGAGCGCACCAAACAGGCCTGTCATGATCAATAGGCGCCACTCGTGTCCGAGCATGCCGCGCTCCACAATCGCCACGTAAGCGACGCCGATCAGTAGTGAACCGGTGATGTTCACAATAAACGTCCCGAGAGGCAGCCGATTTTCAAAAACCGGAAAACTCCAGATGGCGACCAGGTGCCGCAGAACTGCGCCGATGGCGCCCCCCAGCGCAATTGCAATCCACTGCATGGGATACCCTTTTATTGTTCCCTGACTTTTATCCAGGCCGTTTTCCACGAGGCCAGCGTGGGGCGATTCTAACGCCTTTCAGTGTCTCTAGCGTCTGCTTGTATCGCTTACGTCTGCCTGTGTCGCTAACGCTTGTACGAGTCTGATGGACGCTCCGGCGCATAGCGCTGCAGCGGGCTCTCCTGGTTCAGGGCGCGCAGACGCTGAAGCTTTTCCTCAATCTTTAGCTCCAGACCGCGATTAACCGGGTGGTAGTAGCGGCGCCCGGCAATGGCTTCGGGGAAATAGTTCTCCCCCGCGGCGAATGCGTCAGGCTCGTCGTGGGCGTAGCGGTATTCCGCGCCGTGGGCCATTTCTTTGGCGAGCTTGGTGGGCGCATTGCGCAGATGGATCGGCACTTCATAACTGGGCTCGCGACGGATGTCCGCCAGCACCCGCTTATAAGCGCTGTAAACTGCATTGCTTTTGGCGGCGATCGCGAGGTAGACCACCGCCTGCGCAATCGCCAGCTCCCCTTCCGGGCTGCCGAGGCGTTCCTGAACGTCCCAGGCATTTAATGCAATCTCCAGCGCTCGCGGGTCTGCGTTGCCAATGTCTTCGCTGGCCATACGTACCACCCGGCGCGCCACATAGAGCGGATCACAACCGCCGTCGATCATGCGTGCAAACCAGTAGAGCGCTGCATCCGGGTCGGAACCACGCACGGATTTGTGCAGCGCAGAAATCTGGTCGTAGAAATAGTCGCCGCCCTTGTCGAAACGCCGCACATCCGCACTCAGCACTTCCGCAAGCACTTCGTCGTCAACCACCTGACGCCCGCCCTCTTCCCGCGACAAATCGCAGGCGATCTCCAGCAGATTGAGCGCGCTGCGCGCGTCGCCATCCGCGCTAAGGGTGATGCGCTCCAGTACCTCCGGCGTCATCTGGATATCGCGTGCGCGCAGCTCCTCATCTTCAGTCAGCGCGCGCTGCAACAGCCCCTGGAGTTCCGGCTGGCTCAGGCTGCGTAGCAGGTAAACCCGGCAGCGGGACAGCAAAGCATTGTTCAGTTCAAACGACGGGTTTTCCGTGGTGGCGCCGACAAAGGTCACCGTGCCCTCTTCCACGTAAGGCAAAAAAGCGTCCTGCTGGGACTTGTTGAAACGGTGCACCTCATCCACGAACAGGATGGTACCGCGGCCGAATTGCGCCGCGTGCTGCTCCGCCTCGGCCACGGCCTGGCGGATCTCTTTTACACCGGCAAGGACGGCGGACAGGGTTGCGAAGCGCACATCGCACTCCTGCGCCAGCAAACGAGCGAAGGTGGTTTTGCCGACCCCGGGCGGCCCCCACAGCACCATGGAGTGCAGCTGGCCCCGCTCCACCGCTTCACGCAGTGGTTTACCGGGGCCCAATAAATGCGTCTGGCCCACATAGTGGGCCAGAGTTTGGGGTCGCATACGCGCGGCCAGTGGCTGGTGCCGGGGCGGCGCCTGGAAAAGATCATTCATCGCGGATGATGTCGGTACCTTTCGGCGGCTTGAAGTTGAACATTGCGGACGACAGTTTCGGGTTCGCCTGCAGGCCGCTGAACTGGATGTCAGTGGTCTGGCCCATGCCGTCGCGCACGGTCATTGCTGCCGGCAACCCTTTGCTGTCAAAGCGGATCACCATGGATTTGAACGGAGCGGATGCACTCTTGGGGGTCAGATAATAAGCCCCCTTCTTGCTCTCCACACTGAAGGAACTGCGGATATCCTCCACTTTGCCGCCGAGCAGTAATGCCGGGGTCTCTTTCATGCGGTTGTCTACCGGGCGGATGGTCACCTGCTCCAGATCCGGGTCATACAACCACAGCTTCTGGTTATTGGTCACCAGCAGTTGCGAAAACGGCTCGCCGGTCTGCCAGCGCAGCTTGCCCGGGCGCTGCACAGAAAAATTGCCGCTGCTCTTCTGCAGGGTCTTGCCCTTCTGGTCTTTAAGGGTCTGGCGGAATCCACCGGAGATCGAGCCGAGGGGCTGCAGCAGGCGGCTCAGTTCCTCACTGGCGTCGGCGCTCGCGCCCGCCGCACCGAAGGTGAATCCCAGTGCGATAAAAAGAATGCCAAGTGTACGTTTCATAAGTGCCTTCCAGATTTGCTGATCCTGTCCTTGAAGCCTAGTCGGCGGCAGGTGAACCCGGCCTGAACCGGGCAATCCTGTGGGACGGCATGATTTGTCAGGGCGGAGGAACCAGCACTTCCCGGTTGCCATTGGGCTGCTGAGCGGAAACCACTCCCGCTGCCTCCATGGCCTCGATCATGCGCGCGGCGCGATTGTAGCCGATGCGCAGCTGACGCTGCACGGATGAAATGGATGCCTTGCGGGATTTGGCCACAAACGCCACCGCCTCGTCGTACAGCGCGTCCGCCTCCGGATCGTCCTCGCCCCCTTCCGTGGCCATACCCGGTACCGGGATGCTGTTGTTGGAATCGTCCACAATGCCGTCGATATATTCCGGCTCGCCGCGGCGACACCAGTCCGCCACAACTTGGTGCACTTCGTGGTCGTCTACGAATGCACCGTGCACCCTTACGGGGAGTGCGGTACCTGGCGGCAGATAAAGCATATCACCGTGCCCCAGCAGCTGTTCGGCACCGCCCTGATCCAAAATGGTGCGCGAATCAATCTTGGAAGAGACCTGGAAAGCCATCCGTGTGGGCACGTTCGCCTTGATCAGGCCGGTGATCACATCCACGGACGGGCGCTGGGTCGCCAGCAGCAGGTGGATACCTGCCGCACGAGCCTTCTGGGCAATCCGCGCAATCAGTTGCTCTACCTTCTTGCCGACGATCATCATCATGTCGGCAAATTCGTCGATCACCACCACAATGGCGGGCAGCGGCTTCAGGTGCGGTGCAGTCTGATCTGCCTCCGGCACACTGGACATCGGGTCCGGCTGCCAGATCGGGTCCGTCAGAGGCTCACCGGCGGCGATGGCCTCTTTCACCTTGCGGTTGAAGCCAGCGAGATTTCGCACACCCATAGCCGCCATCAGTTTGTAGCGGCGCTCCATTTCCCCCACACACCAGCGCAGGCCATTCGCCGCATCGTTCATATCGGTGATGACCGGAGTCAGCAGATGGGGAATGCCCTCGTACACCGAGAGCTCGAGCATCTTTGGGTCCACCAGGATCAGACGGACTTCATCCGGGGTGGATTTGTACAGCAGGCTCAGCAGCATCACGTTGATGCCCACGGATTTACCGGAACCGGTGGTACCGGCCACCAGCAAGTGCGGCATCTTGGCCAGGTCCGCCACCACCGGCTGGCCGGCGATATCGTGCCCGAGTGCCAGGGTCAGGGCTGAGCCGGCTTTTTCGTAAAGTTCGGAACCCAACACCTCTGACAGACGCACCATCTGTCGATTCTCATTGGGGATCTCGATGCCCACCACCGATTTACCCGGAATCACCTCCACCACCCGCACACTGATCACAGCCAGGGAGCGCGCCAGGTCTTTGGCGAGATTGGTGATGCGGCTGACTTTTACACCTGCGGCGGGCTGGATTTCAAAGCGGGTCACCACCGGTCCGGGCAGCACCGAAACGACTTCGGCCACAACACCGAAATCTTTGAGCTTCAGCTCCAGCAAGCGCGACAGCGCTTCCAGCGCCTCACGGCTGAAACCGGCCTTTTTATTGGTTTCCGGGGCGTCCAGCAGGGACAGTGGCGGCAAATCGCCAGTTACCGGGCCTTTGAACAGCTCCCCCTGCTTTTCCTTCACCGCTCGCGGGCTCTGCTTCGGCGGTGGTGCGACCGGTGCGATCTGTGGCGGCTGGCGCTTGGCAGTGCGCTGCTTTTCCTCTTCAAAAACGGCCTTGCGCACGAGCACGGCTTCGCGGGCTACCCGCTGCTCTTCGCGCTCCTTGCGTGCACGCGCAAGGCGCTGGCCAAGCCAGCCGAACACAAACAGCACACTGCGGCCAATATCTTCAAACAGTTTCAGCCAGGACATACCGGTAAACACTGTGACACCGATGGCGAACATGGCCAGCAGCATGATGGTGGCGCCGACATAACCCAATCCGGTTTCCATAAAATCGGACACGGAGGCGCCAACGATGCCGCCATTGGAAAACGGCAACGGCTCGGAGGACTGGGCGAAACAGAGCGTGGCGAGTGCGGCACCGGAAACGAGCAGTAGCACCAGACCACCAACCCGTAGCGCAAAGAGTGGGCCGTGGAACCGGGCGTTCTTGTCCCGCAGGATGAGGTAAGCGCGCCAGCCGATCAGCACCGGAAACAGATACGCCATCCAACCCAGCAGCGACAGGCAGACATCGGCAAGCCACGCACCGGTCGGTCCGATGGCGTTATCGATGCCTCTGCCACTACCGGTGTGGGACCAGCCCGGGTCTTGCGGGCTGTAACTCAGGAGGCTGATGCCCGCAAGCAGCGCACCCGCCAGCAATGCGATCAACGACCCTTCACGCAGGATGCGCGCCATCAATGAGTCGGGGATGGCAGGGCTAGATTCAGTTTCGCTTTCCGCCTTCAATGGCTTACCTCAATGTTTATTTTTTGTTCGAGCCACGAGGGCTCGCGGTCTTTTATTGCAGCGCATCTGGCGCCAGATAACGTGAGTTTACTGCTATCTCGCTTTACGCGCGTCAGTGCAGCTTCAACTTTTTAACGATGACGCTGTTTGCTCACGCTTTGATTCACCACGAGTTTATCCATTCCATTCCGGGGCCTGTGTACTACAGGCCCGCCTCAATATCCACCGCCGGCGCCGGTAACAAATCACTTTAAGATTGTTTTTTGCGTTATATATCAATGCCTTATGCTCACTTCCTAATGCACTCTTCACAACCTTCTAGATGATTTACACGCCATAGTTGGGACGCCTATCGCATTGCCTTCTACAACCGACCCGCCCATCATTTGATCAGCCTATAAAGACCCACAATTAGATAAATAAGGCCAAACTATTTGGTTCACTGAGCCGCCTCCCCTATCATTGCCAGCAATTTTTGCCAGCGGCAGGCGATATAGCGCCTTGATATTGCCGATATTGACTCGATATCGGTGACAGAGTTTCTGTTACCACGGTGTGGCTGAACTATACAGCACGCCAATGCGCAATCTCCGCGGAGCCGCTGGCCCCCGATTTTCACGATAAAGTTTTCAACATTAGAAGTATTGAGAGTGCCGCCATGAGCAATCATCACCGACTGATCATCCTGGGCTCCGGCCCCGCCGGCTACACTGCCGCCATCTACGCTGCCCGCGCCAACCTGAACCCGGTGGTCATTACCGGAATGCAGCAGGGCGGCCAGCTCACCACCACCACGGAAGTAGAAAACTGGCCGGGTGGCGTACACGATCTGCAGGGCCCGGATCTGATGGTGCAAATGCAGCAGCACGCAGAGCGCTTCGACACCAACATCATTTTCGATCATATCCACGAAGTAGACCTCAAACAGCGCCCCTTCACTCTCAAGGGCAACGAGACCTACACCTGCGACGCACTGATTATCGCCACCGGCGCCTCTGCCCAGTACCTTGGCCTGCCGTCTGAGCAGACCTTCCAGGGCCGCGGCGTAAGTGCCTGCGCGACCTGTGACGGCTTCTTCTATCGCGACCAGAAAGTGGTGGTGGTCGGCGGTGGTAACACCGCAGTCGAAGAAGCCCTCTACCTGTCCAACATCGCCAGCGAAGTCACCCTGGTGCACCGTCGCGACGAACTGCGCTCCGAAAAGATCCTTCAGGATCGCCTTATGGAGAAGGCGCAGAACGGCAATATCAAGCTGTGCTGGCACCACACGCTGGAAGAAGTTCTGGGTGACGACGCGGGCGTGACCGGTGTGCGCCTGAAAAATGTTCAGGACGGTTCCACCAAAGAGCTGGAAGTATCCGGCGTGTTCATCGCGATCGGCCACAAGCCGAACACCGACATTTTTGCCGGCCAATTGGAAATGAACGGCGGCTACCTCGTGGTGGAGAGCGGCCTGAACGGCAATGCCACCCAGACCTCCATCCCCGGCGTATTTGCGGCCGGCGATGTGTCTGACCACATCTACCGCCAAGCGGTAACGTCCGCCGGTACCGGCTGTATGGCGGCACTGGATGCGGAGCGCTATCTCGACGCACAATAAGCCTGCAACCAGGCTTCTAGAAAAGGCGGCTGCAAAGCCGCCTTTTTTGTCTGTGGCTTGCATGAGGTGGCAAAACACGACTTCACCCCCTGCACGAGAGAAACGACACCGACATAGGGCCTCAAACGTGAGTCACGGCACGAACAACATACTCACCCTGCTGGATCCAGAACTGGTCGTATTTCCCGATACCGCCAATGCGCTGGAAGACCCGGATGGCCTGCTGGCGGTGGGGGGCGACCTGACACCCGAGTGGCTGCTCGCGGCCTACCGTCGGGGCATATTTCCCTGGTTCTCCGATGACCAGCCCATTCTCTGGTGGTCCCCTTCAGCCCGCTGCGTGGTGCGTCCGCAGACCCTGAACTTCAGTCGCAGCCTGCGTAAAGTGATTCGTCAGGGGCGCTACCAGGTGACGTTCGACCGCGCCTTTGAAGCGGTAATGGAAGCCTGCGCCGCTCCCCGAGCGGATCAGGCGGGCACCTGGATCACCGAGGAAATGCGCGATGCCTACGGGGCGATGCACCGGCTCGGGTATGCGCACTCTATTGAGACGTGGTTGAACGGGGAGCTGGTTGGCGGTCTGTACGGACTGGCAATAGGCCGGATTTTCTTTGGTGAATCCATGTTTCACCGCGCCACCGATGCCTCCAAAGTAGCCTTTGCTCATCTCGCACGACAATTAGCTTCCTGGGGCTGCGAATTCATCGACTGCCAGGTCAGCAACCCACATACCCTGAGCCTCGGCGCCGAAGAGCTGCCCAGGGCGGAGTTCGAATCGATCCTCCGGGGCGAGGTGGATAAACAGGGATTCCCCACAGCCTGGCCCTCGGCGCCCTCACCCGGCTTGTTTGATACGCCTTAGGTACATCTGGCGCGTTTGTGTTTTTTGTGACGGCAAATTACCCTCGGGTCTGAAAATGCCAGTACTCGAACAGTGACCGCACTGTCACCACATTCACGCGGCAACTTCAGCCGCGCAAACATGGAATGACCACGGCCGCGAGCTATGTGTAACAACATTCGACAACGGGAAGCCCGCACACCATGAGCCAGTACTCCCAACTGGACTCCGTGCGCCTGCTCGCCACCCTGCCCCACCCCTGTGGCTATCTGGATGGCCGCGAGGCCACTACCGTGTTCGTCGATCCGCAAACCGCGGTAGATCAGCGCCTGTACAGCCGCCTCTCCGAGCTGGGTTTCCGCCGCAGCGGCAACTATCTCTATCGACCCCAGTGCACACACTGCCAGGCCTGTATTCCGGCGCGAGTGCCGGTAGAGCTGTTTGCTCCCAATCGCAACCAGCGCCGCTGCTGGCGACGAAACCGGGATCTGGATGTATTCCACCGCTACGACATCGATACCGATGAACACTACGACCTGTATGCGCGCTATATTGAGGGCCGACACGCGGACGGTGAAATGTACCCCCCGAGTCGCGATCAATTTCGCAGCTTCCTCAATAACGCCTGGGGCACTACCCGCTATCTGGAGTTTCGCGCGCGCGGGAAACTGCTGGCGACGGCAGTTACCGATGTGTTGAGCGGCGGTGTATCCGCCATCTATACCTTCTACGACCCGGATGAAATCAAGCGGGGCCTTGGCAGCTACTCAATTCTTTACCAGATTGAATGGGCGCGGCGTCTGGGCCTGCCGAGCCTGTATCTGGGATACTGGATTTCCGAGTGCCACAAGATGGCCTATAAAAGTCAGTTCCAGCCGCTGGAAATCCTCCAGGGCGGGCGCTGGACCCTGAAGTCAGGTAATCCGGACTCGTAAGGCCATATTTCCGCTCATTTTCACCATTTCTACCGACCATGTGGTTTCGCTTGGCGTGATGCCACTTTTCGTGCAAAATGCACGCCCGTCGTACCGCTGGGCTCCCGCTTTGCGAGCCATAATTACCTGGCGGAATAGCAAGTACACATTAATCAAAGGTTCCTGCCGCATGGCAAAAGACGATTACATTGAAATGGAAGGCGAGGTGATCGACACCCTGCCCAACACCACATTCCGAGTAAAACTGGAAAATGGACATGTGGTAATCGCGCACATTTCCGGCAAGATGCGCAAAAACTACATTCGTATCCTGACCGGCGACAAGGTAAAGGTTGAGCTCACTCCCTACGACCTGAGCAAAGGCCGCATTACCTACCGCGCCCGCTGAATACCGCTCCGGTCTGCGCCGACAATCAACAAGCGCAAATGTCCGGACAATAAAAAAGCCACCTTTAAGGTGGCTTTTTTGGTTACACGGTCTTCCGAAAAATCAGTACTGATGGCTCACTGCAGTCAGTGCAGTGCCGGTACCGCGGTATTGATCTTGAGTTGATCGTTCTCCACGGTCACCTCGACCTTGCCCCCCTCTTCTGACAGCTCGCCGAACAATACGGCCTCCGCCAGTGGTTTGCGCAGCTTTTCGCGGATCAGGCGTGCCATCGGGCGCGCCCCCATCTTCTCGTCATAGCCGTGAATCGCGAGCCATTCACGCGCTTCATTGTCCACCTCGAGGGTAACGCGGGAGTCATCCAGTTGCGCCTGCAGCTCAACCACAAACTTGTCCACCACGGTTTTGACCACATCCATGCTCAGTGCGCCGAACTGAATGATGCTGTCCAGGCGATTGCGGAATTCCGGAGTGAACATTTTCTTGATCTCCTCCATTCCGTCAGTGGTGTGATCCTGGCTGGCAAAACCGATTGAGCGCCGACTCATCAGCTCGGCACCTGCGTTAGTGGTCATAATCAGGATGACATTGCGGAAGTCGGCTTTGCGGCCATTGTTGTCGGTGAGGGTACCGTGATCCATCACCTGCAACAGGAGGTTGAACACTTCAGGGTGCGCTTTCTCGATCTCATCGAGTAGCACAACACTGTGGGGGTGCTTGGTGACAGCGTCCGTCAACAGGCCGCCCTGGTCAAAACCAACATAGCCCGGAGGCGCACCGATCAGCCGGGACACCGTGTGGCGCTCCATGTATTCCGACATATCAAAGCGGATCAGTTCAATTCCCATCACCTTCGCCAACTGGCGACAAAGCTCGGTTTTACCCACACCGGTGGGGCCGGCAAACAGGAAGGAACCTATGGGTTTCTCTTCGGCACCGAGACCGGCCCGGGAAAGCTTGATGGAGGTGCTCAGGGCCTCGATGGCGATATCCTGACCAAACACCACCATCTTCAGGTTGTCGTCGAGCTTCGCCAGCGCCGCCTTGTCGGAGGCGGACACGCTCTTCGCCGGAATCCGCGCCATTTTTGCCACCACCTGCTCAATCTCGCTGACGGTAATGGTGCTGGTGCGTTTTTCCGCAGGCAGCAGCGCCTGGTACGCACCCGCCTCGTCGATCACATCAATTGCCTTGTCTGGCAGAAAACGCTCGGTAATGTGGCGATTGGCCAATTGGGCGGCGGCCTCCAGGGCCGAATCGGTAAACCGCACCTTGTGGTGATCCTCAAAGCAGGATTTGAGCCCCTGCAGAATCTGTACGGTTTCGTCTACCGATGGTTCATGCACGTCGATTTTCTGGAAGCGGCGTGAAAGCGCGCGGTCTTTCTCAAAAATTCCACGGTACTCGTTAAATGTGGTGGAGCCGATACAGCGCATCTGGCCACTGGAGAGCAGTGGCTTCAGCAGATTGGAAGCATCCATGACGCCGCCGGACGCCGCACCGGCACCAATAATGGTGTGGATTTCGTCAATGAACAGCACGGCGTGTTCACGCTTTTTGAGCTCCGCCAACAGGGCCTTAAAGCGCTTCTCAAAGTCGCCACGGTATTTGGTTCCCGCCAGCAGCGAACCGAGATCCAGGGAGTAAATAGTGCTGTGCTGCAGTGGCTCGGGTACTTCACCATCGACAATTCGGCGGGCGAGACCTTCCGCAATCGCAGTTTTACCGACCCCGGACTCACCCACCAGGAGCGGATTGTTCTTACGGCGGCGCGCCAATACCTGAGTCACGCGCTCCACTTCCAGGGCGCGACCTACAAGCGGGTCGATGCGACCAAGAATGGCCTCCTGGTTAAGATTGGTGGCGTAGCTTTCCAGCGGATCTGAGCCGCCGGATTCCGATGTGGTACCGAGATCTTCGTCCACCTGCTCCGGTGATGGATCCGGGCTGTGGTGGGCGTTGTTGCCGCCGGACGAGCTGACGCGGGAGATGCCGTGTGTGATGTAATTCACCACATCAATCCGCGCCACGCTCTGCTGTTTGAGGTAGTAGACTGCCTGGCTTTCCTGCTCACAAAAGATTGCCACCAGTACGTTAGCTCCGGTCACTTCCTTTTTGCCGGATGATTGCACATGAAACACTGCACGCTGCAGCACCCGCTGGAACCCGAGTGTGGGCTGGGTTTCGCGCTCCGTATCATTTTCCGGAATCAGTGGCGTCGTGGAGTCCACGAACTCCAGCAGCTCCCGGCGCAGTGCGCTGAGATCCGCACCGCAGGCATGCAGAACATCCGCCGCGGATTCGTTGTCCAGCAGCGCCAGCAAAAGGTGCTCTACGGTCATGAACTCATGGCGTTTCGCCCGTGCACCTTTGAACGCTAGATTGAGCGTTACCTCTAAATCCTTGCTGAGCATCTGAACCTCAAACCTTACTGGCCAATGTAATCCGGGTTGCGGTTACACACCCGGTATTCATGTTTGTCGCCGCTGTACCGGCCGGAAAAATCACGCCTTTCAGGAGTCAGGCGCTGGAACTGCTTATTCAACCCTCCTCGCCGTTTTCATCGCCCTCGTCAGCCTCGATTTCACACAACAGTGGGTGCTCGTGATCTCTCGCAAACTGATTTACCTGCGCGGCCTTTGTTTCCGCTATATCCCGAGTATAGACACCGCAGATCGCTTTTCCCTTAGTGTGCACCTGCAACATCAGTTGAGTGGCGCGCTCTCGATTCACATAAAAGAAAAGTTCCAGCGCTTCGACCACAAACTCCATCGGGGTGTAGTCATCATTGAGCATGACCACCTTGTACATTGGCGGTCTTTTCAGTCGCGGCTTGGCTTCCGCCAGCGCGGTATCTCCGCCAGACTCGTAAAAACGGTCGTCGTCGCCCTCGCCTTCGTTCGAGTGTAGTTTAATGATTTGTGATTTTCCCATAGTGCAAGTCAATCAGGTTTCAAGAATCAGTTCACAGTACTGACGCCCGGAAAGTTTCAGTCCGGGCTCGACCGGGGTTAGACCGCGAATCGCCCGAAGGTATCAGTCACTGCAGTGAATTTGGCAAGCGGGCATTGTAACCGCAAACGCCAGCGGACACAGTCCGGGGGCTCTGATTCGCTTGACAACTACTGGGGTCTTGGCTACAAGAGGTAGTAACCGCGCCAAGCGGTTTAAAGGCACTAGCATTGAGTCGTACAAATGACTTTGTGCGAATAATGAAGCGCATGAAGCGCGATAACTATAACGAAAACTTATAGGCGGCCAGCAGTCGCCCCGGCAATTTAGAGGGATTTCGCCATGCCTACCGGTACCGTAAAGTGGTTCAATAACGCCAAGGGTTACGGATTTATTCTTGCGGATGAGGGCGGAGAAGATCTGTTCGCGCACTATTCGGCCATCCAGATGGAGGGCTACCGCACCCTGAAGGCTGGCCAGCAGGTCAACTTCGATATCATTCAGGGCGATAAAGGCTATCACGCAGCCAATATCAGCCTCGCCACAGCAAATGCCCCTCGCGCATCGTCGCCGGCACCCCAGGCGCAATCCGTACGCGAGAAAGAGACCGAGGAAGCGCTCGACTGACCTCGACGCGGCAGATGAAGCCGCAAACGGCTTCCTGCCCGCGACCAAACCCGACCAAGGCAAAGGGGATAGCCAGTAAAAACGGCCCGCCCTGCCGTTGGCACGACCGTACCAGTTCCATATCCCTGCTGCCCTCACGTACACTACAAATCCTCGCGGGCAAAAGTGACCGGCATAAAAAAAGCCCCGCACCTTTCGGCGCGGGGCTTTTTCATTCAGCGAAGAATCAAGCCATGTGCTTGATCACTTCCTCACCAAATGCGGAGCAGGATTTCAGCTCTGCACCGTCCATCAGACGCTCGAAGTCATAGGTAACGGTCTTCGCTTCGATCGCGCCTTCCATACCCTTGACTACCAGCTCGGCAGCCTCGTTCCAGCCCAGGTGACGCAGCATCATCTCAGCAGAAAGGATCAGGGAGCCCGGATTTACCTTGTCCTGGCCAGCGTACTTGGGCGCAGTGCCGTGGGTAGCTTCGAACAGGGCAACCTCATCAGACAGGTTGGCACCCGGGGCGATACCGATACCGCCTACCTGCGCAGCCAGTGCATCGGACAGGTAGTCACCGTTCAGGTTCAGGGTGGCGATCACGTCGTACTCGGCCGGACGCAGCAGGATCTGCTGCAGCATGGCGTCGGCGATTACATCCTTAACCACGATTTCCTTGCCGGTGTTCGGGTTCTTGAAGCTGCACCAGGGGCCGCCGTCGATCAGCTGCGCGCCGAACTCTTCGCGGGCCACTTCGTAGCCCCAGTCGGCGAAGGCACCTTCGGTGAACTTCATGATGTTGCCTTTGTGCACCAGGGTCAGGGAGTCGCGATCCTGGTCAATGGTGTACTGCAGGGCTTTGCGCACCAGGCGCTTGGTGCCTTCTTCAGAAACCGGCTTCACGCCGATACCGCAGTTTTCCGGGAAACGGATTTTCTTAACGCCCATTTCTTCGCGCAGGAACTTGATGACCTTGTTCGCTTCGTCGGAACCAGCTTTCCACTCGATACCCGCGTAAATGTCTTCGGAGTTCTCACGGAAGATCACCATGTCTACCTTGTTCGGCTCTTTAACCGGAGAAGGCACACCGCTGAACCAGCGAACCGGACGCTGACATACGTACAGATCCAGCTCCTGACGCAGAGCAACGTTCAGGGAGCGGAAGCCGCCGCCTACTGGAGTGGTCAGCGGGCCTTTGATGCTGACAACGTAATCTTTGATCGCTTCCAGGGTCTCGGCCGGGAACCAGTCACCGCTGTAGGTTTCTGCCGCTTTTTCACCACAGTAGATTTCCATCCAGGCGATGGACTTGTCGCCGCCGTAGGCCTTGCTGACTGCAGCGTCGATCACCTTGATCATTACCGGGGTGATATCCACACCGATGCCGTCACCTTCGATGAACGGAATGATCGGGGTGCTCGGTACGTTCAGAGAACCATCTGCATTGACTGTGATTTTTTCGCCGTTGGCCGGCACTTGGATATGACCCATTAAGTTGACTCCCGTAACTCTTTGACTAAACGCCCGGCTTTATCTGGGAAAAAACGGCATAATGCGCCGAACTTTCCACCGCCGGTCATGGTTGCCGCCCATTGTTTGCGTCGTTGCATACGCCGAGCCGGCTAAAAATCGGCGGGATTATATCAGTATCTGTCCAATTTTGTAGTTTGATTACAACCAAGGTACCAGAACCAACGTTCACCGAGCCTCATGACTCAACTCATTCTATTCAACAAGCCCTACGGCGTTCTCTGCCAGTTCACCGACCCGGAAGGTCGCCCCACCCTGGGGGATTACATCAAGACACCTGGGGTGTATGCCGCAGGCCGCCTGGACTACGACTCCGAGGGACTGCTGCTGCTTACGGACGACGGCCGCCTGCAGCACAAGATTGCCCACCCGGACAACAAACAACCCAAGGTCTACTGGGCACAAGTTGAGGGCGAGGTGATGGAAGAGGCATTGTATATGCTGCGCCACGGCGTCGACCTGAAAGACGGCCGCACCGCGCCGGCCAAGGCGCGAGTCATTGCCGAGCCAGAGAAAGATCTGTGGCCGCGCACCCCTCCCATCCGTGAGCGCAAATCGATCCCTACCACCTGGATCGAGCTGACCATTACAGAGGGGCGCAATCGTCAGGTACGGCGCATGACCGCCGCCGTCGGCCACCCTACCCTGCGCCTGATCCGCCGGTCCATCGGCACCTGGAGTCTTAACGGCCTGCAGCCAGGGGAACAGCGCACGGAAACCACCGGCCTCCCCCCGCTCAAGGGCAAACCGCAAACCCGCCACAAACCCGGAGCGGGAACGCGCAAGCCCGCGGGCTCCCGCAGTGGTCAGGGGCGCAGCCGCAAGCGCTGAAAGGAGCACCGGGCACACCTCTACGGGCCATTCGACTAGGCTGATAGGGAACTGGCGCGTATTTTTCTGGTGACTCGCCTCCCCCGCTTTTCGGACCAGATATCCGAAGATTGGTCAGCAAAGGGAATCGCGGGTAAAATGCGCCCCCATTTTCCAGCCCCCTGTGGGTTTCTGGGCACTTGGAGCTACTAAGGGTTGAAAACCCCTCCGCGCCCCTCACTTTAGTGACCCGGTATTCCATGTCAGATTCGGATATGTCTTTGCCTTCTAGCACCAACGACCAGCCAGTAAAGCCCAAGCGGGTAATCGTCGGCATGTCCGGTGGAGTGGACTCCTCCGTGGCCGCCTTGCTCCTGATGCAACAGGGCTACGAGGTCGAAGGGCTGTTCATGAAGAACTGGGACGAGGACGACGGCACCGAATACTGCACCGCGAAACAGGATCTGGCGGATGCCGAAGCGGTCTGTGCCCGTCTAGGCATCAAGCTCCATACCGCCAATTTCGCCGCCGAGTATTGGGATAACGTCTTCGAGTATTTCCTGGCGGAATACAAGGCGGGGCGCACACCAAATCCGGACATCCTGTGTAACCGCGAAATCAAGTTCAAGGTGTTTCTCGAATATGCCGAGATGCTCGGCGCCGACGCCATTGCCACCGGCCACTATACCCGGCGACGGGATGAGAACGGCCGCACCTACTTGTTAAAAGGGCTGGACGCGAATAAGGACCAGAGCTACTTCCTGCACGCCGTGGGCGAAGCGGAATTTGCCCGATCACTGTTTCCCATCGGCGAGCTGGAAAAGCCGGAAGTGCGCCGCATCGCCGAAGAGAATGGACTGATCACCCACAGCAAGAAAGACAGCACCGGCATCTGCTTCATTGGCGAGCGCCGCTTCAAGGACTTTCTTGAGCAGTACCTGCCGGCACAGCCCGGCGAAATGCAAACGCCGGAAGGGGAAGTCATGGGCCAGCACAGCGGCCTGATGTACCACACCATCGGCCAGCGTCAGGGCCTGGGTATCGGTGGCGTGAAGGGTGCCGGTGACCAACCCTGGTATGTGGTGGGCAAGGACCTCGACAAGAATGTGCTGATCGTGGCCCAGGGTAAACACCACCCCCTACTCTACTCCACCGGATTGACGGCTACCCAGACGCACTGGATCAATGGCGCCCCGCCGGCAAGTGAGTTCCGTGCAGCGGCCAAAACCCGCTACCGCCAGGAAGATCAGCCATGCCTGATCAAGGTGGGCGAAGATGGCAATCTGACGATTGCGTTCGACAAACCCCAGCGCGCCGTCACCCCCGGCCAATCGGTGGTCATTTACCAGGGCGAAGTCTGCCTCGGGGGCGCGGTGATCGAACAGGCTACCGGCATCGGCGAAATCGACATACAACACCCGGGCAACACCCAACAGGCTGCAGGGAGCAACAATTGAGTAACTGGCGAGATCAGGCACTGGCGCTGGCGGGCGTTTTTCAGGCTGCAATTCTGGTGGAGAGGCTGGCAAAAACCGGCACTGCGCCGACAGAGCAGATGGAAACCGCTGTTTACAGCCTGTTCCAGCAGAACCCGGAAACCACTGAGGACGTGTTTGGCGGTGTGGAAAAAGTGCTCGCGGGCCTGCGCGGCGCGCGCCAACTGCTCGCCACCCGCAGCCATCCGGAATACACCGACTGCCTGCGCTACGTGCTTTCTATTCTGTATCTGCAACGGCAGCTGGCGAAGAAACCCGGACTTCTGTCGATCATTGGCAGCCGATTGGAAAAGGCCCGTTCGCAGACCGACCACTTCGGAATCGGGCATGAGAATGTCTACGCCAACCTCGCCAGTATTTACAGCGACACCCTGAGCACCTTCCGCTTCCGCATCCAGGTACTCGGCGACTTCAATTACCTGCAGCAACAGCGCATCGCCAACCAGATCCGCACCATGCTGTTTGCCGGCGTGCGCTCCGCCATGCTCTGGCGACAACTCGGTGGGCGCCGCCTGCATCTGCTGTTTCAGCGCAAGAAGCTGATCGCAGCCATGGATGCGCTGGTGGCCAAATACGAATCACTGGAACACTAAATTTTTCATTTTCCGCCGCAGGGAAACTGCCCGTTAGCGGTGATATTGATATCGGAGAGACACAATGACTGTCGAGCTATCCGCCCTTACCGCGGTTTCCCCCATTGACGGACGCTACGAAAGCAAAACCGCCGCGCTGCGGGATATTTTCAGTGAATACGGCCTGATCCGTGCGCGTGTGGAAGTGGAAGTGCGCTGGCTGCAACAGCTGGCCCGCCACGAGAAAATTGCCGAAGTGCAGCCCTTCGGAAGCAGCAGCAACCAGATTCTCGACGACATCGTCAGCCAGTTTTCCCTCCAGGATGCCGAGCGCATCAAGGAAATCGAGCGCACCACCAACCACGATGTGAAAGCGGTGGAATATTTCCTCAAGGAAAAAGTGCAAGGTGACGCGCAGCTGGCCGCAGTGAGTGAATTCATCCACTTCGCCTGTACTTCCGAAGACATCAACAATCTGTCCCACGCACTTATGCTGCGCGCCGGTCGCGATCAGGTGCTGTTGCCGGCGATGAACCAGATCGTGAACGAAATCGCCACCCTGGCAAAAAACTTTGCCGACGTGCCGATGCTGTCTCGTACCCACGGCCAGACTGCCAGCCCCACCACCGTGGGCAAGGAGATGGCCAACGTGGTCGCGCGCCTGCGCCGCCAGGTTAAACAGATCCGCGATGTGGAGCTGCTGGGCAAGATCAACGGCGCTGTGGGCAACTACAACGCGCACCTGTCCGCCTATCCGGATGTGGACTGGCAGGCGAATGCCGAAGAGTTTGTGACCTCCCTCGGCCTCAGCTGGAACCCCTACACCACCCAGATCGAACCCCACGACTACATTGCCGAGCTGTTCGATGCCATTGCGCGCTTCAATACCATCCTGATCGACTTCGATCGCGATGTGTGGGGCTACATCTCCCTGGGCTACTTCAAGCAGAAGGTTGTGGCGGGCGAAGTGGGCTCCTCCACCATGCCGCACAAGGTCAACCCGATCGACTTTGAAAACTCCGAAGGCAACCTGGGTATCGCCAACGCGGTATTCCAGCACCTGGCCGCCAAGCTCCCGGTTTCCCGCTGGCAGCGCGATCTCACCGACTCCACCGTACTGCGCAATATGGGCGTTGGTGCCGGCTACTCCGTGATTGCCTACG
The DNA here is from genome assembly GCF_036563125.1 of Microbulbifer sp. Taxonomy (GTDB): domain Bacteria; phylum Pseudomonadota; class Gammaproteobacteria; order Pseudomonadales; family Cellvibrionaceae; genus Microbulbifer. The sequence continues at coordinate 48,416 of NZ_DATCMV010000034.1, forward strand.
CCGCCACCCTGAAGGGTCTGAGCAAACTGGAAATCAACCGCGCACGCCTGGAAGACGACCTGAACAACGCCTGGGAAGTACTGGCCGAGCCGATTCAGACCGTTATGCGCCGCTACAACATCGAAGAGCCTTACGAGAAGCTCAAGGCGCTCACTCGCGGCCAGGGCATCACCAAGGAAACCCTGGCGGTATTTATCGACGGCCTGGATATGCCGGAAGATGCCAAGCAGGCACTGCGTGAACTCACGCCGGCCAGCTACATTGGCAACGCCATTGCCCAGGCAAACAACATTTAACTGAAACTCAGAATCTGTTTTTCAATTCGGGAGATGTTCCATGACGGCATCGGTGTACCGTTCCGTTGACCCGCTGACTCACCTGGGAGAAATCCCGGTGGAAACGTTTTTGCGGGAATACTGGCAGAAAAAGCCATTGCTGATTCGCAATGCATTTCCCGGATTCGAGGCGCCTATTTCCGGTGAAGAGCTCGCCGGTATGGCGCTCGAGGAGCAGATTGAATCCCGCATCGTCGAGGAGCACGGTATCAACGGACCCTGGCAGCTGCGCAACGGTCCGTTTACCGAAGAAGACTTCTTCTCACTGCCGAAAACCCACTGGACCCTGCTGGTGCAAGCGGTGGACCAGTGGATTCCGGAAGTGGCGGAAATCAAAGACTACTTCCGCTTCATTCCCGACTGGCGGCTCGACGACATCATGATCAGCTACGCCGCCGATCAGGGCAGCGTAGGCCCACACTACGATTTCTACGACGTGTTCCTGCTGCAAGCGGAAGGCAATCGCCGCTGGCACCTGGGGCCCAAGGCCGATGCCAGCAGTCCGCGCGTGGAAGGCACACCGCTGAATATCCTGCGGGATTTCGAATCCGAGGCCAGCTGGCTGCTGGAACCCGGCGACATGCTGTATCTGCCGCCACAGTACAGCCACTGGGGCATTGCCGAAGGTGGCTGCACCACCATTTCCGTAGGCTTCCGCGCACCATCCGCGCGCACCATGCTGGAAGATCTGGCGGCCGAGCTGGGCGCAGGGCTGCCAGACCACTATCGCTACACCGATGCCGACCTGACGCTGCCGGCAAACCCGGCGGAAATCGACAGCGCAACGGTGGCGCGGGTACAGCGCCAACTGGCAGAGTGGCTGCAGCAACCGCAGAACATTGCCCAGTGGTTCGGCGCCATCATGACCGAAGCCAAATACCCGGATACCGTCGCCCTCGATGCGGGCGCTGCCGACGACTGGCGCGAGCACCTCGCCGAGGGCGGCAACCTGATTCTCAACCCCGGCTCCCGCTGCGCCTTTTGTCGTGACCCGGCCACCCTGTTCGTGGACGGCGAATCGCTGCCGGTGCCACTGCTGTTCGCCGAAGGCTTCTGTGAGTCTCGGGAAATCACCCAGAGCGATGTCGATGCACATCCCGAGCTGGCCGCCAAAGACGCGCTGATCGACCAGCTGGTTTCCCAAGGCAGTCTCATTTACCCTGAGCTTCTCGAAGATGAAGATCTCGATGAAGATCAGGAGAGTGATTGATGAGCCTGTTTGTACGCCTGGCCGACTGGCAGACGGATCGTGATGCCATCCGCGGCATCCGCCAGAAAGTGTTCGTAGAAGAACAGCAGGTCCCTGCGGACCTGGAGTGGGATGAGCTGGAAGAAAGTGCGCAGCATTTCCTGATCTATCAGAGCAACAAGGCCATCGGCACGGGTCGCCTGACTGGCGGTGGCAAAATCGGCCGCATGGCGATCCTCAAGGACGCTCGTGGCCATGGCGCCGGGCTGGAGCTGCTCAACCGCATCTGCAAATTTGCGCGGGTATCCGGGCAGAAAAACGTCTATCTGAACGCCCAGGTTCACGCCGTCCCCTTCTATCAAAAAGCGGGCTTTACGGTGACCGGGGAAGAGTTCATGGAAGCGGACATTCCGCACGTGCGCATGGACCTTACCCTGAACGACAAGGAACCCTGCGAAAATGCGGACGACTGGAACCGCTGATTCAGGCAGCAATCCCGCCCCCATGCCGCTGGAAACTGCCGAGCAGTTTGCCAGCGCCCTGCAGCGATTGATCGCTGACGCCCGCCGCCACATCGTCATCTATTCGCAACATCTCGCGCGCGCGCTCTACCACGAGCCGCACACGGTACAGGCACTGTCGGATTTTGCGCGCAGCAGCCGCTACGCCCGCGTGCAGATCCTGATTTGCGATGGCGAGCCACTGCTGCGCTCACCTCACCGTTTGCTGCCGCTGATCCAGCGGCTGGAAAGTAGTATCGAATTACGTAAGACACAGCCGGGGTCAGAGCCCGACAATTACGAGTTTGTACTAGCGGATAATCGGCAATTGTTGCTGCGTACTGATGGAGAGAAGTGGCTGGGGCAATACCAGGCAAACAACCCGGTGCGAACGCGCCAGTTGAGGGAAATCTTTGAGCGGGCCTGGCTACATGCGCAGCCAGACCCGAATCTTAAAACACTTTTCCTTTAATTTTTGACTGCGGACTTACGCCACTTCCCGGAAACCTTTCTCGTCCCAGATCGGCACCACGGGTTTGCGCTCGATGATTTCCACATCGATCCCGCGAGTGGCGGAAGTCTCGATAAAGTCAGCAATTGCCTCTGCCACATCGTGATTGATGTACACACAGTTGCGCTTGTCGAGAATTACATGGGCATTGTCCGGAATTTCACTCAGCTCTTTGCGGATGGCGCCCTTGTTGAGAAACGTCACTTCCTCGGCCAGCTGCATTCTGATGCGGATGCGATCACCCTGCTCCGTGTCCTGTTTTTTGTGCAGGAAATGCGAGTTGAGATAATTGCGACGCAGCAGCGCAAAGATCGCCGCAACCACACCCAGGCCAACGCCGGTCAACAGATCGGTAAATACCACCCCGACTACCGTAATCAGGAATGGCAGGAACTGCTCCATACCGTTGTCCCACATCTTGCGAAACAATGCGGGCTTGGCAAGCTTGTATCCGGTTAGGATCAGCACCGCGGCCAGCACGCCGAGCGGAATCATGTTGAGCCAGGTGGGCAGAGTCGCCACACACACCATCAGCAAGACACCGTGGCAAATGGTCGACGCCTTGGATCGCGCCCCGGTCTGCAGGTTTACCGAACTGCGAACAATTACCTGAGTAACCGGCAAACCACCGATCAAGCCGGAAACGGAGTTACCCACCCCCTGCGCTACCAGCTCACGGTTGGTTGGCGTAGTGCGTTTCAACGGGTCCATCTTATCGATGGCTTCGACACTTAGAAGTGTTTCCAGGCTCGCCACCACAGCGATGGTTACGGCGACGGTCCACACCAATGGATTATTCAGTTGCGAGAAGTCAGGCAACGTAAACAGACCGATAAATTCATTGAAGCTCGTCGCCACAGGCACGCTCACCAGGTGGGATTCACTCAACCCCAGGCTCGCAGAGTTGCGGAACAACAAGTACATCAGCACCGAAGAAAGCACCGCGACCACCGGGCCCGGCACCATCGCCAGCCAGCGCGAACGCTTGATCAGCGGCGTTTCCCAGGCAATTAACAGCGCGAGAGACAACGTAAAAATCACCAACACACCCGCGTGTACCGAGCTCAGTAGCGAGAGCGCGCCATCACTGATAGATACGCCATCATCCAAGCCAAACGCATAGGGAATCTGCTTCAGCACGATAATCAAACCGATACCGGTGAGCATCCCGTTGATCACGGACGACGGGAAGAAATACCCCAAAATACCGGCGCGCAGCAGACCGAGCACAATCTGCATCAGACCGCCAATCACCACCGCCAGCAAAAATACTTCAAATGAGCCCAGCGTCTCGATGGCGCTCAGTACAATTACGGTAAGGCCGGCGGCGGGCCCGGAAACACCGAGACGCGAGCCGCTCACCGCACCCACTACAATGCCACCGACGATACCGGCAATCAGGCCGGAAAACAGTGGCGCTCCGGACGCAAGCGCAACGCCCAGACAAAGTGGCAGTGCGACAAAAAACACCACCACACTTGCGGGAATGTCTTTCTTGAGATTCTGTAAATCCATCACCAACAACTCCTGTACTACTCATCAGTCAATGCGATTAACGGAAATGGAAGGCGGCCACTGCACCACATGCAAAGTGACCATGAGGCCAGCGAGATTACTGACGACCGCTTTCAGTAACCTTTCACTGCGACGGATTTCCGAATGTCTCAACAGTCAGGTACAAACGCGCGGAATCGTGTAATCTTTGCCGTATTGAAAAAGTCAACGGTTAGCCCGACGCCATGAATGTATTGCTGGTAGAAGACGACCCACTGATCGCACAGGGGTTATTGCAGGCGCTCAAGCAGAGTGCCTATACGGTTGTGCACGCACCTTACGGCGAACGCGCCGAGGGCCTGCTACTTGCCAATGACGTGGACCTGATCATTCTCGATCTGGGACTGCCGGACATGGACGGGCTTGAGCTGTTGCGGCGCCTGCGCGCCCGCCAGAGTCGCGTGCCGGTACTGGTGCTGACCGCCCGCGATGGCGTGGAACAACAAGTCGCCGCACTGGATCAGGGCGCTGACGACTACATGGAGAAGCCTTTCGATCTGCGCGAGCTTGAAGCCAGAGTGCGGGCACTATTGCGTCGCAGCCACGACCTCTCCACCGATGAAGTCAGCTTGGGCGCCCTGCAGCTTAGCCCGTTCCAGCGCACTGCGACCCTCAATGGCGAGCGACTGGAACTCCCGGCGCGCGAATACGAAATCCTGGAAATTCTCTCGCTCAATGCCGGTCGTGTGGTAACCAAGGCGCGCCTCGCCCAGCGTCTCAGTCGCGAGGGCGACGAGGTGGGCGATAACGCGGTGGAGGTTTACGTGCACCGCCTGCGCCGCCGATTGCAGGATTCCGGGCTCGCCATCCGCACCCAGCGAGGTGCCGGCTATGTGCTGGAGGAAGCCGGTTGAACACCAGCCTGGGATTGCGTTCGCTGCTGCTATTGCTGGTCGGCGGACCGCTGTTTGTCCTGTTGGTGATCGAAATGCTGATCACCTTCGGTATCGGCCTGCATGTAACCAATCAGGTATTCGATCGCTGGCTACTCGACTCCGCCTATTCACTGGCGCAGGAAGTCCGTCGTGAAAACGACAAACTTGTGCTGTATGCCGACGAAGCGGCGATTGAGGTCTTCGAGTGGGACGAGTTGGACGAAGTCTACTATCGGGTTTCCACCCTCGACGGCCAGGTCCTCGGCGGCAGAAGTGAAGCCTGGGTAAATCCGGATATCGCCGCGCTCAAAAAGGGGCCGGTATTTACCAACGTGAGAATGGGCGGCGAATGGGTGCGCAGTGTCACCGTTCTTGCAAATCCCGATTCCCCCCGCGACAGCGCGCTGGTAAGCGTGGCGGAAACCCTGCACAAACGCATTCCGCTTTCACGGACGCTGATGTTTGAAGTGGTGCTATCCAAGGCCACCATGATTGTGGTCGCGCTGCTGGTTGTCGCCTTTGCGCTCAGTCGGGGGATTCGCCCCCTGCTCCGACTCAGCCAGGAGCTTGCCAGCCGCTCGCCGCGGGATCTCACACCGATCAGCGCGTTGCCGGCGCCGAAAGAGGTGCGCACGGTTATCGACAATACCAATCGATTGCTCGAGCGACTCGACGGTGCCTTCAGTGCGCGCGAACAGTTCATCGGCAATATATCCCACCAGCTGAAAACGCCGCTCGCGGGCATCAAGTTGCAGGCGCAGTTGGCGCTGCGCGAGAAAAATCTCGACACCGCACACCAGGCACTGGAACGTATTTGCCAGACTACCGACGCCATGACGCACCTGAATAACCAGCTGCTCAAACTGGCGCGCGCGGAGGCCGCATCCGGTCGTGGATTGCGCAATGAACCGGTGGCCCTGGACAATGTGGTGCGCGAAGCCGCCGAGAGCCTGCGTGAGCTGGCCCGCAGCCGCAAGGTAAAGGTGCACCAGAATATCAACGGCGAAACGCTGGATACCTTTAAAGTCCCCGGTGACTACTACCTGTTGCGTGAACTGGTGTGGAACCTGATGGAAAACGGCATTCTGTATGTGCCGGAAGGCGGTAATGTGTGGGTGGAGCTCACGCGTACCGCCAACAAAATCCGACTGGCGGTAAAGGACGATGGCCAGGGAATCCCCCGCGAGCACTGGCCGCAGATTTTCGAGCGTTTCTTCCGCTCGAAAATCACCGGTGAAGGTTGCGGACTGGGTCTCGCGATTGTACGCGAAATCGCCTACGCCCACGGCGCGACCGTGGAATTACAGCAGGCACCCGACACGAGCGGTGCGTGCTTCGTATGTACCTTTCCAACAATGGAAAATCAGAGCTAGAAACCACTGAAAATGCAGCGCGTGGGTTACTGGTGATCGACACCAGGCTCACGCGCAGTAGTGTTTCTGTGGTTGTTATAGGATCCGCTCCGGCGCGCTACTCGGCTCCAGGCGAATCGCGATGTACTTGGAGGTGGGCGTGAAACTGCCGATGCCGTAGCTGTCCAGCGGTACTAGCGGGTTCGCTTCCGGGTAATAGGCCGCCGCCTGCCCTTTCGGTATATCGAACGCAATCAGGGTGAAGCCCTGCACCCGGCGCTCCACATCATCACTCCACAGAGAAACGATATCCACCGGCTGGCGGTCCGTAAATCCCAGACGCTGGATATCATCATGGTGCGCAAACAGTACACGGCGATTGCCGGTCACTCCGCGATAGCGGTCGTTCAGGCCGTAAACCGTGGTGTTGTACTGGTCGTGGGAGCGCAGTGTCTGCAGTACCAGATCGGCCTTGCGCGCCCCCTCCTTGCCGATTTTCTCCAATACCTCGGGCGGCAATGGCGCGGGTAGCGAATGGCTGACGAAATTGGCCTTGCCATTCTTGGTGTTCCAGCGGCGCTGGCCCGCGGAGTTCGGAAGATAGAATCCTCCCGGGGTTTCCAGTTTGCGGTTGAAGTTTTCGAATCCGGGAATGACATCCGCGATCAGGTCGCGAATAAGCCGGTAATCCTCCACCAGCTTCAACCAGGGCACGGGTTTCTCTCCCAGTGTCGCCTGCGCGAGACCGGCGATAATTGCCGGTTCAGAGCGCATCTCCGTAGACAGCGGTTTCAGCTGGCCAAAAGAGGCGTGCACCATGCTGAAGGAATCTTCGACCGTCACCGCCTGGGCGCCACCGGCTTGTATATCGATATCGGTGCGTCCGAGACAGGGCAGGATCAATGCCTGTTTTCCGGTAACCAGATGGCTGCGATTCAACTTGGTACTGATCTGAACCGTGAGATCGCACTTGCGCAGTGCGCTGTGGGTGCGCGCGCTGTCCGGCGTGGCCTGGGCAAAGTTGCCACCGAGACCGATAAACACTTTTACCCGCCCTGCAAGCATTGCCTCAATCGCCTTCACCACGTTCACGCCCGCTTCACGCGGCATTGGCATCGCAAATTTCCGCTCCAGTGCATCAAGCAATACCGCGGAGGGATTGTCATCGATCCCCATGGTGCGATCGCCCTGCACATTGCTGTGTCCGCGCACCGGGCAGAGACCGGCGCCGGGCCGCCCCACCTGGCCGCGCAACAGCTGCAGGTTGGTGATTTCCTGAATGATCGCCACAGAATGACGGTGTTGGGTTACGCCCATGGCCCAGCACATGATGGTGGCGTTGCTGCGACTGTAGACATGCGCAGCACACTCGATCTCATCCTTGGAGATACCGCTGTACGCCAGAATTTCCTCCCAGCTGGTGTCATCCACCACCGCGCGATACTGTTCGAACCCCTCACTGTGCTCGCGGATAAAATCCAGATCCAGCGGGCCTTGTTCGCCGATCTGCTGCGCCTCGTCCTGCCATTGAAACAGGAACTTGGCGATACCGCGGATTACCGCCATATCTCCGCCGAGCGCAGGGCGAAAATAATCGGTACTCAACGGCACCTCTCCGCCAGTGAGCATCTGCACAGGGTTTTGCGGTGCCTGGAAGCGCTCGAGACCGCGCTCGCGCAAGGGGTTGAACACCAGTACCCGCGCGCCCCGCTCCACCGCTTCGCTCAATGGCTCAAGCATGCGCGGATGATTGGTGCCGGGATTCTGGCCGATGACAAAAATGGCCTCGGCCTTATCGAAATCCCCATAGGTGACCGTGCCTTTTCCGGTACCAATACTGGCCTTCAACGCCACGCCACTGGCCTCATGGCACATGTTGGAGCAGTCCGGCAGATTATTGGTACCGAAAGCGCGGGCGAAAAGCTGGTAGAGAAACGCCGCCTCATTGCTGGCGCGACCGGAGGTGTAAAACGCGGCCTCATCCGGCGAATCGAGGCCCTGCAGATGCGTGGCCACCAGCGCAAAGGCGTCGTCCCAGCTGATGGGACGATAGTGATTGCTCTCGCCATCGAAAAGCATCGGTTCGGTGAGGCGCCCCTGATATTCGAGCCAGTAATCGTCCTGTGCCATCAGATCCTGCAGGCTATGGCGCGCAAAGAATTCCCGGTCCACGCCGCGGCCAGAAGCCTCCCAGTTCACCGCCTTGGCGCCGTTTTCACAAAAACGGATGCGCCCCTCTTTCGGCGCCTCGCCCCAGGCGCAACCGGGGCAATCGAAACCGCCGTTCTGATTGGTCTGCAACATCGCACGCAAGTTCTTGAAAGGCTGGCGGCTATCCAGCCAGGCGTGCGCGACGCTGCGCAGTGCGCCCCAACCGGCGGCCGGACGCTGGTAAGGTCTGAAGCGGAAGCGGTCCACAGGCGTTTTCATTGGGAATCTCGTATTGAAGGTTTTTCCGCGGCACCGCGGCTATTCACCGCAATATCAGCACCGCTGTAAATTCGCGCGGCATCAGAGGCTGGTTGATGCAGCAGATTGAGGTGATAGCGCTGGGCCCAGCGCACACTGATGTCCGACGGTGAGGACAGGCTGACCAGCGTGCCGATGCCGGCGCGCACGGATTTTTGGATAAGTTCCAGACTGCAACGGCTGGTGACGGCGACAAACCCGAGGCGCAGATCCAGGCCCTCGGCGGTGCAGGCGCCAATCAATTTGTCGAGCGCATTGTGGCGGCCGATATCTTCGCGACACAGCCGGGTTTCCCCGGATTCATCGACATAAAGCGCACAGTGCATGGCGCCGCGCAACTCGCGATGTTTCTGTGCGGCATGAAATCGCGCACGCAGGTCCGTGAATTGTTCCGCGGGCGGCAGCGGTGAATAAACGTCTTGGGAAAAACTTTCGTTACGCACCGCGCCAAAAGAGAGTGCCTGTGACAGTGCCTCGACACCACAGAGCCCACAGCCACTGGTGCCCGCCAAACTACGCCGCTGCTGTCTGAAATGGCTGAGTGCACGCTGGTTGAGAGTGACCTCTACCAGCACGCCCTCATCGGCCTCTACAAGCTCGATATCCAGTATCTGCTCGCGGCCCTCGATCACCCGGCTGGTAAGGCTGAAGCCGAGTGCAAAATCTTCCAGATCTTCCGGGCTCGCCATCATGACAGCGTAGTTAAGGCCGTTGTAGTTTATCCCCACCGCAACTTCCCGCACCAGTTGCTGGCTAGTGCCTTGCTCCTCCGGGAAATGTTGACCGTGCTCCGGCGGGGATTCAGCGGAATCCAGACGCCCGCCAGCGGGAAGATAGCGCAGGTAATTCTGTTCTCTGTACTTCATGGGCGGGGAGTATTAGCGAATTTTCACCGCAGTACCACTGACGCTCACCATCATCATGCCGCCCTTTTCACCCACGACTTCATAATCGAGATCGATGCCGACGATCGCATTGGCGCCAAGGGCACGGGCCTGCGCCTCGATTTCCGCAAACGCAATTTTGCGCGCCCTGCCCATCTCCCGTTCGTATGCGCCGGAACGACCGCCAATAATGTCGGTAATGGAGCCGAACAAATCCTTGAAAATATTCGCACCGAGAATCGCTTCGCCGACGACAATGCCGAGGTATTGTTCAATCTGGCGTCCCTCAATCGAGGGCGTGGTGGTCTTGATCATTGGGCGGTCCCGCGTTCCAGGTTGGTTTTCCGTTGAGCTTACACAAAGAATCCGCTGGGAGTGCCAAATAACCGCCGGCAGCAGCGAATAAAAAAGCCCCGCGCGGGGCGAGGCTTATATTTCGCTCAACGAGCCGGGCTCTACTTACCGCTGACTCGCCTTGAACTCGCGGCGGCGGCGGTGCAGGACCGGTTCGGTATAGCCATTGGGCTGGGCACACCCCTCGAATACCAGCTCGCAGGCGGCCTGAAACGCGATGCTCTGGTCAAAGTTCGGCGCCATATCGCGATAGGCGGGATCATTGGCATTCTGGCGGTCCACCACGGCGGCCATACGGCGCATGGTTTCCTCCACCTGTGCACGGGTACAAATGCCCTGCTTGAGCCAGTTGGCGATGTGCTGGGAGGAGATCCGCAGAGTTGCGCGGTCTTCCATCAGACCCACGTCGTGGATATCCGGCACCTTGGAACAGCCCACGCCCTGGTCGATCCAGCGCACCACATAGCCGAGGATGCCCTGGGCATTGTTGTCCAGCTCGCGCTGGATTTCCTCGAGGCTCCACGCGGGGTTATCTGCCACCGGTACCGTCAGAATGTCGTCGAGGCTGGCACGCTTGTGTTTTGCGAGTTCCGCCTGAACCTGCGCCACATCGACCTTGTGGTAGTGCAGCGCGTGCAGGGTGGCGGCGGTCGGGGACGGCACCCACGCGGTGTTAGCGCCGGCCTTCGGGTGGCCGATCTTGGTCTCCATCATCGCCGCCATCATGTCCGGCATGGCCCACATGCCCTTGCCAATCTGCGCGCGACCCTTGAGACCGGTGGCGAGACCGGTATCCACGTTCCAGTCTTCGTAGGCTGCAATCCATTTGGACTGTTTCATTTCACCCTTGCGGATCATCGGGCCCGCCAGCATGGAGGTATGAATCTCGTCGCCGGTGCGATCGAGGAAGCCGGTATTAATAAACACCACGCGCTCTTTCGCCGCAGCGATACACGCTTTCAGATTGACGGTAGTGCGGCGCTCCTCATCCATAATGCCCATTTTTACCGTGTTGCGGGCGAGCCCAAGGGCGTCTTCGATACGGTTGAACAGGGTATTGGCAAATGCCACCTCTTCCGGACCGTGCATCTTCGGTTTAACGATGTACACACTGCCGGTGCGGGAATTTTTGTGCGGGCCGTTGCCACGCAGGTCGTGCATGGCGATCAGGCTAGTCACCATGCCGTCGAGAATCCCTTCCGGAACTTCGTTGCCATCTTTGTCCAGAACCGCGTCGTTGGTCATCAGGTGACCCACATTGCGCACAAACATCAGGCTACGGCCGGGCAACGTCAACTTGCCGCCTTCGACACCGGTGTACTCGCGATCCGGATTGAGCGTACGCAGCATTTCCTTGCCGTTCTTGTTGAGCTTTTCCTGCAGGTCGCCCTTCATCAGGCCAAGCCAGTTGCGATACACAACCACCTTGTCTTCCGCGTCGACCGCGGCGACGGAATCCTCGCAATCCATGATGGTAGTGAGCGCGGATTCCACCAGAATGTCCTTGATGCCGGCCTTGTCGGTCTTGCCAATGGGGCTGGCGCGATCGATCTGGATTTCAAAATGGAGACCGTTGTGGCCCAACAGAATGGCGTCCGGCGCCTCCTGTGCACCGAGGTAACCGGCAAACTGGCGGCTGTCTTTCAGCGCAGCCACCTTGCCATTAGTCAGTTCCGCTTCCAAAAGTGACCCGTTGATACGGTAGGCGGCCACGTCGCGATGGCTGGCACCACTGAGTGGTGCGGCCTGATCGAGAAAATCACGGGCATAGGCGATAACCTTGTCACCGCGCACCGGATTGTAAACGCCGGCCTTTTCCGCGCCGTTGTCTTCACTGATAACGTCCGTACCGTAGAGGGCGTCATACAGACTGCCCCAGCGTGCATTGGCGGCGTTCAACGCATAGCGCGCATTCATTACCGGCACCACCAGCTGCGGGCCGGCCATGGTGGCAATTTCCGCGTCCACGTTTTCGGTTTTCGCGGTGAAATCCGCGGGCTCGTCCACCAGATAGCCGATCTCTTTCAGGAACGCCTTGTACGCGCCGAGATCCCGGTAGCCCTGCGGATTGTCGCTGTACCACTGGTCCATACGCGCCTGGATATCATCGCGTTTTTTTAATAGCGCACGGTTGACTGGCGCCAGGTCGTTCACGACGTTCTCGAATTCCGCCCAGAACACATCGGCACTGACTCCGGTGCCGGGGATCACTTCTTCCGCAATCAATGCGTACAGTTCTGCGGCGATCTGCAGACCGCCAATACGGACTCTTTCCGTCATGACTGACCTCTTGTACTGGTTATATGGACTCGTGAGTTTCGCAGCATTCTAAACAGCGGGCTAACCATACCGCTAATTTATAGGTGCGATACTCGATATTTGTTAGATGAATTTAACTGCGGGTCGGTATCACAACTGGCGACCTACATCGAGGATCAGGCGGCGCATCCAGCGGTGCGGGGCACTCTGTTGCAACAGCGGGCTCCAGGCCATTTTCAGTTCCAATGGCGGGATCTTGAGCGGCGGATCGCGTAACACCACACGGGGATTACTGGATGCCAGCTGCGCCATGCGTGTGGGCACGGTAACGATAAGGTCGCTCTGCTCCGCCAGCAGCATCGCCACCTGGTAGTGGCGAGTAAATACGGAAATATCCCGCTTGCGCCCGAGACGGCCGATGGCCTCATCCACCCAACCGAGGCGTTGCACATCTTCAGGATTGACCCCTACCCCCACGCCCATACCGGTTTTACTCACCCAGATGTGCTGAGCGCGCAGGTAGCTGTCCAGATTGTAGTCCTGCAATATCGGATTATCCGCGCGCATCACGCAGGAGAAACTGTCACTCCAAATGGTCGCCTGGTGGAAGCTCTGGGGCATGGAATCGAAGCGGTTGATGACCATGTCGACCTTGCCCTGCTCCACGTCTACAAAGCTCACATCGCTTGGCGTCATGATGTCCAGGCTGATACCGGGCGCACTTACGCGCAGCTGTTTGAGCAGCGGTGGAATCAGCGTGGACTCGGCGTAATCGCTGGCCATGATACGGAAGGTACGGCGCGCCTCTGCGGGGGAGAAATCCCGATTCGGCTGGATTACCTGGTCGATGGCGGCGAGCGCCTCCCGCACCATGGGCTGCAATTCCAATGCGCGTTCGGTGGGCATCATGCCCTCGCGGGTGCGTACCAGCAGAGGGTCGTCAAACAACTCCCGCAGGCGTTTCAGGCCGTTACTCATCGCGGGCTGGGACAAGCCCAACTGGTTGGCGGCGCGGGTGACATTGCGCTCACGCAGCAGTACATCCAAGTACACCAGCAGGTTCAGATCAGCTCTTTCCAGATTCATTCAGGGGACTCCCAGCGGGCTTCTTGTGGCCGTTTTCAAATCGGCCTGTTTCAGTCTCAGGCCCAGGTTTTACAGGCGGTTCAGCTACATATTCACCGCTTGTATAGCGGGAATCATGACAATAAATTAGCCAAATTATGCCAGCACTCCTACGATACGTACAACCTGATCGCAGTCACCTTTTTAGGGAAAGTTGAGGAAAGATAACCATGTCTAACTACGCTCAAGAAATCGAAAAAGCCGCCAAACTCTGTAAGGCCAACGGCTCCTCCTGGGATGCCATCAATCCGGAATCTGTAGCCCGTATGCGCCTGCAGAATAAATTCCAGAATGGCCTGGACATCGCCCGCTACACCGCCGACATCATGCGCAAGGACATGGCTGCGTATGACAAAGACACTTCCAAGTACACCCAGTCCCTGGGCTGCTGGCACGGTTTTATCGGCCAGCAGAAAATGATTTCCATCAAGAAGCATTTCGAAGGCAAGACCGACCGCCGCTACCTGTACCTTTCCGGTTGGATGGTGGCCGCACTGCGCAGTGAATTCGGCCCGCTGCCGGATCAGTCCATGCACGAAAAAACTTCCGTGGCGGCCCTGATCGAAGAGCTGTACACCTTCCTGCGCCAGGCAGATGCGCGCGAACTGGGCGGCCTGTTCCGCGAGCTGGATGCGGCCCGCGCAGCCGGTGACCAGGTGAAGGAAAAAGCGGTCCAGAACAAGATCGACAACCACGTCACCCACGTGGTGCCGATCATCGCCGATATCGATGCCGGTTTCGGTAATGCCGAGGCGACATACCTGCTGGCGAAGAAAATGATCGAAGCCGGTGCCTGCTGTATCCAGATCGAAAACCAGGTTTCCGACGAGAAGCAGTGCGGACACCAGGACGGCAAGGTAACCGTTCCCCACGAGGACTTCCTCGCCAAGATCCGCGCGGTGCGCTACGCGTTCCTGGAACTGGGCGTAGACAATGGTGTGATCGTTGCGCGTACCGACTCCCTGGGTGCCGGCCTCACCAAACAGATCGCCGTTACCCGTGAGCCAGGCGACCTGGGCGACCAGTACAACTCTTTCCTGGATTGTGAAGAAGTAGCGCCGGGCGACCTGGCCAACGGCGATGTGATTATCAACCGCGATGGCAAGCTGCTGCGTCCGAAGCGCCTGCCCTCCAACCTGTTCCAGTTCAAGAAAGGCACCGGCGAGGCGCGCTGCGTACTCGACAGCGTCACTTCCCTGCAGAACGGCGCGGACCTGATCTGGATCGAAACCGAGAAGCCGCACGTACGTCAGATCGGCGCCATGATGGACGAAATCCGCAAGCAGGTGCCGGACGCAAAGCTGGTGTACAACAACAGCCCGTCCTTCAACTGGACCCTGAATTTCCGCCAGCAGGTATTCGATGCGTGGAAAGAAGAAGGCAAGGATGTTTCCGCCTACGACCGCGCCAACCTGATGAGTGCGGAGTACGACGAAACCGACCTGTCCAAGGCCGCGGACGAGAAAATCCGCACCTTCCAGGCGGATGCGGCGCGCGAGGCGGGAATTTTCCACCACCTCATCACCCTGCCCACTTACCACACTGCGGCGCTGTCTACCGACAACCTGGCCAAAGAGTACTTCGGTGACAAAGGCATGCTGGGTTACGTGGAAGGCGTGCAGCGCAAGGAAATCCGTCAGGGTATCGCCTGCGTGAAACACCAGAACATGGCCGGTTCCGACATGGGCGACGACCACAAAGAGTACTTTGCCGGCGAAGCAGCACTTAAAGCTGCCGGTAAAGACAACACCATGAACCAGTTTGGTTAATGGATAGTTATCAACCAGGTTCCAAAAGCGAGTATCCCTGAGTAATCGCTTCACTCACTTCGGGCTGCCATTGGCAGCCCTTTTTTATTGTGCGCGCGCATACACTAGGCTTTAAGGAGAGCCTGTAACCAATCTGCGCAACCTATGTCGAAATCCAGCCGTGTACTCGTCCTGAACTGTGGCAGTTCGTCGCTGAAATTCGCGTTGATTGACCCCCACAGTGGCGCCCTTGATCTTAGCGGTATGGGCGATGCGTTCGGCCAGGATGAACCAACAGTCAGCTGGAAGTTCAACGGCGACAGGCAGTGCACCGCGCTTCCGGCGGAAACCCGCCACGGCGAGGTGATCCGATTTCTGGTGGACGAAATCCTCAGTGAATGCCCGGACCTGCGCGAAAACTTGGTGGCCGTTGGTCACCGCGTAGTGCACGGCGGCGAGAAATTCTCCCATTCGGTACTGATCGACGACGCCGTGATCAGCACCATTCAGGAATGTGTCGCTCTGGCGCCACTGCACAATCCCGCCGCGTTAAACGGGATTGAAGCGGCGCGCGCGGCCTTTCCCGGATTGCCCCAGGTGGCTGTATTCGATACCGCCTTTCACCAGTCCATGCCCCGCCACGCGTATATCTACGCCCTGCCCTACGAGCTGTACCGGGATCACGGAATCCGTCGCTATGGCATGCACGGCACCAGTCACCGTTACGTCACTGAGCGTGCGGCAGAGCTGCTGAACCTGCCGGTCAACGAGGTGAACATCATTTCCGCCCACCTGGGCAATGGCGCGTCCATCACCGCCGTGCGCAACGGCCACAGTGTGGACACCAGCATGGGGCTCACGCCGCTGGAGGGACTGGTCATGGGCACCCGCAGTGGCGATGTAGACCCGGGCCTGCTGCTGCACCTCAGTAGCCGGCTGGATTACTGCCTGAAAGAAATCAACGACATGCTCAACAAGAAAAGCGGACTGCTGGGCATTTCAGAGCTGAGCAATGACTGCCGTGCACTGGAACAGGCGGCCTCGGAGGGGCACGACGGCGCCCAGCTGGCGCTGGACATATTCTGTTACCGTCTTGCGAAGTACATCGCCTCCTACCACGGCGTGCTGCCACAGGTCGACGCGCTGGTGTTTACCGGGGGGATTGGCGAAAACTCGAGTTTGGTGCGGCAAAAAACACTGGCTCACCTCAGCGGGCTTGGATACGTGCTGGATGAAGCGCGCAACCAGCGCGCGCGCTTCGGCGAAGAGGGGCCCATCTCCACCGAGCAATCTGCCTTTACCCTGGTGATCCCTACCAACGAGGAGTGGGTGATCGCCCGTGACGCGGCGGGGTTAGTGCCACCGACCAGCCCCAACAGCGACCCCTGTTCGAGGGAATAGCCCATGTCCCGCACCATCATGCTGGTCCCCATCGGTGCCGGCGTCGGCATTACCTCCGTCAGCCTGGGGACCCTGCGCGCTCTGGAGCGCAACGGTGTCAGCGTGAGCTTCTACAAGCCCATCGCGGAAACGGTAAAGCACGAAAAAAACCGCGATCGCAGCAACGAGATACTGCGGCAGGCCTCGAATCTGAAGGTGCCGGAATCCTTTTCCATGCACCACGCGGAGTCCATGATCGGCCGCGGCGATTTGTCCGACCTGCTGGAAGAGATCCTGGCCCGCTTCAATACCGGCGCCAATCAGGCGGACGTGGCAATCATCGAAGGCCTGGTACCCAACGCGGAAAACCAGTTCGCCAACCAGCTGAATTTCCAGATCGCAAAGACCCTGGATGCGGAAATCGTGCTGGTGGTGTGCCCCAACCTGGATACCCCGCAGCAACTGAAAGATCGCCTCGAAGTCGCTATGGCGACCTTCGGAGGCACCCAGTCGGGTCACGTGGTGGGATGCATCGTCAACAAGGTGGGTGCACCATCGCAGGTGCCCGACACCCCGGGGGCGGACATCACCGGAGTCTTTGACGGGCCGAAAGCGCACCGCGGCAGCCTGGAAATTCTCTCGCTGTTCGGCAAAAGCCCGCTGCCAATCATCGGCTGTATTCCGTGGAATGCGGACCTGGTCGCACCGCGGGCCAAGGACCTCGCGGATCACTTCCAGGCCGAGATCATCAATTACGGCGAGCTGGATTCCCGCCGCCTGCACAGCGTCACCTTCTGCTCCCGCTCCCTCGGCAACATGATCTACCGGTTCGAGCCAGGCTCCATGCTGGTCAGCTCCGGCGACCGCCCCGATGTCATTGTTGCCGCCTGCCTCGCCGCCATGAACGGGGTGAAAATCGGCTGCCTGCTACTCACCGGCGGTTACTACATCGAACCGATGGTGCGCAAACTCTGCGCGCCAGCGATGGAAACCGGCCTTCCGGTAATCCTCGTCAACGGCAACACCTGGCAGACAGCGCTGCAGCTGCAGTCATTCAATACCGAAACCCCGTCTGACGACCACGACCGTATCGAGCGGGTTCAGGATTTTATCGCCGGGCACCTGGACAACCACTGGGTCGAATCACTCGGGCGAGACTCCAATCGCCCAAAACGGCTGTCACCGCCGGCCTTCCGCTTCCACCTCACCGAACTCGCGCGCCGCGCCAACAAGCGTATCGTGCTACCGGAGGGCGACGAGCCGCGCACGGTCAAGGCCGCCCTCGCCTGCGCCGAACGCGGCATCGCGCGGCCGGTATTGCTCGGTGACCCGAAGGAGATCTACCGCGTCGCCGAGCAACAGGGCCTGACGCTGAGCGACAAGGTGGAAATCATCGACCCCAAAACCGCGCGCAACAAATACGTTGAACCGATGGTGAAACTGCGCAAGAACAAGGGCCTGACGGACATCGTGGCCAAGGAACAGCTGGAGGACAATGTGGTGCTCGGCACCATGATGCTGGCCGAAGGTGAAGTAGACGGGCTGGTATCGGGTGCGGTGCACACCACCGCCAACACCATCCGCCCCGCACTGCAACTGATCAAGACAGCACCGGGCGCAAGCCTGGTGTCTTCCGTTTTTTTCATGCTGCTGCCGGACCAGGTACTGGTCTACGGCGATTGCGCGATTAACCCGGACCCCAACGCGCAGGAACTGGCAGACATTGCCATTCAGTCCGCGGACTCCGCCTGCGCCTTTGGAATCGAACCGCGAGTGGCGATGATCAGCTACTCCACCGGCACCTCCGGCAGCGGCAGCGACGTGGAGAAGGTACGCGAGGCGACGAAACTCGCCAAGGAAAAGCGCCCGGACCTGGTCATCGACGGGCCACTCCAGTACGACGCAGCAATCATGGAAAACGTGGCGAAGAAAAAAGCCCCGGACAGCCCCGTCGCCGGACGGGCCACGGTATTTATTTTCCCCGACCTAAATACAGGGAACACCACCTACAAGGCGGTACAGCGCAGTGCCGACCTGATCAGCATCGGCCCCATGCTGCAGGGTATGCGCAAGCCGGTGAATGATTTATCCCGCGGTGCGCTGGTGGATGACATCATCTATACGATTGCGCTGACGGCAATTCAGGCTGGTCAGTTGAAATAATCCGGTCTCAGCTGGCAGGTGACATATCCGGGCCGACAGGCTCCGGATCACACACGTCCCCAAGAGGCCGATTCTTATCCAGAAATTGCACCAGAGAACCGGCGACCAGATAGGCCTCCAGCCGGTGTTCAAACGTATCGCTGTACTCGAACTCCATTCGCTTGAGGCACTCGTGCACGTATTGGGATTCCGGCGCACGGCTTTTGCAAACAGCCCGCCCCTTGCGAATTAATGGCCATAGATCCCAGATCTTGCGCCCTTCTTCTTTCAGCGCTTTTAGCCCCACTGCCAGCTGTGCTTCTTCGCGTGTTAAATCGGTTCCCAGGGGATAGTACGGCAGCAGTTGCAAACGGTGTCCCTGGGTGAATACCGCGTCTATCCTCGCCGGGGTGTTATTGGCAAACGCTGTGGGAATGGTGTAACCGGCCTCAATCTTGCCCGCTGCCTTGGCCTTTTCCAGCAACTCGTTCTGAAAGCGCGAATCGGCGATGCACAGCATGGCTTCGATCACATCGCGGTCGCATTTACCGCGCAGGTCGGCGACACCGTATTCAGTGGCCACGATATCACGCAGATGTCGGGGGATGGTGCAGTGCGGGTATTCCCACACGATGTTGCTGCGTATGCTCCCGCCACTGACGCGGGTGCTGGCCAGAGCGATTATCGAGCGGCCGTCGGGCAGTTCGTGGGCCTGCGCCACAAAGTTGTACTGGCCGCCCACGCCGCTGACGACCTGTGCGTTTTCCAGGCCGTCCGAAATCACCGCACCGTTCAGGGTGACCATCATCGCGGAATTTACGAAGCGCGCGTACTGGCGCTGGGCGGTTTTGAGCTCGCGGTCTTTATGCAGCTCGTTGATAACGTCGATGGCGGTCATGTTGATGCCAGCCATTTCCCGCGCCGACATTTCCCGCAGGCCACGGTACATGGCATTGGAACCGAGATAGAAACCACCGTGCAACCAGATACCACCGGGCAATGGTTTACCTGCGCAGCTGCCGAGAAGTTTTTTGCGGCCGGTACTGCTGTGCAGGTCGCACTCCTCCAGTTCCCCGTGCTGGTCGAGGAAGCGGTGACCGCGCCAGCTGTAACTGGGATCGACGATGCCTGCCGCCTGTAAAAACTGCGTATCCGCTTCGGTCAGCGGACACTGGATGCGACCAGCATCGCGCAGGGCGACCAGTAGATCCTCGTCAACAATCGGCGATATTGCGCCTTTGTTCAGCAGCTTCTGCAACGTCACATCGGCGTAGACCTGCCGTGTCAGCACACCCGCACGGCGCAGGTGCAGGAAACCCTCCGGGACCATTTCACTGGCACCGTACAACCCCTGCTGGAAAGACCCGAGTCCCAGCGGCAGCTTGCAAAGTGCGCGCTCGGTATCCACGTCAAGTGACTGCAGGATGTCCCGGTAATCGGCATTGTTGCAGTGCCGCAACCGCAGTACGTGACAGATGGCATCGCCCAGCGCGCCGATGCCAACCTGCAAGGTACCGCCATCGCGGACCAGGCCGGCGATATGAAATGCCAGCGAATACTCGGTGAGCCCCACCGGAGCGTTCGGCGCCGGGAACAGCTCCCGCTGGAATGTCTCGCCCTCCAGCACAAAATCAAACATGCCAGCGGGTACCCGAGCATCGCCACCGACAAACGGCAGGCGCGGATTTACTTCGCCCACCAAGGTGATCGGGCGATGCCCACGCTCCCGTGCCAATTCGATCACCGGCAGCGTTAGATCGGGGTTGCTGCTCAGGCTGAAATCACCGCTGCCATCGGTGGACGGTGAAACCATCTGCGCGATCACGTTTACCCCCCGATCCAAAAGATCCCTGGGAACGTGGGTGTAATTGGCGCTGACGTAGCTTTGCTGCACAGATGGGGTATGCAGGAAACTGCCAGGCTGCAGGAAGAACTCGCACACTTCCACATTGGCGGGCAGCAGGCCCTTGCGCCGGGCCCGGTTATAGGCGAGATCCTGGTAATCGGCATAGAGCCGGTCCAGCAACGGCTGCACAAACCGTCGCTGCAGCTCATTCCCTGCGGATGGCCGCTCCAGCGTCAGTGCCGTAAAGATGGTCAGGGAAATTTCCGGATCAGATTCCGCGCGCGCATACAGGGCGTTGGCAAACTGGTTGGCCTTACCGATGCCCAGGGGTAACCCGAGGACGATGCGCTTGCCCACCTTCTCCAGTACCGCGTCCACACAGGCATCGACCGCGCCGAATGTTTCCGGTTTCGCCATGGATTCCTCCAACCCTTATTTGCCGGCAGGGGCAAGGGATTCGTAGTGATCCACCTGGATGGCTTGGTTGACGGCAGCAGCAGTGATGCGGATTTTTTCCGCCTCTTCCGCGCTGATCAGTTTCTTCGCCAGGGCCTTGTCGATGGCATCATCATTCAGTGGCCGCAGCCCACCCTTTTTCATTTTTTCACGGATGCTTGCGGTCTGGTGGCTGCTGATAAACGCCTGTTCGACGATGTCGATGCCATCACCGGGATTGCCGAGAAATACGCCTTTGGTCAGGCGGTCGCGGGTTTCGCCCGGCTCCATGATCAAGTTGGCACAGGCGCGTGCCTGGCGGTCAGAAGCAGCGCGAATGCTGTGCCCCCAAGGCATGGTGAGGAATTGCATCAGCTGGCCGATAAAGCGTATCGGGAAGTTGTGGAACACCTCGATCAGGCTCACCTCGATATTGTGGAATCCGGCACGCATGGCGAATTCCAGCAGCGGACGATCCGCCACCGGGCTGCCGTCGTCGTTGAAGCGTTTCAGGGTGGCGCTCATCAGATAGAGTTCACTGAGTACATCCCCGAGCCGCGCGGAAATCAGTTCCTTGCGTTTTAACTCGCCACCCAGTGACATCAGTGAAATTTCCGTCACCAGAGTCAACACCGCAGAGTAGCGGTTCATCTGCCGATAGTATTTGGCCGCGTCCCCTATCCCTTTCGGGCTGCTGGCGAACAGCCCGCCGGTCCAGCCATGGAAAACCGCTCGGCAGAAGGTTTTGAACTGGAACAGCGCGTGTTTTGGCAATAACGCATCCAGCTGTTTCAGTCCCTCCTTTGCATCCGGATTGGTGGCCGCTTCCATTTCCTGCAGCAGATACGGATGGCAGCGGATCGCGCCCTGGCCGAAGATCATCAGGCTGCGGGTGAGAATGTTCGCGCCCTCAACCGTGATGGCCACCGGTACCGCGCGGTATACGTTGCCGAGGTAGTTCAGGGGGCCATCCATAATAGCCTTGCCCGCGTGGATATCCATGGCGTCATTAACAGCCTGCCGCAAGCCATTGGTGGCGTGGGCCTTCATAATGGCCGACACCACAGCGGGTTTGCGCCCCTGGTCCAGCGCGCGGGTGGTGGTCTTGTGGGCAGAATCCAGCACATAGGCAATGGCAGCAATTTCCGCCAAACGGCGCTGTACGCCCTCGAATTTACCGATGGGAATACCGAACTGCTCACGGATATGCGCATAGGCACCTGTGGTACGCGCCGCTAGCTTGGCACCTCCGGTGGAGAGCGACGGCAGAGAGATACCGCGACCCGCCGCGAGTGCGCTCATCAGCATATGCCAGCCGTGGCCGATGTTTTCCTGGCCACCGATGATCCAGTCCATGGGGATGAATACGTCCTTGCCCCAGTTAGGCCCGTTCATAAACGCCTGCAACGCCGGCAGATGGCGCTGGCCGATGGTCACCCCGGGGGTATCGGTGGGCACCAGGGCCACGGTGATACCCAGCTCTTCTTCCTCGCCAAGAATGTGTTCAGGATCGTAAAGTTTGAAGGCGAGACCGAGAATCGTCGCCACCGGCCCGAGGGTGATATAGCGCTTGTGCCAGTTCACCCGCATGCCCAGGGTTTTCTCACCCTTGTATTCCTGGTAACAGACCACGCCATTGTCCACCATGGCCGCGGCATCGGAGCCCGCCTCCGGGCTGGTCAGGCCGAAGCAGGGAATCTCGCGGCCGTCGGCGAGACGCGGCAGGAAATGGTTTTTTTGCTCCTCGGTGCCGTGCGCCATTAGCAGCTCGCCGGGGCCGAGGGAGTTCGGCACCATCACAGTGACGCCAACGCTGGTACTGCGGGTGGAAATCTTGGTGACAATCTGCGCGTGCGCGGTGGGTGAGAATCCGAGGCCGCCGAATTTTTCCGGGATGATGATGCCGAAGAAACGGTTTTTCTTCAGGAAGTCCCAGATCTCCGGCGAAATATCGTGATCTTCATATGAGATCTTCCAGTCATCCACCATCCTACAGAGCTCTTCCACCGGGCCATCGATAAACGCCTGCTCCGCTTGCGTCAGTTCCGGCGGTCCCATGTTCAACAACTGCGCCCAATCCGGCTTCCCGGACAGCAACTGCGCATCCCACCAGACCTCCCCTGCCTCCATGGCCTCGCGCTCGGTGTCGGAGATTGGGGGGAGGACTTTCTTAATCCAGTTCAACAGCGGCGCGGTGATCCACTTCTGGCGCAGGTTGCTCATTAACTTTCCTTGTCGATCCATTTCAGCTGAAAAATACGACTGCCGGCTGACGCTTGCCGACAAGTTCGCACACAGAATTGTTACAGCGATGTGCCTGCAACTATAGGCAATGAACAGTGCCTCATTGCCACCAGCCTGTGATCAGGCAAATGCCAGCGTGCCAACGCCGCAGAAAATGATCAAGGCTGCCAGCAGCCGTTGGGTGGAAAACCGCTCATTGAGCAGGAATACCGAAATCACCGACGCAAACAGGATGCTCACCTCACGGGTAGCGGCCACCGCCGCCACCGGCATCATCGACGTGGCCCAGAGCGCAATGCCGAAACCACCGGTAGCGAGCACCCCAGAAAGCGAGCTGCGCAGTAAATTGGCGCGGGCAAACGCCAGGCCTTTCAGCGGCCGTGTACACAGCACGGCGAGAATGACACCACCACCAGAAAGGATTTCCAGCCAGGCGACGTAGCTGAGCGGATTGGCTACACAGCGCACACCCGCCGCGCCCAGGGTGGTGTAACCGGTAATGGCGATGCCGGTACCGAGGGAATAGAAGATTCCTTTTCCGCTGACTCTCAGCTCTTTCATGATCAGCGCAAAAATGCCGCAGGTTACCAGCAACACACCGGTTATCTGCAGCGGCTGCAACGATTCATCCAGGAACAACAAGGCCGCGATCGATACCATCAGCGGGGTGACGCCACGGGCTAGTGGGTAGGCGGTGCCATAGTCCAGCGCTTGGTATGAGCGGGAGAGCAGGAAGAAATACAGATACTGGAAGAAGGCCCCACCGACGAGAAAACCCAGGGCGTTTGTACCGGGCAGCGGCAGCTGTGTCGCCAGTGCCGCGCCGACCAACAAGCCGACACTGCGAATCATCGCCAGCTGCAGGAAACCTTCACCACTGTGTTTGACCACCGCATTCCATACGGCGTGCGCAAGGGCAGACAGCAGTACCAGCGCAAATAAAATGGATTCAGATATTTCCAATTCACATAAGCGGTTGGGGAGAAACTATCACGCCGTTATTATCAGCGTATACATACTCTCCAGATTTAAAGGTGACGCCGCCGAAAGTCACTGCGATATCACGCTCACCGACCCCTTTTTTGTCGGTCTTCATGGGGTGGCTTCCCAGCGCCTGTACTCCTAACTCTAGTCCAGAAATCGCATCCACATCCCGGATACAGCCGTACATCAGGATACCCTCCCACCCGTTTTGTACCGCTTTTTCCGCCAGCAGGTCGCCAAGACAGGCCCTGCGCATGGAGCCGCCGGCGTCAACCACCAGAACCTTGCCAGTGCCCTGCTCCGCCACCAGATCCCGCACCAGGGAGTTGTCTTCAAAGCATTTGATGGTCACGATCTGCCCCCCAAACTGCTCCCGGCCACCGTAATTAATAAACATTGGCTCCAGCACCTGGACGAGTTCCGGAAATTCGTCGCACAGATCGGGGGTGGAAATTTTGGTGTGGCGCATGACTGGACTCCTATTTTATTGTTCGGAATTGCACTGAGTTATCCAATTCATCTTAGCGGCAGGACAATCCTCGCGCAGCGTACAAATAAAAATGCCGGGAATTCTCCTGATGGATAATCCCCGGCAAATGGCTTGCCCTTTCTCAACAAGGGGACAAGCGGGCTTGCCAAATCACTTCAGTGGCAAGGGCATATCAA
This sequence comes from Microbulbifer sp., assembly GCF_036563125.1. Lineage (GTDB taxonomy): Bacteria > Pseudomonadota > Gammaproteobacteria > Pseudomonadales > Cellvibrionaceae > Microbulbifer. The sequence continues at coordinate 73,268 of NZ_DATCMV010000034.1, forward strand.
CTACCTGCCCTCCTCGTTTAATAGCTCACCCGAACCGGCATGCCTATACGGGCATACTGGTAGAACTTGCTCGCCATGTGCGGGGGCATGCGTACACAACCGTGGGAAGCCGGGTAGCGCGGCACATGACCAGAGGCGTGCAGACCGATACCACCATTAAAACGAATATAGTGATTCATTTTCGCGCCGCGATAGTATGTACCGGCGGGGCGGCGATGTTTACGCGTATCGACGTCGGCCTTCACTACGCGGCCGGTGGAACTGTCGACATAGCTACCGTAAATACTGGAGCGGTGGTTGGGATTTTTCGCCAGTACACGGAAGTGACCGGGTCTTGTGCTGAATCCCTTTTTGCCCGAGGAAATCAGCGAGACCCCCACCAGACGGGAGCCTTTGTAGAAGTAGGCTTTTTGCTCCGACAGATTGATGCTAATGGATGGCGAGCCGGAAGAATTCATTGCCGCCTCATCGTCAAACCAGTTAGCACCGCTGTTGGCACCGGCCACATTCGGCCACAGACTGCCGACGAGGGTTCCCAGCAGTAGCATCAACACCGCTAACAGGCGCCGCGTTCCCTGTGCAGAATCCATCGCCACCACCGCCATCTTTAACTGGGACGATGTGACCTGGTCACATTCAGTGAAGAATCGTTGTGCTGTGCGCTTTTCTGGCGTGTATTGGGGACTTCTTTGCATGTGGCACCTCAATCAGAACTCAACTCGTCAGGACTTCAAGCGAAGGTAATCACTGCATGTGCAGTGCAATAGACGCCCCGGAAAATCATCCATAAAAACAGGCATGTTTTTGCGGGAACCTTTTCGATTCTATTGACTGGGTGTCGCGCTCTTAGACTGATTTCCATCCCCAATGTGGCGTTTTATGGAAAATGGCAATGGACATAGGGTGCAGGAAAGGTCGTCACAAGATCACGGACCGGCGCCCCACAAAGACGGCTTTTTTGAAAAACACGCAAGATTGGAAAATTGTTTCAGGTACGCGCGAAAAAAAAGCGACCGGAGAGGTCGCTTTTTTCCGTGTCAAGCCGAACCCGTTGGTGATTCGGCGACAGGCTAGATACGCACCCGGCGGACCTTACGGACCGCTTTCGGTGCACGTCTGTCAGGCTTTCTGGTTATTCGCAAGATAGAGCCAGGTATCTACGGCGGTATCCGGGTTGAGGGAGACGCTGTCGATACCCTCGTCCATCAACCACTGAGCGAAATCCTTGTGATCGGAAGGGCCCTGGCCACAGATACCCACGTATTTACCCGCTTTCTTACAGGCCTGAATGGCGCGGGACAGCAGCATTTTCACCGCCGGGTCGCGCTCATCAAACAGCTCCGCCACCAGGCCGGAATCCCGGTCCAGTCCCAGGGTCAGCTGGGTGAGGTCGTTGGAGCCGATGGAGAAGCCGTCGAAGTACTGCAGGAAGTCTTCCGCCAGCAGCGCATTGGACGGCAGCTCACACATCATGATGAGCTTGAGGCCATTCTCGCCGCGCTTCAGGCCATTATCTTCCAGCAGCTCCACCACCTGACGCGCCTCGTCCGGGGTGCGCACGAAGGGCACCATGATCTCCACATTGGTGAGGCCCATTTCGTCGCGCACCTTTTTCAGCGCACGGCACTCGAGGGCAAAACACTCGCGGAAATCCTTGGAGCGGTAGCGGGACGCGCCGCGGAAACCGAGCATCGGGTTTTCTTCGCTGGGCTCGTACATCTGCCCGCCCACAAGGTGCGCATATTCGTTGGACTTGAAGTCCGACAGGCGCACGATCGTGCGGTTGGGGGCAAAGGCCGCCGCCAGGGTGGAAATACCCTCCACCAGTTTCTCGACGATAAAGTCTTCCGGCGAAGCGTAACCGCCAATGCGGTTGCGGATATTCTGCTGCAGATCCGCCGGCAGGCGATCCAGTTCCAGCAACGCCTTGGGGTGAATACCGATCATGCGGTTCAAAATGAACTCGAGGCGCGCGAGACCCACGCCCTGGTTCGGCAGATTACTGAAGGCAAACGCGCGGTCCGGGTTGCCCACGTTCAGCATGATTTTGAACGGCAGTTCCGGCATATCGCTCACCTCGGTGAGGGAACGCTCGAAATCCAGCTGGCCGGCCATCACGAAGCCGGTATCACCTTCCGCACAGGTCACGGTAACCGGGGTGCCGGTCGTCAGCTTTTCGGTGGCATCGCCACAGCCTACCACCGCGGGAATACCCAGCTCGCGGGCAATAATCGCGGCGTGGCAGGTGCGGCCGCCGCGGTTGGTGACGATGGCGCTGGCCTTCTTCAGTACCGGCTCCCAATCGGGGTCGGTCATGTCGGTGACCAGGACCTCGCCGTCCTGCATCTTCGCCATGTCTTCCACGGACTCCAGCACGCGCACCGGGCCGGCGCCGATACGCTGACCGATGGCGCGACCTTCACACAGGATGTCGCTGCGCTCCTGCAGCTTGTAGCGCTCGATGCTGGTGCCGGTATCGCGGGAGCGTACGGTCTCCGGACGCGCCTGTACGATGAACAGCTTGCCACTATCGCCATCTTTGGCCCACTCGATGTCCATCGGGCGCTGGTAGTGGGCTTCGATCTTGCGCGCCTGATTGGCGAGATCGGTGAGTTCCTCATCGGTGAGTGAAAAGCGCAGGCGATCCGCCTCGGATACCTGCACGGTCTTGACCGAACGGCCGCATTCGCCGCTCTGGTCGTAAATCATCTTGATGGCCTTGCTGCCGCGGTTGCGGCGCAGAATTGCCGGTCTGCCGGCTTCCAGCGCAGGCTTGTAGAGGTAGAACTCATCCGGGTTTACCGCGCCCTGCACCACGGTCTCGCCGAGGCCGTAAGCGGCAGTAATGAAGATCACATCGCGGAATCCGCTCTCGGTGTCCAGGGTGAACATGACCCCGGAGGCGCCGGTTTCACTGCGCACCATGTGCTGGATACCCGCAGACAGCGCAACCCCCACATCCGCATAGCCGGTGTGTACCCGGTAAGCGATGGCGCGGTCGTTATAGAGAGAGGCAAACACCTCTTTTACCGCCTGCAGTACCGCGTCGATGCCGCGGATGTTCAGGAAGGTCTCCTGCTGGCCGGCGAAAGATGCGTCAGGCAAGTCTTCTGCGGTTGCCGAAGAGCGCACCGCTACTGCGGTCTCGCCGCCACCCAGGGCTTCGTAACCCGCGCGGATTTCCGCTTCCAGCTCAGCCGGGAACGGGGTCTCCAGTAGCCAGTTGCGGATTTCCTCACCCGCGGCGGCCAGCGCCGTGACGTCCTCTACATCGAGACCTTTCAGCCTCTCCGCAATCCGGGTATCCAGTTGGGCACCCGCCAGGAATTCACGAAATGCGTCCGCGGTAGTGGCAAAACCACCCGGTACGCTGACTCCGGCACCGGAGAGAGAAGAGATCATTTCCCCCAGTGATGCGTTTTTACCGCCGACTTTGTCGACATCCGCCATGCCCAACTTCGCGAATTCGAGAGTGTGAATGCTCAATGGATTGCCCTCTGCAACTGCGTATTCAGGCAGCCGATTATAAGGAAGGGTTTTGTAAATAATACCCCGCAATAAGCGGGAAAAACGGGCATTTTATGTTGTAATTTTTCTACAAAAAGTCGTCGGGATATGGGGTCACACTCCTACGGGGAGCAAAAATCCATACACGAATTTATCGTGCCACTGATATACCATTGTCGACAAACCAGCAGAGACCTATCGGCAATGAGCGACGAACAGCGCAGCGAGAATCCACCACAGAATACAAATTCCGAAAAATCCACCAAAAAACGCACCGCGTTTTTTATTTCCGATGGCACCGGCCTCACGGTGGAGGGGATTGGCCACAGCCTGCTGGCTCAGTTTCGCGATCAGCAGGTCGAACAGGTAACCCTGCCCTACGTGGATTCAGAAGCCAGGGTCAACCAGGTGCTGCAGCGCATTGAACGCGCCGCGGAGGAATCCGGACTGCAGCCGATCATCATCACCAGCATCCTGTCCGACCAGATACGCAAGCAGCTGCACCAGAGTTCTGCACTGATGCTGGATGTATTTGAAAGTTATCTCGCACCACTGGCCGCCCTGTTTGGCACCGATCCAGCTCGCACCGTGGGGGTTTCCCACGGTATCGCGGATAACCGCCGCTATACCGCGCGTATCGATGCGGTGCACTACGCGATGGACAACGACGACGGGCGCCGTACCCGGGAGTTTGAAAGCGCGGACATCATTCTTGTCGGTGTCTCCCGCTCGGGTAAAACCCCCACCTGCCTCTACCTCGCGCTGCAATTCGGCCTGCGCGCCGCCAACTACCCGATTACCGAAGAGGACATGGATTCCACTTCGCTGCCGAAAATACTGCGCCCGTTTCAGCACAAGCTGTTCGGCCTTACCATCGACCCGCGCCGCCTGATGAGTATCCGCCAGGAGCGCCGTGCAAACAGCCGTTATGCATCGCCGGAACAGTGCGAATTCGAGGTTCGCCAGGTAGAGCAGATGTTGCGACGCGCCCAGGTCCCCTACCTTGATGCCACTGAGCTATCCGTGGAGGAACTCGCCACCAGACTGATGTCACAGGCCGGGATCGAGCGCAGGATCAGCTAGATTTTCTATATCGGTTGTCCGGAAATTCGCCATAGCATCAATCCGTTTTGGCGTCGTTCTAATTTGGAGTAAAGTAGCGCCGCCCAAAAGGCCGGCTCACCAGCCCCCGACACAACCCGTTATGAGAATCAGTCTGAGCGGATAACCCGCCCGAAGCTTTGGTTGACGTTTTGCAAATTGTTTCCCTGCCCTACTCGCTCAACACCGGGGCCGCTTTCGCGGCACTCGCGGATCTGCCCTGCCCGGTGTGGCTGGACTCCGGCCAACCCTCCGGCCGCGGCGGTCGCTTTGACATATTGAGCGCGGACCCCGTGAGCGGGCTGACACTTTCCGCTACAGATCCCGCGCCATTTGAAGCCCTGGATGACCTGTTGTGCGAGCTGGCTCCACAGGAAGTGGACCAGCAGCTGCCCTTCTGTGGTGGCGCAATCGGCTACGCCGGCTATGAACTGGGCACTGCCGGCAATTTTCTCACCGCGGACAACCGCGCTACCCCACTGCCCGCGGGCTATTTCGGCCTCTACACCTGGGCACTGATCGTCGACCACCAGCTGCAGGCAAGCCACCTGGTGTTCCACCCCGCCTGTACAGAGGTGCAGAAGCGGGACTTGCGCGCGCGTTTTGGCGGCATCGACTGGGGTGCAGCCCCGCGCACAGAGGCCTTCCAGCTCACCTCCGCATTCGAACACGAGTTCACTGCGGAGGAGTACCGCACGCAGATAGCCCGAATTCTGGAGTACATCAGCGCTGGCGACATCTACCAGGCCAACTTTACCCAGCGCTTCAGTGCCGGCTATGAGGGCAGCTCGCTGACCGCGTATCTCGCCCTGCGCCAACTGGCCGCCGGCCCGTTCTCCGCGTTTCTGTCACTGCCGCAGGGCGACATACTCAGCCTTTCACCGGAGCGTTTCATTCTCGCTGACGGCCGCTTCCTGCAGACGGAGCCGATCAAGGGCACGGCACCGCGCAGTAGCGACCCGAGCCTTGATCGCGACCTCGCCAGCGCACTGGCGTCGAGCAGCAAGGATCGGGCGGAAAACCTGATGATCGTCGATCTGTTGCGCAATGATTTCGGCAAGGTTTGTACCCGCGGCAGTGTGCGCGTGCCATCGCTTTTTGAGCTGCAGAGCTTTGCCAATGTCCATCATCTGGTGAGCACCATCACCGGGCAGCTGCAGGAAGATACCGAGTTTGCACAGGTACTTGCGGCCAGCTTCCCCGGCGGATCCATCACCGGTGCGCCGAAGCGACGGGCGATGGAAGTCATTCGCGAGCTGGAACGCAGCCCGCGCGGGGTTTACTGCGGCAGTATCGGCTATATCAGCAGCTGCGGCCGCGCAGATACCAATATCGCGATTCGCACGTTAACCGCCAGCAAAGGCAAACTCAGCTGCGCCGCGGGCGGCGGCATCGTCGCGGATTCCGATCCAGCCGCAGAGCACAAAGAGTGCCTCGACAAGGTCCGGCTGCTGCTGGAGACCCTGGAGAGCCGCTTTCGCTGAACGCCGATGGAGTGCCCGCGCAGGTTATAACCCTATCGCCCATCGGTATTTCCAAGGTTTTTTCCCGTCTGCTAGATTTCGCGTCAATCCTATACATTTCCCTCTCCACCGCGTCGCCGCAGCGGCGCTGGATACCCGCACAAGGTTGGCGGGACGCAAATCATAAGGCCGTGTCACATGCGCATTACCCTGGTCAAAAAAATCCTCGCCGATGGTTCCCTGTGTGCCAAGTGCAACGACGTTGAACAAAAGCTCAAGGAAAACGATCAGGGAAAATATCTCGATGAAATTCTGATTGCCGACGAACGGGATGCGCAAAGCCCGGGCATGCAGCTGGCCCAGCGCTTCAATGTACAGCGCGCACCATTCTTTGTTGTAGAAGAAGAAGGCAAGGAACCCGAGGTTTACACTGTGTACTTCAAGTTCGTAAAGGAAGTGCTGAACCGTTGAAGCGATACCGCACTCGGTTGCAAATCAAAAAAAGCCCGACAGAAATGCCGGGCTTTTTTGTTTGCAGCGCGGAAAAACGTGCCGCTCAATAAACCGGTAATTCAACGTGAGAGAACAGTTCGTCCACTTCCGCGCGCGACGATGCCTGCGACGCCTGCTCCACCAGTTCGCGGGTAAGGTGCGGCGCGAATTGCTGAATAAATTCGTACATGAAACCGCGCAGGAAAATGCCCTTGCGGAAACCAATTTTGGTCACACTGGACTCGAACAGCTCGCTTGCATCCAGGGCCACCAGATCGCTGTCCTCTTCTTCCACCGCCGCCATATCGGCGACGATGCCAATGCCGAGTCCGAGACGCACATAGGTTTTGATGACGTCTGAATCCGATGCCGTAAATACCACCTTGGGCGAAAGCCCCTTTTCCAGAAACGCCTCATCCAGCTTGGAGCGCCCGGTAAAGCCAAATACATAGGTGACGATGGGATATTTGGCGACGTCTTCCAGGGTCAACTTGGAGACCTGACACAATTCGTGCCCCTTCGGCACCAGCACGCAGCGGTTCCACCGATACACCGGCATCATCACCAGGTCGCTGAATAGCTCCAGCGCCTCGGTGGCGATCGCGAAGTCGGCCGTGCCGTCGGCAGCCATTTCGGAAATCTGCATCGGAGTACCCTGGTGCATATGCAGGGACACTTCGGGATAGCGGGCAATGAAAGACTTGATCACGGCCGGCAGCGCATAGCGCGCCTGGGTGTGGGTGGTGGCGATGGCGAGGCTACCGCGCTTGTCATTACTGAACTCCTGCGCGACCTGCTTGATGTTTTCCACCTTGCGCATGATCTCGCCGGCGGTTTTGAGGATGGCTTCGCCGGCGGGGGTCACCCGCGTAAGGTGTTTGCCGCTGCGGGCGAAAATCTCCACGCCCAGCTCATCCTCCAGCAGCCGGATCTGTTTGCTAATCCCCGGCTGCGAGGTAAACAGGCTCTGGGCCGTGGCAGAAACATTGAGATCGTGGTGGGCCACTTCCCAGATATAACGCAACTGCTGCAGCTTCATAGCCTCTCCCTGTCAACCACGCGGCGCAAGCCTGCCCACATCGGCAGCGCTCAGATTTACGCCAGTTATTGGTTATAAAAACTAAGCAAGTATATGCGCGAAAAGCATAGCAGCGAATCTGCCAGCGAGCCAATAGCACGCAATCCAAAGAGAACAAAAAGCGAGGAAAAGGTCACCGAATGTGGCGACCCTTGGAGAGAAACACGCAAGATGGCCGGGAATTACAGAAAAATATTCCGCAATAGCCCCCCTAACCCCAAAGATCTGATTGCGCGCTAGTTATCCAGGTTGGCAATACCGTGGGGAACATGACCGGTGGCGACGTGGGCGGCGGCGGAGGCGCAATGGTTGGGCTGATCATCAAAGAAAACATCGGCTCCGAAGGCGCGCAGGAACTCCCCTTTGGGCAAACCACCGAGGAAGATAGATTCGTCGATACGGATATTCCAGGCCCTCAGTGTACGGATAACCCGCTCGTGCGCAGGCGCGGAGCGCGCAGTCACCAGGGCCGTACGAATCGGGCAGGTCTCCGGATTGAACTCTGCCTGCAAGTGCTGCAAAGCCTCGAGAAAGCCCTTGAAGGGCCCGCCCTGCAGCGGCTGCTTGGCGGAAGCGCGCTCGGCAGAGGTGAAGGCGGCGAGGCCCTCGCGCTTGAAGATCTGCTCAGCCTCATCGGAGAAAATGACCGCATCACCGTCAAAGGCAAAGCGCAACGTATCGTCACCGCGCTGACGCGCGCCGCCCGGAATCAGCGTGGCCGCAGCCACCCCCTGCTCCAGCGCCCGGCGCACGTCTCCGCCATCCGTAGACAGGAACAGATGACACCCGAAGGGGGCAATGTAGCGATAGGGGCTGCCGCCATTGCAGAAAGCAGCACGGCTGATCTGGAGGCCATAGTGCTCTATGGAATTGAACACCCGCAGGCCGGTATCGGCACTGTTGCGTGACAGCAGGATGACCTCAACGCGCGGTTCGCCATCGAGGCGTTCATTGATCTGCAGAAATTTTTCCACCAGGGAAAACGCCTCGCCCTTTGGCAGTACATCGTTTTCCCGCTCAATCTGATACGACGAAAACGCGTCCACCCCCTGCTCCTCATAGATCTGGTGGCTTTCGCGCAGATCAAACAGGGCCCGGGAAGAGATAGCGATGGAAAGCTTATTGCCTCTGGGGGAGTGCGGTGCGTTGCTCATGGTCACTCAGCGCTCACGGCGCCTCCACATCATCAAGCCCGGAGGGCTTTACTTCGTCGCGGTGCGGTTCCAGCAGCACCATCAACATATTGAGCAGGTCCTCGCGGGTGCGACGGGAGCGCTCGCCCTGCTGGTTTACGATGACCAGCAGCATGGCATGGCAGGTCTCCAGCGTGGCGCGAGCGAGACGGTTGGTCTCGTTGGGAGGGCAGCGAAAGCCCAGGCGCCGGAACATATCCACCAGATGGTTGATGACCATCTCATCGTGCCGCTCATCCAGCTGATGCAGCTCCGGGATACCCCACATCGCCTGCACCAGGGGCAGCAGTCCGCGCTGCTCACGATAGACAGAGAGCCAGCGGCTCAACAGGTCATCGAGAAACGCGCGCAGGTCCAGATTCTCCAGCTCACCTGCCGCCATATCGTCGAGGCGCTCGCTGAGACTTGCCAACCACTGCTCACCCATGGCGTAGAGGATCGCGTGTTTGTTGGGAAAGTAGTGATACACGGAGCCGACGGATACACCGAGCTCCTTGGCGATCAGGATGGTGGTGAGATCGTTGAGCCCGACCTGCTCCAGCAGGCGGCCGGTGGTGTCCAGTATCTGACGGGCGCGCTCGCGGGCGCGGGCCTGAACCGGCTCCCGTCGCGGCGACAACTGATTTCTGCGGCGATTCTGTTCTGCGGTCGACACTTCGTTATCCTTTCTACTGAAGTGCCATTTTTAACACAAATGACGGACCTGATTAACAAAAAAGCCGGCAATGGTTGCCGGCTTTTCTGCTCATCCTGCGAGATGATCGGAGAAACGGAGGTGGGGATCAGAAACGGTAGTCTAGGCTGACTCCCGCCACACGTCCGCGAGACGGGTCGGTCTGGGTAGCCGGCAGGTTGTAATCCGCTGCCGCGTAGCCCCAGTGGTAGTACTCCTCACCGGTCACGTTTTCCAGGTAAACGCCAGCAGTCCAGTTTTCGCTGGGTGCAGTAAGCGAAGCACGCAGGTTAACCAGACCGCGGCTCGCCAGCTTCACTTCTTCGGTGTTTTCCAGGTCGGCAAACTGCTCGCCGGTATAGGTGTACTCACCGGAAAGTGCCAGGCTGCCGAAGCCCACGTCGGTGGTGTAGGTCAGCACGGTTGCAGAGGAAAACTCCGGGGAGAACGCCATCTGGTTGCCGTCGCAATTCTCACACAGTTCTTCCGGCGCACCGGTGAACTCGGTGTCGAGCCAGGCGAGACCCATGTACAGATCCAGATTGTCGGTAATCAGCCAGCGGGCATCCACTTCGAGCCCCTGCCCTTCACTTTCACCCACATTGCGGGTTACTGCTGCGGCGCCAATAAAGAAGGCCTGCTGCAGGTCGTCGTAGGTGTACTGGAATGCGGCCGCGTTAATGTGCAGACGGTTATCCAGCAGGCGGGCCTTCACACCCAGCTCGTAGGACAGGACCTGTTCTTCATCAAAGCTGTTGGGCTCAGCGGTAGAGCTGTCGACGGTCCACTCATACTCTTCCAGCCAGGCATCGGGATCTTCGGCGTAGGCCGGATCAGTGATGTGGTAGGTCAGGTAATCGAAACCGCCGGACTTGTAACCGGTGGCCACGCTGGCGTAGGCAGTAACGGAATCAGAGAAATCGTGGTTCAGAGTGGCGCGACCGGAAATGTTGCTCCAGGTCTTGTCGCCGGTAATCGGGCCATCGGTAAACATGGCCTGGTAGTTCCAGCCCGCGGTCCAGGTGTCCGGCCACGGAGAATCCACGGTGTATTTTTTCTGGTCTTCGGTATAGCGCACACCGAGGCCGAGGCTGGTGGACTCGGTCAGGTCAAAGGTGGTGTTGGCGAACACGCCCCAGCCGCTGAATTCACCGCGGGTGTACGCCTCCTCCACGGACATGCCGTCAGGCACTACCACGCCACCGGGAATGGCCATACCCGCAGTGGGGGCGTATTCCCAGGCTTCGCCACCGGTCCAGAAGGCGTCATCCATCTCATCAGGGAATGCCACGGCCAGCTCTTCACAGGTCATGGACGAGTTCACGTCGAGCTCGTAGTCCACTTCCATGGCACCGGCGCAGATGAAGTCCTCGGAATCGACACCGGCAAAGTATGCGTCCAGGTCTTCCTGATAGTAGCTCGCACCCAGCACCCAGTTGAACGGGCCGGAATTGTTGGAGGTCAGACGGAACTCCTGGCTGAAGAACTCCCCGGACTGATCCCGCACGAAGGTGTCGATGGACTGTCCAGTACCGTCGAAATCTTCTACATAGGTGTAATTGTGGGTCTTGTAACCGGTGATCGAGCTGAAGGTTACATCGCCCATCTCACGCTCGATGGTGAGAATTGCGTCGCCGATTTCAGCCTGGTCGGCACCTTGCTGGTCGTTGTACACCTGGTCGTAATCGCCCTCGGTTCCCAGGGCGCGGTAGATGGTACCGTCGCTGATACGGTCTTCGTACTGCGCCAACAGAGTGATGGTGGTGTCTTCAATACCCTCATACACACCGGTAAAGCGCATGGCATCCGCTTCGCTGGCGCCCAGGTTACGGCCACCGGAGAGGTTTTTCACATGGCCTTCTTGTTCCTGGTGGATACCAGAAATACGCACCGCGAAATCTTCGCTCACCGGCATATCCACCGAACCTTCGAAGTTCAGGCGACCGTATTCACCGGCATTCACAGAAATCTCGCTGCCAAACACATCCCCTGGCTTGCGGGAAGTCATGGAAATTGCACCGGAGGCGGTGTTGCGGCCAAACAGGGTTCCCTGAGGCCCTTTGACGATTTCCACACGATCCATGTCGAACATGGTCGGGGTGGCACCGGTACGGCTCTGGTAAACGCCGTCGAGGAACACGCCCAGTGCCGGGTCACTACCGGTACCAAAGCTGTTGTTGTTCACACCGCGCACGGACACGGAATCAAAGAAGGAGTCCGTGGTGTCGCCGGAAATACCGGGAGTGATCGCGAACAGGTCCTTGAAATCATTGATATTGGAATTTTTGAGGGTCTCGCCAGAGAAGGCACTGACCGACATCGGAACATCTTTCAGGGACTCGGCACGCATCTGTGCGGTGACGGTCACCTCCTCGATCTCCGCAGCAGCGATGGCGCCGCTCGTGATGGTAAATACAACGGCACCAATGGTTGAGGCCAGGATGTGTTTTTTGCCTGCAAACGGCTGATCTGACTGCGTCATCGTTACTCCCCGTGGGTTATTTTTGTTCGGGTTTCTGCCCATTCATTACCACTTAGGACGGACCCGGAGATTGAACTGACCGGCCTGTTATCCCACAAACCGAACAAATATTCAATTTTTAGCCCCACTAAAAAACCGCCATACGAAGACGCAGCAGATTCATCGGTGAGGCCACCAATTACCGGCCCAGCTTGTCCTTCAAGCTGTAATAGAGCATTCCCGCTACCAGCCCGGGCCAACGCAACAGTGTTCCACCAGGAAAACTGGGCGTTGGAATGCGCGCCAATATATCAAACCTTTCCTCGGTGCCGGCAAGCACTTCTGCGAGTATTTTTCCGGCAAATGTGGCCGTCGGAACGCCGTGCCCTGAATAGCCCTGGCTGTAGTACACATTTGGCTCAAGCCGGCCAATGCTGGGCATTCTGTTCAGGGTGATGGCGAGCGTCCCCCCCCATCCAAAATCGATGCGGGTATCTGCCAGTTGCGGATAGATTTCCAGCATGTACTTGCGCACGAACGCGCGAATGTCCTGAGGGAATCGAGAGGTGTAATTCTCGCCCCCACCGAAAACCAACCGGTTGTCACCGGAGAGCTTCCAGTAATTGATGACAAACAGCGTGTCCTGAAGCGCGTAGTCGTTCGCGATCAGCTCCCGCGCCAGTTCCTGCGGAAGCGGCTCGGTCGCCAGTACAAAGTTGTTGATGGGCATAATGCGCCCCGCCATCCTCGGTTCCAGGCCACCGAGATAGCCGTTACAGGCAAGCACCACATTGCGAGCGCGCACACTGCCCCTCGCGGTATTCACCACACAGGGATTGCCACCGTGATAGCTGGTGACGCGACTGTTTTCAAAAAACTGCACCCCGGCTTTTTCTGCAGCGGCGGCGAGGCCCAGCGCGTAATTGAGCGGATGCAGGTGCAGGGATCCGCTATCCACCTGCCCACCATAAAATCGCTCGGAGCCCACCAGCGACCGCACCTCGTCGCGTTCGGCATAGCGCATTTTGTCGTAGCCGTAGCGCTGGTTGAGTACTTCCACCTCTTCCTTTAACCAGGCGTCGTGGCTGGGCTTCGCCGCCAGGTGCATGATGCCGCGCTTGAGATCGCACTGGATGTCGTGCTTGTGGATCAGATCCTCCACCAGCTGCACCGCTTCGAGCCCCATATCCCAAAGGACTTTGGCGGTATCGACACCGAGCATTTTCTCCAGGTCTTCCTGGCCTTTGCGCTGGCCAACGCCAACGTGACCACCGTTGCGACCAGAGGCGCCCCAGGCAATGCGCTCAGCCTCAAGCACTACCACCTTGAAGCCGCGTTCGGCCAGGTGCAGCGCAGTAGAGAGCCCGGTATAACCCGCACCAATAACGCATACGTCAGCCTCAACCGCCCCCTCGAGTGCGTCGTATGCCGGCGTAGCATTGGCGCTTGCGGCGTAATAGGAATCGGCGTGGCCGAGCAGTTTGGTGACAGTTCCACTGACTGGCATGCTTGAATCTCCAAAATCAGGCTGGTTCGCTCCGGCTTTGCATCCGGATTCTCTTGAGTGCCCGAAACAAAACCGAATCATTATTCAAAATTTATTGAATGATAATTCGGTTTTTTGCCATAATCAAAGCCCACGTACCGGAATACCAATAGTCTTCACCGGCCGTGGCCCCGCCCTTCACCTGTCTGGGTGGCTGAGGCGGGATATATACTAATGAACCCCAAACGGGGAAAAGCCTTTCATCATCAAGGTGTAACATGGACAAGATTACCCAGTGGCTCGCAGAACACTCAATTTCCGAGGTCGAGTGCCTGGTACCGGATATGGCCGGAAACGCGCGGGGTAAATTTACCCCCACCTCCAAATTTCTCACCCAGGACAGCCGCCTGCCGGAAAGTATCCTGGTGCAGACCGTTACCGGCGACTACGTCGACGAACACAACGAACTGGTGGACCCGGCAGATACCGACATGCTGCTGGAACCAGACCCAGGAACTATCCGCCTGAACCCCTGGGCCAACGAGCCCACCGCTCAGATCATTCACGATTGCTATACGCGGGACGGCAAGCTCCATCCTATTGCTACCCGCAACATCCTCAGATTCGTACTCGACAAATACGCCGAGCAGGGCTGGCAACCGGTGGTTGCCCCGGAAGTGGAGTTCTACCTGGTCAAACGCAACCTCGACCCGGATGAAAAGCTTTCCGCCCCGGTCGGCCGCTCCGGGCGAACCGAGAAAACCCGACAGTCCTACAGCATTGACGCCGCCAACGAATACGAGGCGATCATTGAGGACATGTACGATTTCTGCGAAGCCCAGGGGCTGGATGTGGATACCCTCATCCACGAATCTGGCACTGCGCAGATGGAAATCAACTTCCTGCACGGTGACCCGCTGAATCTCGCGGACCAGGTGTTTACCTTCAAACGCACCGTGCGTGAAACCGCGCTGCGCCACGGCATTTACGCCACCTTTATGGCAAAGCCGATGGAAGACGAACCCGGTAGCGCGTTGCACCTGCACCAGAGCATCCTGGACATCAAAACCGGCAAGAATATCTTTGTCGATGACGACGGCAACGAGACCGATCTGTTCAAATACTTTATCGGCGGTACGCAGGAATTCACCCCGGGCTTCATCACCTTTTTTGCCCCCAACGTGAACTCCTATCGCCGATTCACCCCGGAAATGGCGGCACCGACCAGCCTGCACTGGGGCTACGAGAACCGCACTACGGGCCTGCGCGTTCCCGACAGTGCCCCGCAGGCAAAACGCCTGGAAAACCGGTTCCCCGGTGCCGACTGCAACCCGTACCTGGCGATTGCCGCATCCCTCGCCTGCGGCTTCCTCGGCATGATGAAAAAGGTCAAGCCGAGCGAGCCCTATGAGGGCAGCTGTGCTTCCGAACCAATCGCCCTGCCCCGCACCCAGGAACACGCACTGAACCTGCTGGCTGAGTGCCCTGAAGCGGCGGAAATGTTCGGTGAAAAATTCGTGCGCGCATGGGCTGCCATCAAACGCGACGAGTACGAAGAGTTCAACCGCGTAATCAGTTCATGGGAGCGGGAATATTTGCTCCTGAACGTGTAAGCACAACCAAGTAATAAAAAACCCGGCAATGCCGGGTTTTTTATTGGAATCAATTCCGGGGATTACTTATGGCTGGGGTCTTTCCAGTAATCCTTCACAGTCTCTTTCATCTCTCTTGCCAGCACCGAGATACCGAACAGGTTAGGCAATGTCATAAGCACAATCGCCACCGCTGACAGGTTCCAGATGATGGTAGTGTCTTCAATCGCAGCCCAGAAAAAGGCCACAACATACACTAACCGATACGGCATTACCGATTTCGGGCCGAACAGGTAAATCATCGAGCGGTCGCCATAGTAAGACCAGGCGATCGCGGTGGAAAAGGCGAACAGCAAGATCCCCAATGTAACAATGTAACTGCCGTACTCCCCGAAGAAGCCCTTCTGGAAGGCTCGATTCGTGAGCGCAACGGAGTGCAGCAGGGAGTTACCCCAGACCTCTACATTCGGGTTCACCAGACGGCCGCCATTCACATTCAGCACACCGGAGAAGTTATCGTTGCCTACGCGGAACTCCACATCTTCTGCAACAGACCGGGAGTTGATTACGGTAAATTCACTGTTGTTCAGCGGGCGGCCGTCGGCAACCACGATGGTACCGGTATAGGGGCGAACCTCACTGCTGCGGCCACTCAGGAATCCGAACAACTCCTTCACGTGGGCCTCTTCCTTATCCGTGTAGGTGCCGGCAACCACCATCATGTCTGCGCGCTCAAAGCGGTTCATGAATTTCTCGGTCCACACACCGGAAGAAAGAATCACAAGACCGGTGAGGGTACAGATAATCAGGGTATCGATGAAAGGCTCGAGCAGGGAAACCATACCCTCGGAAACAGGCTCATCCGCGCGCGCCGCGGCGTGCGCAATCGGGGCAGAGCCCTGCCCTGCTTCGTTGGAGAACAGGCCGCGGTTTACACCGCGGTTGAAGGCGTAGGCGAAACTTGCACCGAGGAAGCCACCCATTGCCGCGCTGCCGTTAAACGCGCCGGAAAACACCTCAACAAACGAAGGAATGATGTTCTCGTAGTTGTAGAGGATCACCGCCAGTGCGCCGACGATGTACAGCACCGCCATTACCGGCACGATGGTAGAAGTCACCTTCGCGATACGGGTAATACCACCAATGATTACGAGGCCGAGCAGAATGGCGAGCACACCACCGGTCAGCATTTTGCTGAGGCCAAAGGTGTCATACATGGCCTGCGCGATGTTGTTCACCTGCGGAAGGCTACCGGTACCGAACGAGCTGATGACGGTAGCGATGGCAAAGATTACCGCCAGCCACTTCATGTTCAGGCGGCGTTCCATATAAAACATCGGGCCACCGGCATAAAAGCCATCCGCAGCCTTGATGCGGTATTTATGCGAGAGGGTTACCTCGACGAACTTGGTCGTCATACCCAGAAATGCGGTCACCCACATCCAGAAGAGTGCGGCCGGGCCACCGAGGAAAATCGCTAGACCAACACCACCGATATTACCGGTACCTACGGTGCCGGAAAGCGCGGTGGCAAGTGCCTGGAAGTGGGAGGTGTCACCGGGGTCACCGGGCTTATCGTATTTACCACGCACAATCTTGATGGCGTGACCGAAGTAGCGGATCTGCGGAAACCCAAGGTAAAGGGTAAAGAAAAAGCCAACCGCCAACAAAACATAAGGGAACCAGAACGCCGAACCCAGAAATCCATCCAGCGTTAATAACAATTGATTGAACGATTCCAAACCAACCCCCACTACCTAATTATTTTTGATTGATTTACCGACAAAACGGCAAAAAAACAGGCAATTCCGCGTTAACGAAAAAAGCGGATGCCCCTCAAGTGCCGGGCAGATTAGCAGTTTCACCCGCGCGAGAACAGTAATCCGCCAATCAACAGCAGCATAGCCACCTTTTTTGCCAAAAATTCAACAAATCGCTAATTATCTCACCAATACGGACAATTCTGTCGCACATCCCTACCACCCGTGGATGGCACATATCCCCCGCAGATATACAGAGTGGCCAGGCCGCTCAGCGATCCGCCCAACAGGCGCTGAAGCCGGCCCGCTGGGGAAAGACCCCGAATTGCCCACCGGTATGGACAAATACAATGTGCCTGCAGTCCGCGTAATGTCCCTGTGCGATATCTTTCAGCAGTCCGTGAAATGCTTTGCCCGTGTACACCGGATCCAGCAAGATTCCTTCCAATTGCGCAGCAAGCGCGATGGTCTGGTATATCTCCTCGGTGGCGATGCCGTATCCAGGGCCGATATACTTGTCGCTCACATGAATACGCCGCGAGTCGAATGGAAATTCCTGCGCATACACCTCAGCCCACTGCCGCACATCTTCCTGTATCTTGTCGATGAAGTAGGCTTCACTGTCGGACACGGCATAACCGGTAACCTGTGTGTCCGCCCCCAACATCTGGCAACCCAGCGTCAACCCCGCCTGAGTGCCGCCGCTGC
>NZ_DATCMV010000050.1:0-8029 GCF_036563125.1 Microbulbifer sp.
TGTAGGCATTCAACCGGTTCAGCCCATGCATCAAACATCTTTACCGAGCCGAATAATATTTCTTGGGTTTCTGGGGTTGAGCTGATTCAGCGCTTCGAGTTGGAGTCGGCTAAGAGTTGGGCCAAACAGTTTTGTAAAGTCTGTGGTTCCGCGGTTCCTTATATAAACCGTGCGGGTACGTATCTGGTTGTACCAGCCGGAAGCCTTAACGAGAATATAGAACTACAACCCGATGATAGAATATTTTGCGAAGATCGCTGCGCTTGGGTAGAGAGTATCGCGGATAGTCCTGAGTTTGCTGGTCTTCCAGGTAAATTTTAACAAGTGGGCAGTTCGTTCCGGGGCAAGCCCGTGTATCGATAGAGTCTAGTTTCGTCGGATTGTCATGAAGCCAATAGATATCGGAAAGGCCTACGATAGAATCACCCATCTTTGGACGCGGGCAGGCTTCGATCGAGATAATGGGATAGTGCAGCATAAACGAGCATTGTCTTTCGTGAAAAATAGACGTAATGCACTTGATGTAGGCTGTGGCTGTACCGGCAGATTTATTGATCTGCTGTTACGTGAGGGGTTTGCACCAGAGGGCGTCGATGTTTCCAAGGGGATGCTGGATCTGGCCCGGAGTCGACATCCCGAGGTCGTGTTTCATCATGAGGATATATGTGATTGGGTAATCCCGGATAGATATGACTTCATTACTGCCTGGGACAGTATTTGGCATATACCCCTTGGTGAGCATGAGCAAGTTTTGCGTAAGCTAATCGCCAGCCTTAATCCGGATGGGGTGCTGATTTTTTCGTTTGGTGGCACTTCTGGAGCACGCGAGCATTCAGACGATGCAATGGGTGAGGAGATCTATTACTCCACGCTGGGCACCAATGGATTTGTAGACATGTTAATTGGCCAGGGATGTATTCTCAGGCACCTTGAATACGATCAGTACCCTGAATTACATGCCTATGTAATCGTGCAAAAAAGCTAGCGAGTCTAGCGAGTTTTCAATAGAAAAGCCTCCCGGGAAGTCTAATCCCCGGGAGGCTTTTTTGCAGTGATTCGGCGTTTCAGTGTGCGTAGGTCAGGCAGTTGACGGTGTCACCGCTGTACCCCAGCTCGATCTTGTCTGCGCTGCATTCGAAATCGTCATTATGACTGCAACTCGTCACCTTGCAGGCACCGACACCGGCAATGCGCTCCCGCTTGGTATGGTGACTGTTGTTGAAGAAAGTGTCGCAATCGGGGTCCTGGCCTGCGCCGATGGTGATGGCGCGGGCATGGCAGGCGGAGTCGCTGTTATAGGCGCACTGGGTGGCGGCACAGCGACTGACTTCGGGCATATCGGTGGCGATGATCATGGCGCAAATCTCGTTGGATTATTGTCGGAGGAACCAAATCCCGCTTTGAGCCTAGGTCAGTACCGGTAAGTGTCAAATGAAAGTGGCAAACGATTGGCGCCATTTAACCCTCTTCATCCACCAGACATCGGTTCCTGGCAGTCACGTTATTCACGGCCAATCTAGATCTGATTCAACTACCAGTTAAGGTTTGTGGGGAAGTGCGATCCCGTTTCTGCGGAAATGGTGAAAGACGCTGTTGGCTCGGCTGCGGGGTAGGCAAACTTCTTATGACCAATGGAGCGGGGAGATTCGACTTTTCTCCAATTGCCCCGGGTCCTTGCCATCGGTTATACAGGTACACCTGACCCGGTGCGCGAGGAATTCATGATCGGCAAGTCCCTGTTGCTGTTTTTTGCCCTGTTGTATGTGGTGCTGCTGTTTGTGGTCGCGTGGCGCGCGGGCCGCCACAAGCAATGGATGCAGCACTTTCGCCCCATCATTTACGGCCTCACCCTCGCCGTGTACTGCAGCTCGTGGACGTTTTTCGGCGCGGTAGGACAGTCGGTTAGCGATACCTGGAGTTACTTGCCGATCTACCTCGGGCCAATTCTGCTGTTCCTGTTTGCCGGTGGGTTCCTGCGCAAGCTGGTGCTGGTGGGCGAGCGCCAGAAGGTTACCTCCATTGCCGACTTCATCGGTTCCCGCTACGGCAAAAGCCGGGGACTTTCCGCACTGGTCACGCTTCTCGCCATCGTCGGCAGCCTGCCGTATATCGCGCTGCAATTGCGTGCAGTGACCATGGGATGGGAAGTGATTGGTGGCGGCAGTGAAAACGACAGCTTCGTTAATCTGGATACGGCGCTCGCCACCGCGCTGCTGATGGGGCTGTTTGCGATCCTGTTCGGCACCCGCCACTTGGAAGGTCGCGAGCGCAATGTGGGCGTGGTGGCGGCCATCGCACTCGAATCCCTGGTGAAACTGTTTGCGTTTGCCGCGGTGGCGATACTGGCGCTGTGGCTACTGGTGACCGGTGGTAGCGGGCTTCCGGTGGAGAGCCTGCAGTGGCAGCCGCAGCTGCAGTGGCTGGCACCGGATATCAACTTCGTCACCCAGACCCTGCTGGCAATGGCGGCGATCATCTGCCTGCCACGGCAGTTCCACATGGCGGTGGTGGAATACCGCAACCCGGAAGACCTGAACACCGCGCGCTGGCTGTTGCCGGCGTATCTAGTGATGTTCTCGGTGCTGATCCTGCCCATCTCCCTCGCCGGCCAGCCACTGGTGGCGGCGGGCATGAGCGCACCGGACAGCCTGGTGCTGACGCTGCCGCTGCAGAGCGGGAACAGCACGCTCACCATGCTGGCGTATATCGGCGGTTTTTCCGCGGCTACCGGTATGGTGATTGTTGCGGTGCTGACGTTGGCGGTGATGGTTTCGAACGAACTGGTGGCACCGGTGTGGCTGTATCTCAGCCGGTTTACCCAGCTCACCGCCGTGTCCCTCGGCAACCATCTGCGCCTGATCCGCCGGCTGAGTATTCTGCTGTTGATGCTGATGAGCTGGGGCATGCACCGGGCGATTTCCGGTACCGAGGCACTGGCGTCCATCGGCCTGCTGTCCTTTGCCGCCGCCGCGCAGCTGGCGCCGGCACTGATCGCCGCGCTCTACTGGCCCGGCGCGCACCGGCGCGGTGTGTGGGCGGGGCTGATTGCGGGTTACGGCCTGTGGTTTTTCTGCCTGGTATTGCCGGCGATGTACCCGGACACAGCGCTGCTTGGCCGCGGGTTGTTCGGTGTTGAATTACTGCGTCCGCAGCAGTTGTTTGGACTGGCGGGACTGGACCCGCTCAGCCATGGGGTCTTCTGGAGCCTGCTCGGCAACCTGACACTGCTGGTGGGCGTATCCCTCACCTGCCGGCAGGATGGCAATGACCTGCGCCAGGCCCGTGCTTTTGTGGCGCCGGAACAGGCCGGCGAGCCGGCGCCTGACCTGGTGCCCACCGGTATCCGTATGGGCCAGGTGCGCAGCCTGCTACAGCCATTTGTAGGACCGGCACGGCTGGAGGAAATCTGGAACGACTTCGAACAGCGCAGCCAGCAGCGCCTGTTGCCGGATGATTCTGCCTCACGTTTTGTGGTCGCCGATGCCGAGCGCATTCTCGCCGGTATCGTGGGCTCCGCAGCGGCGCACCAGGTGGTGGGGCTGCTGTACAGCAACCGCCCGCTGAAGCTCGAGGATATTGCGCGGCTGGTGGACAGCACTTCCCAGCGCCTGCGGTTCAGCCAGGAGCTGCTGCAGACCACGGTGGAAACCATCAGCCAGGGTATCAGCGTGGTGGATGCAGAACTCAGGCTGGTGGCCTGGAATCGCCAGTACCTGGAGTTGTTCGACTACCCTGAGCGCCTGTTGTACATCGGCTGCCCGGTGGCATCGCTCTACCGCCACAATGCGGAGCGCGGTCTCTACGGTGACACCCACGATCCCGAAGCGCTGGAGGCCCATGTCCAGCGACGCCTCGACCTGCTGCGCCACGGCAGCGCCCACCGCTTCGAGCGCCGCCTGCCCAATGGCGCGATCGTCGAGGTGCGCGGAACGCCCATGCCCGGCGGCGGCTTTGTCACCACCTTTACCGATATCAGCGAGTACCGAGCCGCGGTGGACGCGCTGGAGGAAACCCGTCGCAGCCTGGAAGACAGGGTGCAGCAGCGCACCGCAGAGCTCTCCGACAGCAACCGCGCGCTGCAGGAGGAAAACCGACGCCGCGCCGAAGCGGAAGTGAAAATCCGCGAGCTGCACGCCGCCAAGACCCGTTTCCTCGCTCATACCAGCCACGATCTGTTGCAACCCATTAATGCGGCGCGGTTGTTTATCGCTTCGTTACAGAACAAGGCCGCCGCCGGCAGCTGGCGGGAGATGGGCGACGACATCCACTACATCGACAGTGCGCTCACCTCCGCCGAGCAATTGATTGGTGCGCTGCGTGAGATCAGCCGGCTGGATGCGGGCAACCTGAAGCCCAAGCGGGAGCATTTCCCGCTGCGCCAGCTGCTCGACGGGCTCAATGCGGAATTCTCGGCCCTCGCCAGCGAGCGCGGCCTGGACCTGCACTATGTGCCCACGGATGCCTGGGTGATCAGCGACCGCCACCTGCTGCGGCGCATACTGCAGAACTTCCTCAGCAACGCGCTGCACTACACCGCGCGCGGCCGCGTGCTGTTGGGGGCGCGCAGGCGGGTTGGAGCCGGCGGTGAGCCGCTGCTGGAAATTCAGGTGTGGGATACCGGTCCCGGCATCGACAGCAGTGCGCGCGAGCGGATATTCGACGAGTTTGTGCGTCTCGGCGGCAGCGAGCGCAGTGCCGACAAGGGCCTGGGCCTCGGCCTCGCCATCGCGCGCCGCAGTGCCGACCTGCTGGGGCACCAGCTGGGGCTCGAATCCTCACCCGGTCACGGTTCCATGTTCAGCATTCGTGTACCAGTGGGGGAGGCGCGCGAAGCGGCTCCGGAAGAGGCTGGGGTCATAGAGGTGGCAAATGTGTCGGCGGTGCCGGTGCTATGTATCGACAACGAGCGCCAGATTCTGCGGGGCATGGACAGCCTGCTCAGTGGTTGGGGCTGCCGGGTGGTAACGGCGCTTTCACTGGACGAGGCGCTGGCGCGCTGGGACCTGCGCAGTCCGCCGGCACTGGTTATTGTGGATTACCATCTCGACCGCGATGCCACCGGCATCGAAGCGCTGGAGGCGTTGTGCGAACACTGGCAGACGGAGTTGCCGGGCATCGTTATCAGTGCCGATACTTCCGAAGAAATCCGCAGCGCGGCTACCGAGCGCGGCTGGTTTTACCTGCCGAAACCGGTGAAGCCGGCGGTACTGCGCAATCTGGTGCGGCGGCTGGCGCGCACCGCGAGGAATAACGTCAGTTGACCTGGTTGGTTTTGGCTTCCGGCTTCTGCGGCGGGGCAAATTGTCCCGGCGCTTCCACATCCAGGCTGCTGAGCGCCAGCACCGCCTGGGTGCGCGAGTTGACGTCGAGCTTGCGAAACAGCGCCGTGAGGTGCGCTTTTACCGTGGCCTCGGTTACCTGCATTTCGTAGGCAATCTGCTTATTCAGCAAACCTTCCGCCAGCATGGTGGCAACGCGGAACTGCTGCGGGGTGAGGGTGGCGATCACGTCCACCACACCGTTGTCTTCCTCGGCACCGGCGGATTCATAGCGTTCCGCCACCGCGGGCGGCAGCCAGATTTCTCCCGCCAGGCTCTGCTGCAGAGCCTCCGCAATCTGTTCTACCGGTGCGGATTTGGGCAGAAAGCCGCACGCGCCGTAGTCGATGGCGCGGCACATAATTTCCGGCTTTTCATTGGCGGAAACCACCATCACCGGCAGTTGGGGATATTGGCCGCTCAGGAAGATCAGCCCGCTGAAACCGTGGGCCCCAGGCATATGCAGGTCCAGTAGCAGCAGGTCGCAGTTGGGGTGTTCCGCCACGCACTGCTGCAGGCTCTGCATATCGCAGGCTTCAAAAATTTCAGCGCCGGGGAATGTCTGCTGGATAGACAGGCGCAGGGCGTTGCGGAACAGCGGGTGGTCGTCCGCAATGATAAATTGCCGGGCAGATTGCCCGCTGTCGGTGTGATCGTTCATCGCTATGCATCCCTAACGCAATGGGACTTTTCGGCAGAACCTGTGCTCCTTGCAGGGCACAGGAGAAAAATTGTACCGGAAAGTCCCACCGATTCCTGTTGTTATTTTTTATCGGTGTGTGCCGCTGATCCTTCACGCGGCCATGCATTTCAGTCTGATCTACTGCACAAAATCGGGATGAGTGTACGGCAATGGCCCTCCACCGGAAACGGTTTCGGGCCGGGTCAGTTAAACGGTGGCGGCCGCGCGGTTGGCCACCAGGTGGTCCACTACGCCGGGATCGGCAAGGGTGGAGGTGTCACCCAACTGGTCGCACTCGTCCGCCGCCACCTTGCGCAGAATGCGCCGCATGATCTTGCCGGAGCGGGTCTTCGGCAGGCCCGGCGCCCACTGGATCACGTCCGGGGTGGCGATGGGGCCGATCTCTGCGCGCAGCCAGTCGCGCAGGGCTTTGCGCATGTCCTCGCTGGGCTCCACGCCGCTGTTCAGGGTTACGTAGACGTAGATACCCTGGCCCTTGATGTCATGGGGGTATCCCACCACCGCGGCCTCTGCCACCGCTTCGTGGGCCACCAGTGCGCTTTCCAGCTCCGCGGTACCCATGCGGTGTCCGGAGACGTTCAGCACGTCGTCCACGCGGCCGGTAATCCAGTAGTAACCGTCTTCGTCGCGCCGCGCGCCGTCGCCGGTGAAATACATGTTTTCAAAGGTGCTGAAGTAGGTCTCGGCGAAACGCTGGTGGTCGCCGAATACCGTGCGCATCTGCCCGGGCCAGCTGCCCAGCAACACCAGATTGCCCTCGGTGGCGCCGTCCAGAATATTGCCCTCATTATCCACCAGCGCCGGCTGTACGCCGAAGAAGGGGCGGGTGGCGGAGCCGGGCTTCAGTGCGGTGGCACCGGGCAGCGGGGTGAGCATGGCGGCACCGGTTTCGGTCTGCCACCAGGTGTCCACGATGGGGCAGCGGTTGCGGCCGAAGGTGCGGTAATACCATTTCCACGCCTCCGGGTTGATCGGTTCACCGACGGTGCCTAAAAGACGCAGGCTTTCCAGGCTGGCGCCGGCCACCGGCTTGTCGCCTTCGGCCATCAGTGCGCGAATCGCGGTGGGGGCGATGTAGAGAATATTGATCTGGTGATCGTCGATGATCTGCGCCACCCGGGTCACATCCGGGTAATGCGGCACGCCCTCGTACATCACGGTGGTGGCGCCATTGGCCAGCGGTCCGTAAAGGATGTAGCTGTGGCCGGTAATCCAGCCGATATCCGCGGCGCACCAGTAGCGTTCGCCGCGGCGGTAGTCGAACACGTATTCGTGGGTCAGTGAGGCGTAGGTGATGTAACCGCCACTGGTGTGCAGTACGCCCTTCGGCTTGCCGGTGGAGCCGGAGGTGTAGAGGATGAAGAGCGGGTCTTCCGCATTCATCGGTTCGGGATCGCAGGTCGGTTCGACGCTAGCAACTTCCTGATGGTACCAGAGATCGCGGCCCGGTCCCCAGCTCACCTTGCCGCCGGTGCGGCGCACGGTGAGAACCTTGTTGACCATGACATATTGCTTGGCTGCAATGTCGATGGCGGTATCGGTGTTTTCCTTCAGCGGAACCGGCTTGCCGCCGCGCACGCCTTCATCGGCCGTGATGACGAAAGTGGATTCGCAGTCGACGATGCGACCGGCAAGTGCTTCCGGTGAGAAACCGGCGAAGACGACGGAATGCACAGCGCCGATGCGCGCGCAGGCCAGCATCGCATAAGCCGCTTCCGGGATCATCGGCAGATAGATCGTGACGCGGTCGCCCTTCTTAACGCCGTGCTTCTTCAGCACATTTGCGAGGCGGCAGACATTCTCATGCAATTCGCGATAGGTGATCTTCTTGTCGATATAGGGATTGTCGCCTTCCCAGATGATCGCAACCTGATCACCACGGCTCTTCAGGTGGCGGTCGATACAGTTATAGGAAACGTTGGTAACGCCGTCCTCATACCATTTGATGGATACGTCGCCGTTGAAATCGGTGTTCTTGACCTTGGTGAAGGGCTTGAACCAGTCGATG
>NZ_DATCMV010000083.1:0-22552 GCF_036563125.1 Microbulbifer sp.
GTGTTGTCTTTTTTGAAGCTCAACATTAGTGGGTGTATCGACAATGGATGTCGAGAGCCCTGGCAATAAATTTATCCAAGGTTGGAAGCGACGAGTTATGCGAGTGTTGCTGGTATTCGGGACACGTCCCGAAGCGATAAAAATGGCCCCTCTTGTTAACCTGCTGCGCCAGGACCCGAGATTTGAAACCAAAGTTTGTGTAACCGGCCAACACAGGGAAATGCTGGATCAGGTGCTGTCGCTGTTTGACATTGTGCCGGACTACGACCTGAACATCATGGAATCCAATCAGGATCTGTTTCAGGTTACTTCGCGTATTTTACTTGGCATGCGTGATGTGCTGAACGACTCCAAGCCAGATCGTGTGTTTGTGCACGGGGATACCACCACCACACTGGCTGCAGCACTTTCTGCCTATTACTGCAAAATCCCTGTGGCCCATATCGAAGCCGGATTGCGCACCGGCGACATCTACAGCCCCTGGCCAGAGGAGATGAACCGAAAGATCACAGGCGCTATAGCTGAATTCCATTTTGCACCAACAGCGCTTTCTCGGCAGAACCTGCTTAACGAGTCCATTTCTGACGAAAGAATTACGGTTACCGGAAATACCATCATTGATGCGCTCATTGATGTGGTCCGTCGCATCGAGACCGACGACACCCTGAGTTCAGAGCTTGAGTCCCAATTCCCCTTCCTGAATCCGGACAAGAAAATCATCCTGGTAACCGGCCACAGAAGAGAGAACTTCGGTGCGGGCATGGAGAATATCTGCCATGCCATTCGTGAACTCGCGACACGGGACGATATTCAGTTTGTCTACCCGGTTCACCTGAATCCTCGTGTGCGGGAACCAGTCAACAGAATGCTCTCAGGCCTCGACAACGTGCACTTGATTAGCCCGCTTACCTATCTCCCGTTTGTCTACCTGATGCACCGCGCCCACCTGATTCTGACCGATTCCGGTGGCATCCAGGAAGAGGCGCCGTCGCTGGGCAAGCCGGTACTAGTCATGCGGGAGATCACCGAGCGTCCGGAAGGCGTGCGTGCGGGTACCGTGAAACTGGTGGGCACTGACAGTAAAAAAATTGTGGCTGGTGTCACCGCACTGCTCAATGACGAATTTGCCTACGAGGCGATGAGCGCAGCCCAGAACCCCTACGGCGATGGATTCGCCTGTGAAAAGATCATAAAAGGAATTTTGCATGCTACCCAGGAACTTGCCGTTTAGTCGTATATCCGTTGTCGGCCTAGGGTATATCGGCTTACCCACTGCAGCGATTCTCGCTTCTACTGGTGTTGAGGTGGTCGGTGTCGATATTCGTCAATCCGCCGTAGCCGCCATCAATGCGGGGCGTATCCATATCTATGAACCTGGTCTGGAAAATCTTGTCAAGAGAGTAGTGGATGCCGGCTTACTCCGCGCCGCTACCTTACCAGAACCTGCGGATGCCTTTGTTATCGCGGTACCCACACCTTTTTCAGAAGGACCGGAACAGCTTACGCCCGAGCCAGATTTGAGTTTCATTCGTGCCGCCGCGGAGTCCATTGCCCCGGTACTTAAATCCGGTGACCTGGTCATACTTGAGTCTACCTCTCCGGTCGGCACTACCGAGAAAATGGCCCAGTGGCTGCAGGCCGTGCGTCCGGACCTTTCGTTTCCACAACCCGGTGGAACCGTCGTCACAGATATACATATCGCTTACTGCCCCGAGCGAGTCCTACCCGGCCGTGTACTGGAGGAACTGGTTACCAACGACCGCATAATCGGCGGCTTGAGCGATACCTGTAGCACCGCCGCGATGGGGCTATACCACCTGTTTGTGGAAGGCGACTGCATTGTTACCGATGCACGCACTGCGGAACTGACCAAGCTTACAGAAAATGCCTATCGGGATGTCAATATTGCATTCGCCAACGAAATGGCACTTATCTGTGACCGTCTCGATATCGATGTCTGGGAACTTATCCGGCTTGCCAATCGCCACCCGCGCGTTCGCATTCTGAATCCCGGCCCCGGCGTTGGTGGTCACTGTATTGCCGTTGACCCCTGGTTTATTGTCAGTAGTGCGCCACAACAGGCGAAGTTGATTGCACAAGCACGAGCCGTTAATGACAGCCGGCCACCCTATGTGGTTAGTCAGGTCGAACAAACAGCCCGCACCATCGACAACCCGGTGATTGCCTGCCTTGGGCTCGCCTTCAAGCCCGACATTGACGACTTGCGTGAAAGCCCTGCGATGCTCGTCGTGAAGCAATTGGCCAGCAAGCACTGTGGCACGCTGTTAGCCGTAGAGCCGAACATCCAGGCACTACCGCCGGAACTTTCTGCGCTCGGGGTGGAGCTTGCACAACTCGACGCTGCCTTGGCACGAGCTGACATTGCCGTGATACTCGTTGATCACAAAGAGTTTCTCGCCATCGACGCGAAGCAGCTTTCCGGCAAGGCGGTGATCGACACACGGGGCTTGGTGTCACGACTGACCAACAATACAGATGTCTTTCGACATAGCGTGAGCGTACCCGATCTGACTCGAGAAAGTGTCTGAACATGCGGATTATGCTGACGCTCGATTACGAGCTATTTTTTGGCAAGCAAACCGGTACACCACAGGCCTGCATGATCAAGGCCTGCGAAGCACTGCTGAAGGTACTGGAAAAATATTCGGCGTCCGTGGTCTTTTTTGTCGACGCCAGTTACCTGGTACGACTGCGCGAATATAGTGTCCGGTCCGCCAAACTTGCGCGCGACTATTCGGATGTTGTTTCCCACATACGCAAGCTCGAAGCACGAGGCCACCAGATACAGCTTCACATACATCCGCACTGGTTCGATTCCTGGCACGACGGCGGGCGCTGGAACATGGTTACCGACCGCTATCGGCTCGCACAGTGGTCGCATCAGGACATCGGCGGCCTCGTCACCCGATGTGTCCGGGAACTGAACTCCCATCTCACACGTAAAGTTTTCGTTTTTCGCGCGGGCGGCTGGTGCGTGCAGCCATTTACCGCCATCGCCGATGCGCTCCGCGCAAATGGCATCAGTGTAGACAGTTCTGTTTTCCATGGCGGTGCTGCCGAGTCCGAAGTGCACCGCTTCGATTTTCGCTCAGCCCCGCAGATGTCCTGCTGGAAATTTGACACCGATCCCTGCCAACCTGAGCCTGCCGGTACTTTCACTGAACTGGCAATATCTTCCCAGTATGTTTCGCCGCTCTTCTACTGGCGGTTCGCACTTATTCGGCTATTTGGCCAGGCAAAGCGACACGCGAGGTTAGGCGACGGGGCGCCGGTAGAAAATGGGCGGCGGGATTTGCTGCACTTGCTGACTCGTCACTCCCACATGGCGGTGTCCATCGACGGCTACAAAGCGACACTACTTCGCCGTGCCTTTAAGCGGGCCAAAGATCAACAGCACACGCACTTTGTTGCCATGGGCCACCCGAAATCCCTTACTCCCTTCGGACTTGATCAACTCAGTTCTTGGCTCGACGAAGTCTATCGCAATGGCGGACAGCTCGAAGTTTATCCTCAGCCGAAGATCATTGCGCAGGTACCGGCGCCTGCACTTGCGCATGGATAAGCGATTATTCACCGGTTATTCCGCGCTTAACAGCTTCCCCGAACAATGCCAATGGGATAGCGCATCCCAGTGCCGTGGTCATTGGAAATCATAAATTGGAGAGATAGCCATAATGCACAGAATCGAACTATTTGGAGTACCGATGGATGTGGCCTCCATGCCCGATACCGTGACTTCTATAGCAGAAAGGATACGCAGCCGCGTGTTCACCCAGCACGTGGTTGTGAACGTGGCCAAGTTGATCCATATGCAGCGCGATACGGAGCTCTCCGCGTCGGTAAAGTCCTGTGACATCATCAATATTGACGGTATGGGTGTGGTCTGGGGCGCACGCTTTCTCGGCCATGACATACCCGAGAGAGTGGCGGGAATAGATCTGTTTTACGCGCTGCTGCACATGAGCTCAGAACACGATTTCCCAGTATATTTTCTCGGCGCCCGTGAGCAGGTGGTGCACGATGCCGTTCTAACGCTAAAATCGCGTTTTCCTCAGTTAAACGTTGCAGGATGGCACCACGGTTATTTCTGGGACGATGAGGAAGCGGTGGTGGAAAAAATCCGCCAATCCGGCGCGCGCTTGCTGTTTGTCGCCATCACTTCACCCCGCAAGGAAAATTTTATCCATCGCTGGCGCGAAGCGCTGGGTGTTGATTTCGTGATGGGTGTCGGCGGCACCTTTGACGTGGTCGCAGGAAAGGTCCAACGGGCGCCGTTGTGGGTACAGAACGCGGGTCTAGAATGGATGTTCCGGATGCTGCAGGAGCCCGGGCGTATGTGGCGCAGGTACCTGTTTACCAACAGTGCGTTTGCGTGGCTACTGTTGCGTGAGAAATTGCGTAGCCGACTTTCACGCCGGACACCAAAGCGGACACAATTTCAACAGGCTTCCCGCCCGAGCAAATAACAAGCCGGCAAGAGAATAAATTGCTCCGGCAATTGCACCCGCGACCACCTGGTAGCGGGATTTTCCGTGCCTGAAATTCAGTGCCAGAATCACCGGATAACTGCCTGTGAAAATAGATATCAATTGCGACCTGGGCGAAGGTGTCAATATCGACGACTGCGTGCGTGATGCGGTATTAATGGGCTTTATTTCCCGCTGTAACATTGCCTGCGGCGGCCATGCCGGCGATGACGCCACCATGGCGCTCACGGTGGCAAATGCCTTGAAGCACAACCTCGCCATAGGCGCACACCCCAGCTATCCGGACCGGGAAAACTTCGGGCGGAAGTCACTTTCGCTGCCGGAAGAACGACTACTGCAAAGCATCGCCAAGCAGATAGACGCCCTGAGCGATATTGCCGCCCGCGCCAGCACCACCCTCGATCATGTCAAACTGCATGGCGCGCTCTATAACGATGCAGAAGCGGATCCCAAGCTGGCGCAGGCCATTGTCGCCATGCTTAACAGGTGCTATCCACAACTGACCGTTCTCGGCCTGGCCAACGCGTCGATGGAACAGGCGGCAAGGAAACTGGGGCAACCTTTTTTACGCGAAGGATTCATGGATCGTCGCTATCTGAATGATCACCAGCTCGCCCCGCGCTCTCAGACTGGAGCGGTAATAGACGAATTTGCCCTGTGCCGGCAACAGACAATGTGCCTGATCAGAGGCGAGACGTTTTCCTCCATCGAAGGCAAACCTCTGAGGTTCACCGTAGACAGCATTTGCCTGCACGGCGACAACCCACAAGCCGTGCACATAGCCGCGCGACTTCACCAGGCCCTGTATGAGGCGGATATCCGTATCTGTGCATGAATCCGCCATTTACACTGCGCCAGAATGGCGATACGGCACTGGATATATGCTTCGACGCCACTCCCGGAGAATCGCTGAGCCGCGTCATCATCAGTCTTAAAAATGCGCTGGAGCTCGCCATACAACGGGGTGAGTGGCCGGAGCTGAAGGAGCTGATCCCAGCCTACCAATGCCTCACCATCTGCTACAGCCCGTTAGCTGCCCACTTGGCGGGCAACATGCCACTGCACCAGCGCATTCGGGAATTCGTGGCGGACGCCGTTAGCGCGAAACGTTTCCCGGACACCCTGGAGCAAGCAGACAGTTCACAAGTTGTCGTAATCCCGGTGTGCTACGAGGCCCCCTACGGGCCGGATATGAGTGCGGTGTGCGCGCATACAGGCCTGAGTCAAAGCCGCGTCATTGAGCTGCACTGCAAGCCGGATTATCTGGTGCATATGCTCGGCTTCACCCCGGGGTTCTTGTATCTTGGCGGCCTCGCGCCGGAACTGGAGTGTCCCCGCAAGGAAAAACCCGCGCTGCGCGTGGCCGCCGGTTCTGTCGGTATCGGTGGGGCCCAGACCGGCATTTATCCACAATCCACCCCCGCTGGCTGGCAGATTATCGGCCGCACTCCCCTCACGCTATTCGACCCCCAACGGGAAAACCCTTTTATCGCCGGTCCACTGGACCGAATACGTTTTGTGTCGGTTAACGCACAGGAATTCGCTGCCATGGAAGAAAGCGCTGCGAATACCCCGCCCCCAATGAAAGAGAGTGTGTGATGCTGCGTATTCTGAAACCAGGATTACAGACAAGCATTCAAGACGGGGGGCGTAGCGGGTGGATGCAGTATGGCATAGCGAAAGGCGGCGCGGCTGATCCGCTGGCGATGCAGCTCGCCAACAGCCTGTTGCGCAACCCACTGCATCACCCCTGCCTGGAAATTACCCTCACCGGCCCCGAAATCGAATTTGGCTGCGACCTTTCCATCGCTATTTGCGGCGCGCAATTTGATTTAACACTCAACGGGCAAAGCATTGAAAATGACCGGGGAATCCCGGTCAAAAAGGGGGATCATCTCGCATTCGGTCCCCTGCGAAGCGGCGCCCGGGCCTACCTTGCGCTCTCCGCAGAAACGGCGTTAACACCGGTCTTTGGCAGTTTTTCCACTCACCTCCAAACCGGATTTGGCGGTTATTGCGGTCGCGCACTGCGCACGGGGGATGAGATTCTGCTACGAAATTGCCGTCGGGTAGAAGGCCGGAAGCTGTCGAATGCGTTTGAATTGAGATACGCAGCGAGACCACAGATACGGGTAATCGATGGGGTCGAAGCAGAGATGTTCGCGGGCACTGCGCGGGAACTGTTTTACCGCACGACATACCAAGCTTCTGCGCAAAGTAATCGCATGGGGATAAGACTGGCGGGAAGTGGCTTGGATACTGAAGGCTTGCCACAGATGACGTCGTCAGGGCTCTGCCCCGGTAGCGTACAAATCCCACCGGATGGTCAGCCGATCATTTCCTTTGTGGAGGGCCAGACCATTGGCGGCTACCCTCGCCTCGCCCATGTGATCTCCGCTGACCAACATCTGCTCGGCCAGCTAAAACCGCAGGACAAGTTGGACTTTTTCCGGGTAGATCTGGACACCGCCGTGCGGATTTTGCAGGAAAAGACGGCGGTGCTACGCAAACTTACTGAATAAACCTGGGCAAGAAGCGGAGATCAGGAAGCCACCCAGGTGACCGCCTCTTCCTCATGGTCATGGTCGTGCTTATCGGCACAGGGTGTCGACTTCGGTGGGACGTAACCCACACGCTCCACAGGCGCGGCGTGCTTCTGCTCCCAGTACGCCACAGCTTCCGCGCACAGCATTTTCTGTTGCGGGGACACAACAACCCCGTTGGGCCACTTGCCCAGCTCAATTGCCCTTTTCAGGCTGCCGACAATTTGCGGATTGAGGATCTGCAGCAATTCATCCAGTGACTGGAACATCGAGACTCTTCCGTCAAAATAGCACTATCAGAAAAAAAGAAAGCCGGTCAGGGACCGGCTTTCCTTCGCTCGGCACAGGTATGTACCGATCAACCTAAAGCACAGGGCCTCAGGCTTCCGCAGCTTCTACGGCTTCGCCCGCTACCGGACGATCCACCAGCTCTACGTAAGCCATTGGAGCCTTGTCGCCGGCACGGAAACCGCATTTCAGAATGCGGATGTAACCGCCCGGACGGGCTTCGTAACGAGGACCCAGCTCGTCGAACAGCTTGCGCACTGCATCCTTATCACGGATACGGGCGAAAGCCAGACGGCGATTGGCAACACTGTCTTTCTTGGCCAGGGTGATCAGCGGCTCGGCAACGCGACGCAGCTCCTTGGCTTTCGGCAGTGTGGTTTTGATCAGTTCGTGCTCTACCAGAGAAGCGGTCATGTTCTTGAACATGGCCTTGCGGTGAGAGCTGGTACGACTGAATTTACGGCCACTATAGCGATGACGCATAACTCAATTCCTCACGACTTCAATTGCTTTCTCAGCAAGTCGTCTGGGAGTGGTATTTACCAAAGGCACACACCACTCGGTTTTCTTCACAAGGGCGGGCAGAACCCGCGCCACAAATGCTTTACAGGGAGCTCAGCTTGCTGTCGCCCTTGAGGCTGGCCGGCGGCCAGTTCTCGAGGCGCATACCCAGGGACAGACCGCGGGAAGCCAGAACGTCCTTGATCTCGGTCAGGGACTTCTTGCCCAGGTTCGGGGTCTTCAGCAGCTCTACTTCGGTACGCTGAATCAGGTCGCCGATGTAGTAGATGTTTTCCGCTTTCAGACAGTTCGCCGAACGTACGGTAAGTTCCAGGTCGTCAACCGGACGCAGCAGTACCGGATCAACTTCCTCTTCCTTCGCTTCTGGCAGGGAGTCTTTCTCACCTTCCAGGTCCACAAACACTGCGAGCTGTTGCTGCAGGATGGTGGCGGCGCGACGGATCGCTTCTTCCGGGTCCAGAGTACCGTTGGTCTCCAGGTCCAGAACCAGCTTGTCCAGGTCGGTGCGCTGCTCTACACGCGCGGATTCCACGCTGTAGGAGACGCGACGAACCGGGCCAAAGGAGGCATCCAGCTGCAGGCGGCCGATGGAGCGGGTCTCATCCTCGTCTTCGCGACGCGCGTCGGCGGGCTGGTAGCCGCGGCCGCGCGCAACGGTCAGACGCAGGTTGAGCTGCACGTCACCGGTAATGTTGGCGATGACATGTTCGGGGTTCACGATTTCGATGTCGTGATCCACCTGGATGTCGCCAGCGGTAACCGGGCCCGGGCCCTTCTTGCTCAGACTCAGCACTGCCTGGTCCTTGCCGTGCATCACCACCGCAATTTCCTTGAGATTGAGCAGGATTTCAATCACATCTTCCTGCACGCCTTCAATTGCACTGTACTCGTGCTCAACACCGTCGATTTCCACTTCGGTGACGGCGCAGCCGGGCATGGAGGACAGCAGGATGCGGCGCAGTGCGTTGCCGAGAGTGTGGCCGAAACCACGCTCCAGCGGTTCCAGGACCACTTTGGCGTGGTTCTGGTTGTACTCGGTGACGTCAATACGACGAGGTGTCAAAAACTCGTTGACAGCAGTCTGCATAGCCATACCTGTATTACAGTTTTATTCCTTAAATGGAACAGAGCCTTACTTGGAGTAGAGTTCCACGATAAGGTTTTCATTGATTTCTGCCGGCAGATCAACGCGGTCAGGAACACGCTTGAAGGTACCTTCGAGCTTGCTCGCGTTCACGTCTACCCACTCAACATCACCACGCTGTGCAGCGAGGGCAACGGAGTTCTGGATACGCATCTGCTTTTTGGACTTCTCGCGAATGGAGATAACGTCACCTTCCTTCACTTGGAAAGAAGGGATATTCACGGTAGTGCCATTCACCAGAATCGCCTTGTGGGAAACCAGCTGACGCGCTTCAGAGCGAGTGGAGCCGAAGCCCATGCGGTAAACCACGTTGTCGAGGCGTTTTTCCAGAAGTTGCAGCAGGTTCTCACCGGTTGCACCTTTCAGACGCGCCGCTTCCTTATAGTAGTTTGCGAACTGCTTTTCCAGCACGCCGTAGATGCGACGTACTTTTTGCTTTTCACGCAGCTGAACGCCGTAGTCGGACAGGCGACCGCGACCGGCGCCATGAACGCCAGGCTTGGTTTCCGCGCGGCACTTTGACTCGTGCGGGCGAACGCCACTTTTCAGCTGAAGATCGGTACCTTCCCGACGGGAAAGCTTACATTTTGGTCCAATATAACGTGCCATTTCGTCAACCCCCTCTTACACGCGACGTTTCTTGGGCGGACGACATCCGTTATGCGGGATAGGCGTCACGTCGGTGATGTTGGTGATCTTGTAGCCGCAGTTGTTCAGAGCGCGAACAGCAGATTCGCGACCCGGGCCTGGGCCCTTAACTTCGACATCAAGGTTTTTCAGGCCGTATTCCTGGGCGGCAGTACCTGCGCGCTCAGCGGCAACCTGGGCTGCGAAAGGGGTGCTCTTACGAGAACCACGGAAACCGGAACCACCAGCGGTAGCCCAGCTCAGAGTGTTGCCCTGACGGTCAGTGATCGTCACGATCGTGTTATTGAACGATGCGTGGATGTGGGCAACACCGTCGACAACGGTCTTTTTGACCTTTTTGCGAACAGTAGTTTTTGGCTTAGCCATACCTGTATCCTAAATCCTGTACTTGTGAAGACTTGCGCGAGACGCTTACTTGCGGATCGGCTTGCGCGGACCCTTACGGGTACGGGCGTTAGTCTTGGTGCGCTGACCGCGAAGCGGCAGGCTGCGACGGTGACGCAGACCGCGGAAGCAACCCAGGTCCATCAGACGTTTGATGTTCATGGACACTTCACGACGCAGATCACCTTCAACGGTCAGTTTTGCAACTTCACCGCGGATGGTTTCAATCTGCTCTTCGGACAGATCACGAAGTTTGGTGGATTCAGCGATACCTACCGCTGCCAGAATAGACTTGGCCGTAGTGCGACCGACACCATAGATATGGGTCAGGGAGATCACGGCGTGCTTGTGGTCTGGTACGTTTACACCAGCAATACGTGCCATAGAGGCATACTCCACGTATTGTGAACCGGCGCTACTTGGTAATGGCGCGGCTCAATTCTCAATTCGGCGCTGACAGCGAATAAAAAGCCACCAACACCACCAAAAAGGCGCGCAAGAATAGCTTTTCATACACCAAATTGCAATAGCCCACCCTCCCAGGGCCCTAACCCGGGGAAAGCGGACGACAGTCAACGCCCCCTTTTTGAAACCTTAAAATCAACCTCTGATTGACCCTTCAGTCTCGCCGCAAGCTTGCACGCTTGCGGTGCGCCTTTTAACACGGGGCTGTGCCAAGAGGCAAATTCTTTCGAACTACCGGTGTCGTAAACACCCATCCCTGGGCGGACACCGGCCCGGCCATCCGTGACCGGTTGCCAAACAATGTGCGGAACGCCAATGGCATTCCGCTCATTGCTTAGCCCTGCCGCTGCTTGTGACGCGGCTCAGCGCTGCAGATTACCCGCAGAACGCCTTTGCGACGTACGATTTTGCAGTTACGGCAGATCTTTTTGATAGAAGCGCGTACTTTCATGACCTTACCTCAATTCACTCCTGCTGCAGCGACTGCCGATTAACGGCGGCCGTAGCCTTGCAGATTCGCCTTTTTCATCAACCCTTCGTACTGGTGAGACAGCAGGTGCGATTGAACCTGTGCCATGAAGTCCATCACCACGACCACAACGATCAGCAGCGAAGTACCTCCCAAATAGAAGGGAATGTTCAGCCCGACCACCAGGAACTGCGGCAGCAGGGAGACCAGCGCGATGTAAACAGCACCCACCAGAGTCAGACGAGTCAGAACGGTGTCGATATAACGCGCGGTCTGTTCGCCGGGGCGGATACCGGGCACATAGGCACCGGATTTTTTCAGGTTGTCTGCTACTTCATTCGGGTTGAACATCAACGCCGTGTAGAAGAAACAGAAGAAGCCAATCAACAGTGCGAACAGAATAATGTTCAGCGGCTGACCGGGACCCAACTGCAGTGCCATCCACTGCAGGATCTGAGCACCGATACCCTCGCCACCCTGACCGAACCACTGCGCAAGAGTCGCAGGGAACAGCAGGATACTGCTGGCAAAGATCACCGGAATCACACCGGCCATATTGACCTTCAGCGGCAGGTGGCTGGACTGAGCCGCCGGCGCCTGGGAGTAACGACCCGCCTGACGACGTGCATGGTTGATGGTGATACGGCGTTGACCGCGCTCCATAACCACGACGAAGTACACAACAGCAATCGCTACGAAACCAATCGCCAGCAGCATCAGGATGTGCAGCTCACCCTGGCGCGCCTGCTCGAAAGCCTGGCCAATGGCACTGGGCAGACCTGCAACGATACCGGCAAAAATCAGCATGGAAATGCCGTTACCAACACCGCGCTCCGTAATCTGCTCCCCCAGCCACATCATGAACACCGCACCGGTCACCAGTGACACAACGGCCACGAAGTAGAAACCGAATGCCGGTTCAGCGGAATAAGCCAGGTTCTGACCGGCGAGACCGAAGGTCATACCGATGCCTTGAACCAGTGCCAGCAACACCGTCAGATAACGGGTGTACTGGTTGATCTTGCGGCGCCCTGCATCGCCTTCCTTCTTCAACGCCTCCAGAGAAGGCGTTACCGCGGTCATCAACTGCATGATGATGGACGCGGAGATGTACGGCATGATGCCGAGGGCCAGAATACTCATCCGCTCCAGTGCACCACCGGAGAACATGTTAAACAGGCCAAGGATGGTTCCCTGGTTCTGGTTAAACAGGTTCGCCAGCTTTTCCGGATCAATACCGGGCACTGGAATATGAGTTCCCAAACGATAAACAAGTATCGCGAGAAACAGAAAACGAAGGCGAGCCCAGAGCTCGCCTAATCCCTTGCCGTTACCCAGGGAGTTAACACCAGATCCTGGTCGTGCCATTGGGGCCTCGATTTAGTCTTCTACTTTTCCGCCAGCAGCTTCGATGGCTGCTTTAGCACCTTTGGTGACACTCAGACCTTTCACGGTAACCGCTTTGGTCAGTTCACCAGACAGGAACACTTTGGCGCGTTTAATGTGGCCGCCGATAATATCGGCATTTTTCAGCGCTGCCAAATCAATAGTGTCACCGTCTACCTTCGCCAGCTCCGCCAGACGCACTTCCGCTACAAAGCGGCCAACGCGAGAGGTGAAACCGTACTTCGGCAGGCGCTTCTGCAAAGGCATCTGACCGCCTTCGAAGCCCGGACGTACACGTCCGCCGGAACGGGATTTTTGACCCTTGTGGCCACGGCCACCGGTTTTACCCAGGCCGCTACCGATACCACGGCCAACACGCTTGCTGGCGTGCTTGTGGCCTTCAGCTGGAGACAACTCATTCAAACGCATGTTATGCCTCCTCCACTTTTACGAGGTAATTCACCTTGTTGATCATGCCGCGCACAGAGGGAGTGTCTTCCACTTCCACAGTGTGACCGATGCGACGCAGACCCAGACCAGCGACGCACGCCTGATGATTTTTCAGACGACCGGCGACGCTCTTGACCTGGGTGACTTTGATGGTCTTCTTAGCCATGACTCATTCACTCAAAGCAAGTTCAGATCGGGCCGCAACGGTTCAGCTGTTGCGACCCGGAACCGAATCAGTTCAGGATTTCTTCCACAGACTTGCCGCGCTTGGCAGCAACGTCTTCTGGGCTACTCATTTTGCCCAGCGCACTGAAGGTGGCGCGAACGACGTTTACCGGATTGGTAGAGCCGTAGCACTTGGCCAGTACGTTGTGGACACCAGCCATTTCCAGTACGGAGCGCATGGCACCGCCGGCGATAACACCGGTACCCTGGGAAGCGGGCTGCATGTAAACCTTGGAACCGCCGTGACGACCGTTGGTAGCGTACTGAATGGTGTCAC
Source organism: Microbulbifer sp. (assembly GCF_036563125.1). Classification (GTDB taxonomy): domain Bacteria; phylum Pseudomonadota; class Gammaproteobacteria; order Pseudomonadales; family Cellvibrionaceae; genus Microbulbifer. The sequence continues at coordinate 13,310 of NZ_DATCMV010000083.1, forward strand.
CGTTCAGGTCTACCTGGATCATATTGCGACGTGCAGCTTCCATTGCCTTCTGGATGGCAACTGGTACTTCACGTGCCTTGCCACGACCGAAACCGACACGGCCGTTGCCGTCGCCAACTACGGTCAGAGCGGTGAACGCGAAAATACGACCACCCTTTACGGTTTTGGCAACACGATTGACCTGTACCAGCTTCTCCTGGAGGCCTTCGTCGTTGCCTTTCTCGACTTTTTCTCTAGCCATAACTCAACCCTTAGAATTTCAGACCGGCTTCACGGGCAGCGTCTGCCAGGGCCTTAACACGGCCATGGTATTTGAAACCGCTACGATCGAAGGCTACCGCTTCAACGCCGGCGGCTTTCGCGCGCTCAGCGATCAGGGTGCCAACGGCTTTAGCAGCGTCGACGTTACCGGTTTTGCTTTCACGCAGGTCCTTGTCCAGAGTAGAGGCAGAGGCCAATACCTTGTCGCCATCGGCAGACAGGATCTGTGCGTAGATGTGGCGGGGAGTGCGGTTCACTGTCAGGCGAACGGCGCCCAGCTCACGCATTTTGGCGCGGGCACGACGTGCACGACGCAAGCGAGATTGCTTCTTAACGTTCATATCTATGCCTTACTTCTTCTTGGCCTCTTTGCGATACACACGCTCGTCAGCGTAACGGACACCCTTACCTTTGTAGGGCTCCGGCGGACGGAACGCGCGGATCTCAGCGGCCACTTGACCTAACAGCTGCTTGTCGCTGCTCTTCAGTACGATTTCAGTCTGAGACGGAGTCTCAGCGGTCACACCTTCCGGCAGATCGTAATCAACCGGATGGGAGAAGCCGAGGCTCAGGTTTACGGACTTACCGGCGGCTTTCGCACGGTAACCCACGCCGACCAGTTGCAGTTTCTTTTCGAAACCCTGACTGACACCGACCACCATATTGCTTACCAGCGCGCGGGTAGTGCCGGCGAGGGCACGTGCCTGCTTGGAACCGTTGCGTGCAGCAAAGGTCAGCTGGTTTTCTTCCTGCTTCACTTCCACATCGCTGTGAGCAGAGAAGTTCAGGTTGCCATTTCCGCCTTTAACAACGATGTCCTGACCTTTCAGGTCTACGGAAACGCCAGCGGGGATGCTTACGGGACTATTAGCTACTCGAGACATATCAACCCCCGCTTAGAATACGGTGCAGAGCACTTCGCCGCCGACACCAGCCTGACGGGCTGCGCGATCGGTCATCACACCCTTGGAGGTGGAGACGATAGCGATGCCCAGGCCACCGCGAACGGAAGGCAGTGCTTTTTTACCAGAGTAAGCGCGCAGGCCCGGACGGGAAACCCGGTCCAGCTCGGCGATTACCGGTTTGCCCTGGAAGTATTTCAGTTCGATGGTCAGCTCAGGCTTGGCGCCTTCGCTAACAGCAACGTCAGAAACATAACCTTCGCTCTTCAGAACGTTGGCTACAGCTACTTTCAGTTTTGAAGAAGGCATAGAAACACTGCCCTTTCCGCGCGCCAGGGCGTTGCGGACGCGGGTCAGCATATCTGCCAACGGATCTTGCATACTCATTACTTAAGACTCCTCAAGTCTGCCTTTTACCAGCTGGACTTAACCAGACCGGGGACATCACCACGCATGGCTGCTTCACGCAGTTTGTTACGGCACAGGCCGAATTTGCGGTAGACAGCGTGGGGGCGACCAGTGATCCGACAGCGGCGTTGCTGACGAGTCGGGCTTGCATCGCGCGGCAGTTGTTGCAGCTTGAGTTGAGCCTCCCAACGCTCCTCATCGGAAGCGCTGGCACTGGCGATGATCGCCTTCAGCTCTTGACGCTTTTCGGCGTACTTAGCTGCGGTTCGAGCGCGCTTTACTTCACGCGCAATCATGGATTTCTTCGCCATGGAATCCTCTTAACCCTTAAACGGGAAGTTGAATGCTTTCAGCAGTGCGCGACCTTGGTCGTCGTTGGCTGCTGTAGTAGTGATACAAATATCCAGACCGCGGATCTTGTCTACTTTGTCGTAGTCGATTTCCGGGAAGATAATTTGTTCGGTTACACCCATCGAGAAGTTACCACGACCGTCGAACTGCTTCGGGCTGATGCCACGGAAGTCGCGAATACGCGGAATCGCGATACCGATCAGACGCTCCAGGAACTCATACATACGCTCACCGCGCAGAGTTACCTTACAGCCGATCGGCCAGCCATCACGGATCTTGAAGCCCGCAATAGACTTGCGAGCATTGGTGATGATGGGTTTTTGACCAGTGATCGCAGTCATGTCACTGACTGCGTGTTCCAGTACCTTTTTGTCACCAACGGCTTCACCAACACCCATGTTGATGGTGATTTTGGTGATGCGAGGCACTGCCATCACGTTCTCGATACCCAGCTCTTCTTTCAGCTTGGGCGCGAGTTCTTTGGTATAGAGCTCTTTAAGCCTTGCCATTTTTTCCACCTGACTTATGCGTCAACGGCGTCGCCGCTGGATTTGAAGACGCGGATCTTAGTACCGTCTTCCAGTACTTTAAAGCCTACCCGGTCAGCTTTCTGGGTGCTCGGGTTGAAAATGGCCACGTTGGAAGCCTGGATAGCGGCTTCTTTCTCAACGATGCCACCAGCAACACCCAGTTGTGGATTCGGCTTCTGGTGTTTTTTGATCATCTGAACACCGGATACGATCAGGCGACCGTCGTTCAGCACCTTGCGTACGGTGCCGCGCTTGCCTTTGTCGCGACCGGCGATAACGATCACTTCGTCGTCACGCTTGATCTTGCGCATGTCTTTTCTCCACTCGTGGCTTAGATAACTTCGGGAGCCAGTGAGATGATCTTCATGAACTTCTCACCGCGCAGCTCGCGAGTTACCGGGCCAAAAATACGGGTGCCGACCGGCGCCAAGTTGTTGTTCAGCAACACCGCAGCGTTGTCGTCAAACTTGATCAGAGAACCGTCAGCGCGACGCACACCTTTCTTGGTGCGAACCACAACCGCGTTCATTACCTGACCCTTTTTCACTTTACCGCGAGGAATTGCTTCCTTGACGGTCACTTTAATGATGTCGCCAACGCCAGCGTAGCGACGGTGGGAGCCGCCCAGCACCTTGATGCACATGACACGGCGAGCCCCACTGTTATCGGCTACTTCTAAGTAGGATTCCGCTTGAATCATCGTTCCTCTCCGAAACTCTTCAATGCGCTAGGGGTTAAACCTTCGCCGCACGCTCTACAATTTGCTGCAAGGACCAAGACTTGCTCTTGGACAGCGGACGAGATTCTTCAATAACTACGACATCACCGATGCCGCACTCATTGTTTTCGTCATGTGCCTTGAGCTTGGTGGACTTGCTCACGATTTTGCCGTAGATCGGGTGCTTCACACGGCGCTCGATCAAAACGGTGATGGTTTTATCCATCTTGTCACTCACGACCTTGCCGGTCAGAGTACGCTTCAGTTTTGCTTCAGCCATGATCAGTTACCTGCCTTCTCAGTCAAAACAGTCTTAATGCGAGCAATGTCGCGACGAGTCTGCTTCAGCAGATGGGTCTGAGTCAGCTGACCGGTGGATTTCTGCATACGCAGCTTGAATTGAGCTTCAAGCTGGCTCAGCAGTTCCTGGTTCAGTTCTTCAACTGACTTTGAGCGTAGATCTGCAGTCTTCATTACATCACCGAACGCTTAACGAAAGTTGTCTTTACAGGGAGCTTGGCTGCAGCGAGTTCAAATGCCTCACGAGCCAGTTCTTCGGAAACACCCTCCATTTCATAGAGGACTTTGCCCGGTTGAATCTGGGCAACCCAGTACTCAACGCCACCCTTACCTTTACCCATCCGCACCTCAAGAGGCTTGTTGGTGATGGGCTTGTCCGGAAACACACGAATCCAGATCTTGCCGCCACGTTTAACGTGACGAGTCATTGCGCGACGAGCCGCTTCGATCTGGCGCGCAGTAATGCGACCGCGACCGATGGCCTTAAGGCCGAACTCGCCAAAGCTCACTTTGGAGCCGCGCTGGGAAAGACCGCGGTTGCGACCCTTCTGTACCTTGCGGAATTTTGTACGCTTCGGTTGTAGCATCTGCGCACCCCTTAATTAGCAGCTTTCTTGCGAGTCTTCGCTGGCTTCTCTTCGGGGATTTCGTCACCGATGACTTCGCCTTTGAAGATCCAAACTTTCACACCGATGATGCCGTAAGTAGTACTGGCTTCATAAGTGCCGTAGTCGATGTTGGCACGCAGAGTGTGCAGCGGTACACGACCTTCACGGTACCATTCGGTACGCGCGATCTCGGCGCCGCCCAGACGGCCGCTAACCTGGATCTTGATACCTTCTGCGCCCTGACGCATGGCGTTCTGTACCGCGCGCTTCATAGCACGACGGAACATAACGCGACGCTCCAGCTGCTGGGCAACGTTCTGGGCTACCAGAGTGGCGTCCAGGTCCGGCTTGCGCACTTCTTCGATGTCGATGTGCACCGGCACGCCCATCTGAGCGGTCAGGTCGTTGCGCAGACGCTCTACGTCTTCACCTTTTTTACCGATCACGATACCCGGACGCGCGGTGTGAATAATCACACGAGCGGTGTTGGCCGGACGCTCGATCTCGATGCGGCTCACGGAAGCGTGGGCCAGCTTTTTGCGAATGTATTCGCGAACTTTCAGATCCGTGTACAGCTTGTCTGCGTACTCGTCGCTGCCGGCATACCACACAGAGGTATGCTTTTTAACGATACCCAGACGAATGCCGGTAGGATGTACTTTTTGTCCCATGGTTTTCTCGCCTGTCCTGTTATTTCTCGGCTACTTTCACAGTGATGTGACAAGTACGCTTGAAAATGCGGTCAGCACGACCCTTGGCGCGCGGTTTAATGCGCTTCATGGTCATACCTTCATCCACGAAGATGGTGGAAACTTTCAGCTCGTCAACGTCAGCACCTTCATTGTGCTCAGCGTTGGCGATTGCGGATTCCAGAACCTTCTTGACGATCGCAGCACCCTTCTTGTGGCTGAAAGCCAGGATATCCAGGGCTTCTTCGACACCTTTGCCGCGAATCTGATCAGCTACCAGACGCGCCTTTTGTGCCGACAGACGAGCACCGCGTAATTTTGCTTGTACTTCCATCTCTATAACCTCGGCTTAGCGCTTCTTCGCTTTCTTATCCGCGGCGTGGCCACGGTAAGTGCGGGTAGCTGCAAACTCACCCAGCTTGTGGCCAACCATTTCTTCGTTGACCAGCACAGGTACGTGTTGACGACCGTTGTGCACGGCAATCGTCAGTCCAACCATTTCCGGCATAATCATGGAACGGCGGGACCAGGTTTTAATCGGTCGACGATCATTGGCTTCAATCGCCGCCTCCACCTTCTTGATCAGATGCAGATCAATAAAGGGACCTTTCTTTAATGAGCGTGGCACTGTCGATTCCTCTCTAGCAGCTCAGACATCGCGCGGCTTATTTGCCGCGACGACGTACAATCATGTTGTCGGTGCGCTTGTTCTTACGCGTTTTCTTACCCTTGGTCGGAACACCCCAAGGCGTCACAGGGTGACGACCACCGGAGGTACGACCTTCACCACCACCATGCGGGTGGTCTACCGGGTTCATCGCCACACCGCGAACGGTCGGGCGAACACCGCGCCAGCGTTTTGCACCGGCTTTACCCAGCTTGCGCAGGCTGTGCTCAGAGTTGCTCACTTCACCCAGGGTGGCGCGACACTCGGTCAGAACCTTGCGCATTTCGCCAGAACGCAGACGTACAGTTGCGTACTGACCATCACGGGCAACCAGCTGAACAGAGGCACCGGCAGAGCGGGCCAGCTGAGCGCCTTTACCAGGCTTCAGCTCGATACCGTGAATTACGGAACCAACCGGGATGTTGCGCAGCGGCAGGGTGTTACCTACAGCGATAGGCGCAGCGTCGCCAGACTGGATTTTTGCACCGGCCTGCAGGCCTTTCGGTGCGATGATGTAACGACGCTCACCGTCGGCGTAGCACACCAGAGCGATGTGTGCGCTGCGGTTCGGGTCGTACTCCAGGCGCTCTACAGTGGCAGGAATGCCATCTTTATTGCGCTTGAAGTCCACCATGCGGTAGTGATGCTTGTGACCACCACCGATATGACGGGTGGTAATACGACCGTTGTTGTTACGACCACCGGTCTTGGACTTCTTCTCAACCAGCGGAGCATAGGGCGCGCCCTTGTGCAGATCGGCGTTGACGATCTTTACCAGGTGACGACGGCCGGCTGAGGTCGGTTTTGTTTTTACAATAGCCATTGCAACTTTCCCCTTTACTCAGCAGCTTCGAAGTTGATGTCGCTGCCTTCGGCCAGACGAACGTAGGCTTTTTTCCAATCATTGCGCTGACCAACGCCGTAGCGGGTGCGCTTGGTTTTGCCTTTTACGTTCACGGTGCGAACCTGCTCAACAGAAACGTTGAACAGCTTTTCTACCGCTGCCTTGATATCGGCTTTGGAAGCGTCGGTGGTTACCTTGAACACTACCTGGTTGGCGGAGTCCGCCAGCACAGCAGCCTTCTCGGAAATTACCGGGCCCAGCAGTACTTTGTAGAGTCGCTCTTGGATCATCCCAGCACCTCATCAATTTTCTTGAGTGCAGAAACGGTAACCACGACCTTGTCAAAGCGAATCAGGCTTACCGGATCGATACCCTGTACATCGCGAACATCGATCTTGTGCAGGTTGCGCGCGGCCAGGTAGAGGTTTTCGTTAACCTCTTCGGTCACGATCAACGCGTCGGACAGATCGTACTGTGCCAGCTTGGTTACCAGCTGCTTGGTCTTCGGCGCGTCAACGTCGAAGGATTCAACGACAACCAGACGCTCCTGACGAGCCAGCTCAGAGAGAATGCAGCGCAGAGCAGCGCGGTACATTTTCTTGTTCAGCTTTACGCTGTGATCACGCGGAACAGCAGCGAAGGTTACGCCACCAGTGCGCCACAGCGGGCTGCGAGTGGTACCAGCACGAGCACGACCAGTGCCCTTCTGACGCCACGGCTTCTTGCCGCCACCGGAAACATCGGAGCGGCTCTTTTGAGCCTTGGTACCCTGACGAGCGCCTGCCATGTAGGCAACCACTGCCTGGTGCACCAGGTCCTGATTGAATTCACGACCGAAAGTCACTTCAGAAACTGCAACAGTGCCTTTAGCGCCTTCGGGAGTAGCGATATTCAGTTCCATATCTATTTACCCTCAGCCTTAGGCTTTAACTGCCGGACGAACGATTACGTCGCCACCGGGCGCACCAGGAACGGCACCTTTTACCAGCAGCAGATTGCGTTCGACGTCTACACGAACCACTTCCAGGTTTTGCGTGGTAACACGCTCAGCACCCATGTGACCGGCCATTTTCTTGCCTTTCCACACGCGGCCAGGAGTCTGGCACTGACCGATAGAACCGGGTGCGCGGTGAGACAGAGAGTTACCGTGAGTAGCGTCCTGGGTACGGAAGTTCCAGCGTTTGATACCGCCCTGGAAACCTTTACCTTTGGAAGTGCCGGTTACGTCAATCTTCTGGCCAGCTTCAAAGCCAGCAACAGTGATTTCAGAACCGATTTCGAAGGACTCGTCAGAACCGTCAGTGCGCAGTTCGAAGAGTGCAGAGCCAGCCTCAGTGTTGGCTTTGGCGAAGTGGCCCGCGAGGGGCTTGGAGACACGGGAAGCCTTACGGGAACCCACAGTTACCTGAACTGCGGAGTAGCCATCAGTTTCCAGAGTTTTCACCTGGGTGACGCGATTCGGAGCTACCTCGATAACAGTTACCGGGATAGACGCGCCATCTTCAGTGAAGATGCGAGTCATGCCGCTCTTGCGGCCGACAATACCTATAGTCATCTTTTCAACCTCTCAGTGCACGGGGCTTTAACCCACTGCGGCCGCCCAATTTCAGAGCGTTACACTACCCAGACCTTTTTCGCCTGGGATTCGGTAGTTAATTTGAAGTGTTAGCCGAGACTGATCTGAACCTCAACACCGGCCGCCAGATCGAGCTTCATCAGCGCGTCGACGGTTTTCTCGGTAGGCTCGACGATGTCCAGCAAACGCTTGTGAGTACGGATTTCGTACTGGTCACGCGCGTCTTTGTTGACGTGCGGAGAAATCAGTACGGTGTACTTCTCTTTACGAGTCGGCAGCGGAATGGGACCGCGTACTTGAGCGCCAGTGCGCTTGGCCGTCTCTACGATCTCCTGAGTAGAGGTATCGATCAGCTTGTGATCGAAAGCCTTCAGGCGAATTCGGATGCGTTGACCCTGCATGGAATCAAACTCCAATCATTTAAACCAAAGAACGTCCTTTTACACAGCCCCGAGGGCGGGCGAAAAGGAGCGCGAAGTCTACGGGCGATTATTTGATCTGTCAACACAGTTCAAGAAACAAACCACTGCGGCGGAATTTCGAGCTGCACCGGCACGAACCTACACTAGAGAAAGCCAACGAGATCCACCTTCAGGAGGGCCAGCTCATGACCATTGCAAGCACAGTCAGTCAATACCTGAATGACCACTCGGTACACTACCGAGTCATCCCCCATGACCACAGCGCCACCAGTCGCGAAAGCGCGCATAAAACTGGACTGCGTGAGGATTCGGTTGCCAAAGCCATCATGCTGAAGGATGACCACGGCATGGTTATGGCGATCATTCCCGCCAGCAGCAGTCTCGATATGCGCGCCGTTCACGACGAAACCGGACGCAATCACCTGAAAATGATGCAGGAGGGCGAATTTGGCAGCATCTTCACTGACTGCGAAGTCGGCGCCCTACCCCCGCTTGGACCGGCCTACGGAATCACCACCCTGGTCGACAGCAGCCTGAACAAATGGGACACCATCTACCTGGAGTCCGGGGACCATGAATCACTGGTCGCAATAGATGGAAGGGATTACGAACAGCTGATGTCGCGATGCAGACACTGCGACCTCAGCCGCGACTGGTTCTAAACGGTACAGACAAAAAAAAGCCGCAGCGCTGCCGCTGCGGCTTTTTTGTCTTTCAGATCAGGAGTAAAGATTACTCGATGATCTTGGCAACAACGCCAGCACCAACGGTACGGCCACCTTCGCGAATCGCGAAGCGCAGACCGTCTTCCATGGCGATCGGGTGGATCAGGGTAACAGTCATCTGAATGTTGTCACCCGGCATTACCATCTCAACGCCTTCCGGCAGCTCACACGCACCAGTCACGTCGGTGGTACGGAAGTAGAACTGCGGACGGTAGCCCTTGAAGAACGGGGTGTGACGACCA
>NZ_DATCMV010000144.1:0-12926 GCF_036563125.1 Microbulbifer sp.
GAAATCATCGTTACCGCACAGAAGCGCGAGCAGAACGCGCTGGAAGTGCCGGTAACCGTCGACACCTTCTCCACCGCCGATATGGAAAACACCAATGCGCTGAAGCTCAGCGATATGGCGGACTATATCCCCGGTTTTGAAGCTGGCTCCGGCGTTACCCAGTCTGCACTCAGCATCCGCGGCGTCAGCAGCTCCAACATCAGTGCCGGTGGCGACCCGTCCGTAGCCGTGTTCTACGACGACGCCTACGTGCCGGCGCCGGCCACCTCCATGTCCTTCTCCGACATGCAGCGGGTGGAAGTATTGAAGGGCCCGCAGGGCACCCTGTTCGGTCGCAACGCCGCAGCGGGTACCGTGAACCTGGTGCCGAATCCACCGCAGCAGGATTTCGAGGCCTTTGTATCCACCCGCGTGGGCAACCACGGTCTGACCCAACTTGAAGGAATGGTGAACGCCCCGCTGGCGGACAACTTCTTTGTGCGCGGCAACCTGATGAGCTTCCAGCGCGACGGTTTTGTGGAAAACGTATTCCCCGGTGGTGATGACGCCGGCGCGGAAGACATCGTTACCGGACGTGTTGCCGCCCTTTGGCAGATCAGCGACAAGACCGCCGCCCAGCTGTCTTACGACTGGGACGAAGTGGACAACGCCGCGCGCCAGGCCATCGGTGTCAGCGAATACGCCTACAGCACCAACCCGTTTGATCACAAGGTAGAAAACGACGTGGTAAACGGCGGCGAGACCCGCTCCATGTCCTCCGTCAACGCCAAGCTGACCCACGCGTTCGATGACGCCTGGAGCATGAAGTGGGTATCCAACTTCCGCCAGTGGGAAACCACCAACCGTGAGGAAGAAGACGGCACCGCGGATATCACCCGCTATCTGGACACCAACAACGTGTTCGATTCCGATATCAGCTACCACGAGTTGCAGGTGAACTTCAGCGGCGACCGCCTGACCGCGGTGATGGGTGCCAACTACTCCCACGAGAATATCTACCAGCGCACCGATGTGACCGCTTCTGCCGAGTCCATTACCCGTCTGGTGACCACCAATATCGTCAACGACCCAACCCTGCGTGGAATGGTCGAGGGTGCTGCCGGTGAGATGGGACTGGCGATGCTGGATAGCATCGATCACCTGTGGAACGCAGACGATTGGGCTCTGTTTACCACCATGGTCGCGGGCACAGCGCTTCCCCAGGACGGTGTCTACTACGACATGGTCAGCCAGCAACTCGGCATTGGCGGCATGCTGTTCGGCCCCGAGTTCGGCGGCGAGTACTGGACCGAGTCTGTGGAAAACACCGGTGACTTCACTAACTACGGTGTCTACGCTGACTTCGACTACGAGCTGAGCGACAACATCAGCGTGCTCGCCGGTCTGCGCTACAGCACCGACGAAAAAACCTTCACCTGGGAGACCCCCGGAACCAGCTTCCGCGACATGCGCGGTGATCTGCCGGTTGAAGAAGTGATCTTCTCCGCTGCTGACGCCTACAACGTGGGTGAAGGCGTGCGCCGCGCCTCCGACAAGTGGAGTGCAACCACCGGTCGTGTGGTGGGCCAGTACCACTTCACCGACGACGCCATGGCGTACCTGTCGTACTCCACCGGCTACAAGTCCGGCGGTTTCGACTCCCTCAACCTGCTGACCGCGGACAACCCGATCGAGCCGGAAGAGGTGGACAACATCGAGCTGGGCATCAAGGGCGACCTGCTGGATAACCTGCGCGTGCAGCTGAGCTACTTCGACATGACCGTCGACAACCGCCAGCGCAGTGTCGAGAGCAAGCGTCCGGAATCCGCCAACGCGCTGCCGACGGTGATCAACGGCGACCAGCAGTTCAACGGCGTGGAAATCACCGTCGACTGGATGGCGACCGAGTCCATGCGCTTTGGCCTCGTGACCACCGTGCGCGATGCGGATTCCCAGTGGGAGCCCTACTACGACGCACAGGGTGAACTGCAGTCCGAGCGTCAGAAGTCTTCCGTGGACACCGCCTACACCGTCACCTTCGACTGGGCACCGGCGATCTCCGTGGGCGACCTGAACCTGCATCTGGACTACATCTTTGCCGAGAACAGCGACCAGCTTGAGCCGGGCTTCGTGGCCAGCTTCAGCGACATCGAGGGCGTGGGTGCGGACGACAAGCGTCTGAACGGACGCATGGTGTGGATGAGCGGCGGCGGCCGCTACGAGCTCGCGCTGTGGGGCCGCAACCTGCTGGACAACGAGCGCACCGGTATCCCCAGCGGTCGCTCCATGGCGGTGTTCGGCACTCCCTACACCTCCGTGTCCGAGCCGCGCACCTACGGTGCCGAGGTTCGCTACAACTTCTAAGGGGGTCATACCCCCAGTGGTTGCGGGCCCAGCCCGCGACCTGGAAGTGCGAAAAAGCCGCCCGCGATGCGGGCGGCTTTTTTTGTGGGCGCAGGAATTTACCGGGTGGGGGCCGCACTCAGCGCTCCGGCACCGTGGGTTCACTGTGGGTGGGTTCCGGCGGCTGCTGTCGCGGTGGGCGGCGCGCCTCCAGATAGCGCTCGATGTAGGGCTTGTGGGTGTAAATCACATCCTCCGGCAGCCGGTGCAGGTCGAAGAAGCGGTAACCGTAGATTTCGCCGTCGCGGATCGCGATGTGCGGGTCCTTGAGGCGCCCGCGAATGGCGATATTGATGATCCCCGAGCGCGGCACCTTGTTCACTTCCAGCACCTCGAAATCGTCGATCTTGATATTGAGTTCCTCGCGCAGCTCCCGCCGCGCCGACTCCTCGAATGACTCGTTGCGTTCCACCCAGCCCCCGGGCAGTGCCCATTTGTCCTGGTAGGTGTGGCGCACCAGCAGCAGCTGGTTGTTGCGCTCGACGAAATACACCATCCCCACCACAAACTTGTCGGTGAGCGCGTAGGAGATATTCCAGCGGATCTTGGGTGGCAGCTTGCGGTAGAGCTCGTACTTGAGCCCGGGAAAAGCCAAAAACGCCCCCGTCACCAGCAAGCCAAATGCCAGCAGCACGAAAATGGTTTTTTTCAGCAGTGATCGCATGTTCCCGGGGCGGCTTCTTTCATGGCAATAACAGGTAGAGTGTATCCGACTGGTGTCAGGGCTTTCGAGTTCTGTTTCCGGGGCGGGTTTTTACCGGTTCTGTTACAGACCCGACATTTGTTCGCGCTATAGTGCTCTAAGCGCCCGCTCACCCGCTTGAGGGTCAGACAGCAATAATAATCCGCGGTTTCGCCGGTTCGGTGTGTGTTGCACCCGAAGCGCGACGCCGCTGCCTGGCAAAGGAATGACTTCATGGCGTCAAAAATCACCCGATCGGCCCCGTTCCGGCGCGCGCTACAGAGCGGGTGTCGTTTACTGGCGGGCCTGCTGCTGGCCGCTGTCGCGGGTGCCACTGTGGCTGAATCTCCGGCAGTAGTGGGCGAGGGGGCGGCGCCGGCTAAACCGGGGGCCGCCGATATCGAGCCTGCACAGCTGGAAGCCATCGTGGTGGCGGCTATCCAGCCGGTGGTGGAGAAATATCAGGTGCCGGGCGTGGCACTTGCGCTCACCATCGGCGGCGAACCCTACTTTTTCAATATCGGCGACACGACGCTGGAGGGCGGTGCGCCGGTGACCGAGCGCACCCTGTTTGAAATCGGCTCGGTGAGCAAAACCTTTACCGCCACCCTAGCCGCCTACGCGCAAGTGAAGGGGGCGCTAGATTTTGGCAAGCCGGTGAGTACCTACCTGCCAGCACTGCGTGGCAGCGCCATGGATTCCATCTCTGTACTCAATCTTGCCACGCATACCGCCGGACATTTCCCTCTGCAGGTACCGGCGGAGGTACGCAGCGATGAGCAGTTACTGGAGTACTTCCGCAACTGGCAGCCGCAGTACACACCCGGCAGTAAACGGACCTACTCCAACCCCGGCAGTGGTCTGCTGGGGCTGGTGGCCGCGCGCAGCCTGCACCAGCCCTTTGCCAGTGCCATGGAGGAGCATATCTTCCGCGGGCTGGGGCTGCCGGACACCTACATTCAGGTACCCGTTGAGAAAATGGCGGGCTACGCCGAGGGGCACAACAGCAAACACCAGCCAGTGCGCCTGGATATGGGGCTGTTGGGTGAAGAGGCCTACGGCGTGCGCTCGAGCGCCGCTGATTTAACCCGTTACCTGGCGGCGCAGATGCAGCTGGTGAAGGTGAATACCGATCTGGATAAGGCGCTACAGCAAACCCGTCGCGGCTATTTCGAAACCGAACACTACGTGCAGGACATGGTGTGGGAGCAGTACCCACTGCCGGTGAAGAAATCGCAGCTGCTTGCGGGCAACGCTCGGGAAATGATCGGCGACCATCAGGTAGCCGCCATTTCTCCGGCGCTGCCAGCGCAGAGAAATGTGCTGATCAACAAGACCGGCTCCACCGGCGGTTTCTCCACCTATGTGGCGTTTATCCCGGAAAAGCGCTTTGGCTTTGTGCTGCTGGCCAATAAATATTTTCCCAACGAGGAACGGGTGGCGGTTATGTACAACATTCTGGAATCGCTCATGCCCGACGTCACCACCGCGGGAACTGCTGACGAGCAGTAGGCTGCCGAGAGTTTCGTTCACAGGTTGGTGATACCGGTAGTTTTTTGGCATGCTGCGTGCATTCAGTAATGAGTTTATTGGTGTACGTGGTACCGGGGAAAATTCGCATGCAGGAAGTAACAGCAAAGATTATGCCGCGGGATGACCGCCAGTTTATTGGCAAAGTGCACTCAGAAGTCGACACCAGAACCGGCGTGCGCCTGGTTACCTGTGAATTTGATGCGGCCGGCTATCAGCCGGAGCTGTATGCAGAACTGGGTATCGCCATGCCCGAATCTATCGCGGGTTCGGTGCCCAAGCGGCAGGCGGAATTTCTGGCGGGCCGCTATGCTGCGGCGCTGGCGCTGCAGCATCTCGCCCCGGTGCGTAATCAGGACGTGCAGGTGGGGATTGGTGAAAAACGCAATCCGCTGTGGCCGAGCGGCGTTGTTGGCTCCATCTCCCACGTGGGCAGTGTGGCCGTGTGCGCGGTAAGCCGGCGCATGGACAAGGATTACCTGGGTATCGATGTAGAAGTGCTGATTCCCACCCGGGTCTGCCGCGAGATAGCGGCGATCGTAGCCACCAGGCAAGAGCGGGAACTGCTCCGCGCCGAGGGGCTGTCCGAGAGGGTGGCACTCACTCTGATCTTTTCTGCCAAAGAGAGTCTGTTCAAGGCACTTTACCCGAGCGTGCGCGATTACTTCGGCTTCGAGGTTGCCGAAGCGGTAGAGCTGCGTCTGGCAGATCAGACATTGGTGCTGCGCCTGGTCGAACGCTTCGCCAGCAAACACAATTTACCGCGGGATTACGAATGCCAGTTCACCCTTGGGGAACACTGGATTCAGTCGGTCACCTGTGGGAAATTTCCCCAGCGCGCGAACCTGAAGGCGATCGGTTGACGCCGACTACCCCAGCTTTACCAGCAGCTCCAACGCTTTACTAAGCTGGGCTTCACTCACCCCCGAAGTCAGCTCTTCAGCGATGTGCGTGAAACTCACACGGGCATCCTTGTAGAGCGACTTTCCAGCTTTCGACAGCCTGACCAGGCTCTGCCTGGCATCGCGCGGATTCTGGACTTTCTCCACCACGCCGTTTTTCTCCATGGGCAGCAGCAGGCGGGTGACCCCCGATGCGCTCATGCCGAGATATTCCGCCAGCTCTATCCGGGAAACCTCCTGCGGGCACTGGCACAGGTAGTCCATTACCAGATATTCGGTCAGGCTGATGCCGTGGACGCTTAAGCGGTTGCCGGCCTTGCGGGCGAGCTTTGCAGCGAGAATGGCGTTGTTGATGATAAACGCTGAGCTGGTATTGGACATGACAGGTATGCTGCACAAATAGTTGACTAAGCAAGTATATGTGCAGCATTTGTTCTGTCAAGGATTGAGTCGTCGTCTATTTCTCGATGTCGATTCCGGCCGTTGCCTCGACCACTTCGCGGATGCCGTTAGCGCACACAGGGCAGAACCGGTTATCACCGCCGTCGCGTAACATCAGGCAGTTAAGTGTCGGCCGGTAGTACTGGGTGGGGCTGTAATTGGCTCCCTGAAAGGCACCGACTTCGTCGATGTAGGGTTCTTCCAGCAGCCAGCTCTGGTCTCCCTTCAGTGTGTCGAGGTAGCGCTGTTTCTGCCATGGCGTCGGTAAGGGCGTTGATGGTTTGACCAGGTGCGCCCACTTGAGATTTTGCTTATCCAGCAGTGCAGTGACATTGGGTTCGTGGGGCTCCACCACTTTTTCCGCATTGGCGTAGCCGGGGGTTGCGTGGAAGTATTCGTCCGCGAGACCGGCGAGATGGTGGCCGAGTTCGTGCACCAGCAGGAAACGCATGCGCGGCTCGAACACCGGAACTACGGTGTAGCTGCGATAGATACCGCTGGCACTGTAGGTGCTGGAATTGGTCAGGATCACGATATTGTCGTAGGGCACCTGCATGGCGGCATTGCGCAGGCGATGGTCTTCCATCGTCAGCGCATAGCGGGCCATCTCCAGTGCATTGGGGTTGACCTTAAGCGCGGTGTCGCCGCCGAGCGTGGCTTCACGGGAGGGGAGAAACAGGGCGCGCACATTGAATTTATCCCGCAGGCTTGCATATGGCTCTACGTCGAACAGTGCCTCACTCGCCTGCTGTGCAGCGGCGAAAAATTTTTCCTGCTCTTTTTCGGTAAAGCCTTCGGCAATAAACAGCAGATCCAGGTGACTTTCCGGCGCGCCCTGAATAGCCAGATCCCGCGCGATCGCCGGCAGTATGGATTGCGCAGTAGCAGGTTTGGCATCCGCTTCGATGGAGGTGTGCCAGACGCGTTCGAAAGGCTGTCCGTCCTGATCCAGCTTCCTGCGCGAAATCACCAGGGTCGAATCTTTTTCTGGAGCGGGAAATCGCACCGATTCCTGAAAGGTCTTGCGGCTGTTGGTGGCTTCCACGCCGTGGGACCAGTCGGAATACACCGAGCTGTAGCTGTAGGAAAACCAGGGTTTCTCTGCGCCGGCTTCAAACAACTCTACCTTGTAGTCGCCTCTTTCCAGTCGATCCTGTGTGGGTCCACTCCAGTGCTGGGGTTCCTCCAGCAACTGCTCAATTTCAAAGGTTTCCGCGGCGGCGTTGCCGCCCTCGTGCATGAAGTCCAGGCGCCACATGGGCACGGGCGAACCGGCCACAACTGGCAGGGCTATCAGGGCCGATAAGGAGAGAAGCAGGAGATGCAGGCTGCGCATGGTGGCTCCAATACAAAATAAACCGGCCACACGTTAACGGCCGCGGCGCGCGACGGCAACTGGCGCCGCATTGCCGGACGTGGTACTCCCCCCATGCAGCCTATATGATGGGACGCAGGTGACAGCGCTCGATGTGCGGTCACCTGCAGTTCATCTATTGCCTGTATGCAGTGAAAATAATGAAGCAGATATTCCGGTCACGCCGCGTCACACCCACCCTGTGGTCATTCATCGCTCTTTTGGTCGTTTCGTCTGTGCAGGGCGCGCCCTCAACTTCGGCGATAAAGCAGCCTTCCGCCTCGATACAGTCCGCAGCTACGGCGGACTACCGGATAGCGCCCCGCCCCGCGTGGGTACAGCCGCTGGAAATACCGGAGGGCAAGGCCCGCGGAAAGGCGCTGGCGGATGACGGCCTGCGCAACCTGGTGCTGGATACCCAGATCAATCTCACCGGTGACAAGAAAGAGCGTTTTTTCCGCATTGCAATGCAGCCGCTGCGCCAGCAGGGTCTGCAGCAGATTTCCAGCATCAGCCTCGGTTTCTCTCCCGCCTATGAGGAACTGGTCATTCACGACGTGAGCGTGGTGCGCGATGGTCAGCGCAGCGATCGGCTGGCGAGCGCGGATATCAAACTGTTCCAGCGCGAAGAGGAGCTGGAGCAGGATATGTACGCGGAGCACTGGACCGCGATGCTGCTGCTGAAGGACCTGCGCATCGGCGATATCGTCGAGTACAGCTATTCGGTACGCGGCAGCAACCCGGTGCTGGGGGACAAAAACTTTGGCCGCGAGTTGCTGGCCTGGGGTGTGCCCATTGAGCGCATGTACATCGGCCTGTTGACCCCGAAGGAACTGCCGTTGTACCTGCGCACGAGCGACGGTACCACCGCTATCCGCACACGCGATGAGGGCAACCTCACCCGCTATTCCGTGGATATCCACAACAGCGCCGCGCTGCGCCAGGAAGACGGCGTGCCCGAGTGGCTCACCCCCTATCCCTATCTCGAATACACCCAGTACGCCGACTGGCACCAGGTAAACGGCTGGGCGAATACTCTGTACGGCGCCGCTTCCGATCCGGTACCGGCGGAATTCGACCGCTGGCTGCAGGGCCTGCGCGGCAGTCCCGCGCACAAGGCCGCGGCGGCGACCCAGTGGATTCAGGAACACATCCGCTATTTCGGAATCGAGCACGGGGTCAATTCCCACCTGCCGTCGTCACCGCTGGAAACCTACGACCGGCGCTTCGGCGACTGCAAGGACAAAACCGTGCTGCTGATCGCCGCACTGCGCAGGCTGGGCATCGATGCGTATCCCGCGCTGGTGTCGTCGGTGGAGAACCTGGATCTGGACACGCGCCTGCCGTCCCCCGGTCATTTCGACCACGTGATTACCACCTTCCTGCTTGACGGCAAGCGCTACTGGGTCGATCCCACGGCCACCAGCCAGAACGGTGAACTGGAGGCTATGTCGCTGCCGGACTTTAACTGGGGGCTGGTAGTGAATGGGGAGGAGGGAAAACTCACCCGAATCGAGCCGGTAGCGCCGGAGCAGTTGAGCGGGCGTGTCCATGTGGAGGAAACCCTGACCCTGGACGACAACCGTCAGTCCGCGGTGTTCGAGGTGGTCAGCCACTATGTCGGTTGGAGTGCCGAAGACATGCGTGCGTATGCAGGCTACCGCGATGTGGACACCATCACCAATGATTTCCTGCAGTTTTACGCGCGCTATTTCCCCGGTATCGAAATGCTGGAACCGGTGGTCATCAGCGAAGTCGAGGGGCGCAACGAGTTGCGCGTGCGGGAAAAATATCGCCTGCGCAACCTGGGCGAAAAAAGTGGTGGCCAGAACCTGCTCAAGCTCGCGGCCGCCAGTGTGGTGACAAACATCTCCCTGCCGAAAACCCGCCAGCGTGAATATCCATTCCGCCTGCCCGGGCAGCTGCAGGTGGACGAACGCTTTACCGTTATTGCGAAAAACACTGGCGACCTGCGCTGGCTGAGCGGGCAGAGCGCCGAGAACATCGCCAATCCCTGGTTTGAATTTTCCCGCGATGTAGAGCAAAGCCCGCAAAAAGTAACGGTGAATTACCGCTACCAGTCACTGGATAAATCGGTAGCGCCGGAGCGCTTCGGGGAATATCTGCAGGCCATCGACCGGCTCGATTCGGGCCTGACCTATTCCGTATGGCTGGCGCCGGCATCGGTGACACCGAATGAGCGGCGCGAGCGCGCGCGCAATCTCGCGCGAGACCTGCTCGAGCGCAAATAACGCGCGCTGCACATACTCGGAAAAATAAAGCCGGTGGGAAAACATATGCTTCATTTCAAAAAATACTGGCAGTGTGCGGCGTTGGCCGCACTGCTGAGCGGCTGTGCAGCGCCGGTCGCGGTGGATGGCGGTGCAAAAAATTCCGAAGCGCAACGCGCGCGGGCGTCAGCGGCGCCGTCCGCGGAGGTCCAGTTTTCACTGGAAAGTTACGCCGAAGCGGACGCGCAGCTCGCAGTACTTGCGCAGAAAATCCGGCTCGCACCGGATTCGGTACCCTTCGCCGAATTCTGGTCTGCCTACCTGCAAAGTTCTCGCCTGATCACCGCGGTGGATACCCGTGAGGCATTCCAGCGGGAGATGGCGCAGCTCGCCGAGGACGATAGCGATTGTTCGGCCATGGACTGGGAGCAGTGGAGTGCGCGCAATTTCTTCGAACTGGAACCGCACCTGGCGGCCGAGGAGTGTTACCAGTTTCTCGGCGAAACCGAGCTGGCGCGTCAGCATGAAAATGCCGTGCAATATATCCTGCGCGGTGTGTTGGGTAGCGGCGATGGCAAGAGCATAGACACCGCCTACGAAATTGCGCTGCTGGACCACGCGGATGAAATTCTCTACCTCGCCGGCTACCAGGTGCGCGACTCGGTGTTGCAACCGGTGGCAGGTGGCGTCGGCCTGATGTATGTGGTGACCGCGGAAGATCCGGAAACCGGTGTGCAGCGAGAAGTATTTTTCGAAAACGAACGCGCAATCAATATCCTGCTCGGTGCCACCTATCCATTTGCCGGGGTTGGTGGCAATTACGTCGCGCAGGTACTGCGCCCACTGGCGGAGGGCGGTACGCCCTCGGCACAGGTGGGGCTCGGGCGCCTGCTGGAAGATCGCGGTGAGCTGGAACAGGCAGCACAGCAGTTTCTCAACGCTACCGGAGCCGGCAGCGAGACCGGGGAATTTCGCCTGGGAGTACTGGCACTGTCCGGCAAGCTGCCTTCACTGTCGCAGGAGGACGGGGTGGATTTCCTGATGTCCGCGGCGCAGAAGGGGAGTGCCAATGCCATGATCGGGCTCGCGTTTGCCTATCGCCAGGGACTCGGGGTGGAACCGAGCGAGGAACTGTTCGAGCAGTTTATGGCGGCGGCGGATCAGCGTCTCGAACCCGGCAGGGCGTGGATGCTGTTATCCACTTACTTTTTTGCCGAGCGCTGGGATGTGTCCCTGCAGCAGGGTATCCAGTATGTGCGCCGCGCTGCGCAGGAAGGATTCCTTCCGGCACAACTGGTGATCTTGCAATCGGACCTGAACCGGGAGTGGCAGAGTGCGGATCTGGAAACTCTGTTGCCGCGCCTGCAGTCGATCGCCGAAGCGGGAGATACCGCGGCACAAGTCGCCTTTGCACGACGGGTTCTGACCGCACCTTCACTGCAGCCGGCCGAGCGCATCGCGCTAGCCAATACTTTCTTTGATGCCGCGCTGGCGGTGCACTCCGATGCCGCCCACGCCCTGGAGGGAGATCTCAAATGGGCCGCGCGCGATTACCAGGGCGCAGAGCAGGCTTACTGGCAGGCGATGTCGGATACTGCGGGTCAGCTGGGCATGGCAAAACTGCATCAGCAACAGCGCCTGCCCAATGCCGACAGCGAGATGGCGGTACTCTGGTACATGATGTGCGCCACCGCCGCCGATAGCGAGTGCCTCTACCAGTTGGGCAAATTGTTTCTGGATGGCGACGGCGTGGAGCGCAATCCCGAGCTCGCGCGCACCGCATTTACCGAGGCGGCGCAGAAGGGGCATAGACAGGCAGTGCTCGAGCTGGAAAAGGGAAAATCGCGACAGTAATCGTGTTTGGCAATTAACTTGGGAAATTTGGACTATCGTCTGTAGACGTGCGTGCGTTAAGTGTGTGGAAATCTGCGCAGGGCGGCGTTTCATTGCACGTTTGACCAATAAATAACCTTTGTATAGGGTTGCGCCTTCATATACCTCTGTACAAGGTTTTTCCAATTTTGCCCGAGGCTCGACGCATGGTTTCCAGTAGTGGAACTGAACAGAAGACTTCTGACCGCAGTGAGCGTAAAGCCGCGGGCAACAAGAAGGCCGAGAAGCGCGAAATCGCCAAGGGCAAAATACTGCATGCCACTTTGGATCTGATTGCGGATGAAGGATTGGCTTCCCTGTCCCACCGCAATATTGCCAAGGCCGCCGGCGTGCAGCTGGCGATGACCACCTATTACTTCGGTACTCTGGAAAACCTGATCGAGTCCGCGTTCGATTTGCATGCTGAGCGTATTCAGCCCTGGCGAGACGAAATCGAGCAAAGGGGAGACGATTGCTACCGGCAGTTTGCTCCAACCTCAGACAGCAGCGCAGTCGTCCCGGTAGCAGAAGCGGAAGCGGATGCTTTTGTCCAGGCGTTAACCGCATTGATCGTCGAAATTATTTTCGAGGAAGCGACTGTCAAAAAGAAAATGATTTCGGCTGAATGCCAGTTCGTCTTCGCGCAATATTTGCCGGACGCGCTGGACAAAAAAGTGCGTGCGCTGGATGAGTCGCTGACGGATATCGCCGAGAAAAGTTGCCGTCGGCTCGGCAGCTCGTCACCACGGGTGGACGGTGAGTTGCTGCGCTTTACCATGCGCCAATTGGAATTGAGTTCGGTGAGAAGCCGGTTCCCCCCGGATCTGGAAATGATGACAGCCAGTATCGGTCGTTTACTGCGCGGTTTTCAATTACAGGGCATGCCGGCAATAGCCGCCGAGAGTTGACTCTGATCCCACCGCCGGTGGTAAAGGTCATTACCCGAAACCCGAGGTAATGGCAAAGCTACCCCCCACCGGCTTTCAATGGTCCCCAGTCAGTGCTCGGGGGCCATATGCAAGATTTCACCTTTACCACCACCAAAACCATTACCGTTGCTGCGGGCGCTGCTAAAGAGCTTGCACGGCACTGCCGTGCCACCGGTGCCAGCCGGATTCTGCTGGTGACCGATAGTGGGATCCTCAACGCCGGATTGCTGGACCGCGTACTGCCCGGGTTCGACGCCTCGGATCTGCGCCTGGGCATTTTTGACCGGGTAGAGGCAGACCCCAAGAGTGCCACCGTGGAGGCGGCGGTACAGGCGGCGCGGGGGCTGGGCGCGGAAATGATTGTCGGCTTCGGCGGCGGCAGCTCCATGGACGTGGCCAAGGTAGTAGCGGTGCTGGCGCACCCGGATTGTCGCCAGTCGCTCGACGAACTTTACGGTGTGGGCAATGTGCGCGGCCCGCGCCTGTCCCTGTTGCAGGTGCCCACCACCGCCGGTACCGGTTCTGAAGTAACTCCTATCGCCATCGTCACCACCGGTGAAACCACCAAGGCCGGTATCGTCTCGCCTCTCCTGCAACCGGACA
>NZ_DATCMV010000177.1:0-22619 GCF_036563125.1 Microbulbifer sp.
CACACGTCTTTCTTCTCGACGCGGCGAATGACTAGTTTCGTCGGGTCCATTTTTAAACATAAAAAAAGCGGGCTTTCGCCCGCTTCAATACCTCTCTTCCTGTGAGCGACTCTTTGTTGTAGTAAATCCTTTTCTACAGTCGATGCCTATTTAGTGGTTTACCACTGCAGTGCACCGCCGGTCTGGTATTCGATAACCCGTGTTTCGAAGAAGTTCTTCTCCTTGCGCAGGTCCATGATTTCGGACATCCACGGGAAGGGGTTCTGGGCGCCGGGGAACTGTTCTTTCAGGCCCAGCTGGCTCAGGCGACGGTTGGCGATGAAGTGGAGGTATTCCTCCATCATGGCCGCGTTCATGCCGAGTACGCCGCGGGGCATGGTGTCGCGGGCGTAGGCCACTTCCAGTTCCATACCTTCCAGGATCATCTGGGTTACTTCCTGTTTGAACTCTTCGGTCCACAGGTGCGGGTTTTCCAGTTTGATCTGGTTGATCACGTCGATGCCGAAGTTCAGGTGCATGGACTCGTCGCGCAGGATGTACTGGAACTGCTCGGCAACGCCGGTCATCTTGTTGCGGCGACCCATGGACAGAATCTGGGTGAAACCACAGTAGAAGAAGATGCCTTCGGTCACCGCGTAGAACGCGATCAGGTTGCGCAGCAGCTCCTGGTCTTTCTCGATGGTGCCGGTCTTGAAGTTGGGGTCGCTGATGGAGCCGGTGTGCGCGAGGCTCCAGGCGGCTTTCTTGGCCACACTCGGTACTTCGCGGTACATGTTGAAGACTTCGCCTTCGTCCATGCCCAGGGACTCTACGCAATACTGGTAGGCGTGGGTGTGGATGGCTTCTTCAAAGGACTGGCGCAGGATGTACTGGCGGCACTCCGGGTTGGTGATGTGGCGGTAGATGGCCAGCACCAGGTTGTTGGCTACCAGGGAGTCGGCGGTGGAGAAGTAACCCAGGGAGTATTCCACGATGCGACGCTCGTCGGCGGTCAGACCGTTGGGGTCTTTCCACATGGAGACGTCTTTGTTCATGTTTACTTCTTGCGGCATCCAGTGGTTGGCGCAGCCGTCGAGGTATTTCTGCCAGGCCCAGTCGTACTTGAACGGTACCAGCTGGTTGAGGTCGGCGCGGCAGTTGATGATGCGCTTCTCGTCTACCTGGATACGGGCTGCGCCCATTTCCAGTTCTTCCAGGCCGGGGGCCGGGTCGAGGTCGGCTACGGCGGCGCGGGCGGCTTCCACAGCGGACGTGGCGCTGGAAGAACTGGTCTGGGCCGCGGTCGGTGCCGGGGCACTGCTGGCGCTGTCTGTATGGAAGGCTGCGCTTTGTTCGGTGACTGCCTGCTGCTCGGATTGCAGTGCACCCGGCACCGGTTGCGGTTCGGGCTTTTTGGATTCTTGTTTGGCTTGTGAGTCGAAATCGTCCCAGCTGAGCATGATTCCCCCTATCTTTCCTGAGCAATTGCCGTGCCGAGTTTGCCGGCAGGGCCTATTCATTCGGTGTGTTTTGCGCCTTGCGCCCGGACCGGGCTATTACTCTTTGGTTGAGTAATGAACCCGGTGCCGGGGCGGCGCTTATGGTCTTGGTTGCGCGGCCGTTTCGCTGGGAATCGGCCTACGCGGTGCTCTCCCCCGAGAGTCTTTGCAAACGATCAACCAGCGCTTACTGGCAGGCTTCGCAATCCGGATCGTCCAGAGAGCAGGCCTTCGGCACGGCGGCCGGCGCGACCATTTCCTCAGCTTGCGCTTTCGGAGCCGGTGCGGCGTTGGCGGCCGGGGCGCCACCGGCGCTTACTGCGTTCAGGGTGCCGGTGGTCACGGTGGATTTCTCCGTGGAGGTGGCAGCCAGTGCGCGCAAGTAGTAGGTGGTCTTCAGACCGCGGTACCACGCCATGCGGTAGGTTAGGTCCAGTTTCTTGCCGTTGGCGCCGGCAATGTAGAGGTTCAGGGACTGGGCCTGATCGATCCACTTCTGGCGGCGGCTGGCGGCATCCACGATCCAGCGCGGTTCCACTTCAAACGCGGTGGCGTACTTGGCTTTCAGGTCGGCCGGGATGCGGTCGATCTTCTGCACGGAACCCTCGTAGTACTTCAGGTCGTTGACCATCACCTTGTCCCACAGGCCGCGGGCTTTCAGGTCGTGTACCAGGTACGGGTTCACCACGGTGAATTCACCGGACAGGTTCGATTTCACGTACAGGTTCTGGTACGTGGGCTCGATGGACTGGGATACGCCGGTAATGTTGGCGATGGTCGCGGTCGGGGCGATGGCCATCACGTTGGAGTTGCGCATGCCCTGGCTCGCGACTTTCTCGCGCACCACGTTCCAGTCCATGGTGGAGCTGGTGTCCTGGTCGATGAACTGCTCGCCGCGGTTCTTGGCCAGGATTTCGATGGAGTCGATCGGCAGGATGCCCTGGCTCCACAGAGAACCTTCGTAGCTGGAGTAGCTGCCGCGCTCGGCCGCCAGGTCGCTGGAGGCTCCGATCGCGTAGTAGCTGATCGCTTCCATGGTGGTGTCGGCGAAGGCTACGGCTTCATCGCTGGAGTAGGAGATGCCGGCTTTGTACAGCGCGTCCTGGAAGCCCATCAGGCCCAGGCCCACCGGACGGTGGCGCATGTTGGACTGACGCGCGGTTTCCACGGCGTAGTAGTTAATGTCGATCACGTTGTCGAGCATGCGCACGGCGGTCTTCACGGTGCTGGCCAGTTTTGCCTGGTCGAGCTTGCCGTCTTCGCCGATGTGCTGGGACAGGTTTACGGAGCCCAGGTTACATACTGCGATTTCGTCGTTCGCCTTGGTGTTCAGGGTGATCTCGGTGCACAGGTTGGAGCTGTGTACCACACCGGCGTGTTGCTGCGGGCTGCGCAGGTTACAGGCGTCCTTGAAGGTGATCCAGGGGTGGCCGGTTTCAAACAGCATGCCCAGCATCTTGCGCCACAGGTCGAGCGCGCGCACTTTTTTGTGCAGCTTCAGCTTGCCTTCGGCAACCATCTGCTCGTAGTGGTTGTAGCGCTCTTCGAACTTGTCGCCGAACAGGTCGTGCAGGTCGGGGCAGTCCGCCGGAGAGAACAGGGTCCACTCCTTGTCTTCGAACACACGCTTCATGAACAGGTCCGGCACCCAATTGGCGGTGTTCATGTCGTGGGTACGGCGACGGTCGTCACCGGTGTTCTTGCGCAGCTCGAGGAATTCCTCGATGTCCAGGTGCCAGGTTTCCAGGTACGCACACACGGCGCCCTTGCGCTTGCCACCCTGGTTAACGGCGACCGCGGTGTCGTTGGCCACTTTCAGGAAGGGCACAACACCCTGGGACTTGCCGTTGGTGCCTTTGATGTAAGAACCCAGAGAGCGCACCGGGGTCCAGTCGTTGCCCAGGCCGCCTGCCCACTTGGACAGCATGGCGTTGTCCTGGATGGCA
The DNA here is from genome assembly GCF_036563125.1 of Microbulbifer sp. Classification (GTDB taxonomy): domain Bacteria; phylum Pseudomonadota; class Gammaproteobacteria; order Pseudomonadales; family Cellvibrionaceae; genus Microbulbifer. The sequence goes on from NZ_DATCMV010000177.1 coordinate 3,425, forward strand.
CCGTAGATGCCGTGCAGGTCGTCCGGCACGGTGGTCAGGTAGCAGGAGGACAGCTGCGGACGCAGGGTACCGGCGTTGAACAGGGTCGGGGTGGAGCTCATGTAGTCGAAAGAGCTCAGCAGGTTGTAGAACTCAACCGCGCGCTCATTCGGGTTTTCTTCATTGATGGCGAGGCCCATGGCGACGCGCATGAAGAAAATCTGTGGCAGCTCGAAACGGATTTCGTCGGAGTGCAGGAAGTAGCGGTCGTACAGCGTCTGCAGGCCGAGGTAGCTGAACTGGTGATCGCACTCGGGCTTGATCGCGTCGCCCAGCATGTCCAGGTCGAAGCTGGCCAGTGCCGGATCCAGCAGTTCCAGCTCGATACCTTTGGCCACGTACGCGGACAGCGCCGGCTTGTACAGGCTCTTCATTTCCTGCTGGGTGGCGGACTCGGCCACGCCGAGGAAGCGCAGGGCTTCAGCGCGCAGTTTGTCCAGCAGCAGGAACGCGGTGGCGTAGGTGTAGTTCGGCTCTTGCTCAACCAGGGTACGCGCGGTGATTACCAGCGCGGTGTTGATGTCGGTTTCGGAAACGCCGTCGTACAGGTTTTTCAGTGCTTCGCGCAGGATCAGCTCGCCGTCTACGTCGGTCAGGCCTTCACAGGCTTCGCTGACGATGGTGCGCAGGCGCTCCATGTCCAGTGCAACCAGGGAACCGTCTTCCATTTTTACGCGGATGCTCGGGTGAGTATCGGCGGACTGGGCGCTGGCGGCTTTCTGCGCTTCTTTTTCTTTACGCAGGCGCGCGTGCTCTTCGCGGTAGAGCACGTAGTCGCGGGCAATCTTGTGTTCACCGGCGCGCATCAGTTCCAGTTCTACTTGGTCCTGGATTTCCTCGATATGGATGGTGCCGCCGGACGGCATGCGGCGCTTGAAGGTGGCGCTGATGTGGGAAACCAGATCGGCGACGCGCTCGTGAATACGGCTGGAGGCGGCAGCGGTGCCACCCTCGACGGCGAGGAATGCCTTGGTAACAGCTACGGAGATTTTGCTGTCGGCGTAGGGCACCACGGTGCCGTTACGTTTGATGACGCGGATCTGACCGGGGGCAGTGGCAGCCAGTGTGGTGTTGCTGCTGGCCTGATCTGATACCGAATCCTTGGTAGTGCCGTTAGGCGCAGACTGAGAGCGCCCTGTCTCTGTGTGCATGAATTTCTCCATAGTTTTGTGTGCGCGTCGAGTGTGACTTGCCCGGTGTTGCTTTTGGTTTTTTTAGCCGGCTTGTGGCCGAAAAATCGTTCTAATTTTTTGCGCGCTCATCGCGCTTTACTGTGCTGGCTGTGCGCGATAACGCGATGCCTCTCACACATCTATTTCATTTCCGCAGGCACAAGCAGTGACGACGATGCCTCGGCACCGCTCGGGTAACTCTTGTGGGGTACTGCTTGATACTGCGTCTGAAACTCAGGGGCACCCTGCGGCCGGATTGACCGGTAGAGGTCTGCGGCGTTACTGCCGGCAAACACTTATCCACCGCTCCGGAGTCCTATGCGGACTGTGTACAGGCCTGGCCTAGTTGGTGCGATAGCGGTCGAACACAATATGTTGTGGTGGGGTTCGGGCGCCCTGCGCCGTATTCCCAGGGGTTTCTTGTGGGTCATTCCACCGTGAAACCCAACATATTGGGGTTCGATCTCGAATGACCAACAAGATAATGCGATTGGGTGCCCAATTCAAGGCGGATAACTTTGGGGTTACTTGTGGATAATTTGTGGGTAGGCAGTGCGGCGCCAGTTATCCCCAGCCTGCAGCGCCCGCCGTTATTGGGCGGGTATAAAAAGTGATCAGATTGGGCGACTACGTGGTTTTTCTAAGAATATTTTTTAATAGTAACGGGTTCCCAAATTAAGCATGGCAATAACAATTTGGGCCTGATTAATCCCTGAGCAAACTGGCACGGAATGGTCGAAATTTAACCGGATTTTTTCTGGCGGTGATTCCATCCCGTTGTCAGAGTGAGGCGCACAAAAAAGGGGCGCCGGTGATTATGCGGCGCCCCTTTTTCAGCCGTCGGCCAGAGGCGATCAGCGGCTGTTTTCTATCAGAAACTCCATCAGTGCTTTCTGGGCGTGCAGGCGGTTTTCCGCCTCGTCCCACACCACGGAGATTTTCTCGTCTTCCAGCAGTTCGCCGCTCACTTCCTCACCGCGGTGTGCGGGCAGGCAGTGCATGAACACGGCGTCGCTGTTGGCGTGGCTCATCAGCTCGTGGTCCACCAGGTAGCCCTCGAACGCCTTCATGCGAATACGCTGTTCGTCTTCCTGGCCCATGGAGGCCCACACATCGGTGGAAACCCAGTCGGCGCCGCGTACCGCATCTTCCGGCTTGCGCACGATGGTGACGCGGTCGCCGGCGGCGGCGACGATGGCCGGGTCCGGATCGTAACCCTCGGGGCAGGCGATGCGCAGCTCGAAATCGAACTGGCGCGCGGCACTGATGTAGGACTGGCACATATTGTTGCCATCGCCCACCCAGGCCACCACCTTGCCTTCCGGGCTGCCGCGGTGCTCGAAATAGGTCTGCAGGTCTGCCAGCAGCTGGCACGGGTGGTAGCTGTCGGACAGGGCGTTGATCACCGGCACCTTGCTGAACTCGGCGAAGCGCTCGAGGATGTCGTGGCCGAAGGTGCGGATCATCACGATGTCCACCATGCGCGAGATGACGCGCGCGCTGTCTTCAATCGGCTCGCCGCGGCCCAGCTGGGTGTCGCGCGGGGACAGGAACAGCGCGTGGCCGCCCATCTGTGCCATGCCGGCCTCGAACGAGACCCGGGTGCGGGTGGAGGCCTTTTCAAAAATCATCCCCAGCACCTTGTTGCGGAAGGGCTCGCTGGTGACGCCCTGGTTGCGCAGGGCCTTGAGTTCGATGGCGCGGTCGATAACCGCGCGCAGCTCTTCCTTGCTCAGGTCGAGGAGGGTGAGAAAGTGTCTGACTGCCATGTTTTATTTCTCCAAATTCAGTCGGCCTTTTCGGCAAAGTCGCGCACCAGTGCGGCGACGGTTGTGGCGATCTGGCTGCACTCGGCATCGCTCAGGGTGAGCGGCGGCAGCAGGCGCACCACATTGCCGGAAGTGACATTGATAAGCAGGTCCTTGGCGCGGGCCATGTCCACCAGCTCCGCACAGGGGCGATCCAGTTCGATGCCCACCAGCAGGCCGAGACCGCGCACTTCCTTAACCAGTGCGCAGTCCGCCAGTTCGGATTTGAGTTGTTCCACCAGGTCGCGGCCCAGCTTGGCGGCGCGCTCGATCAACCACTCGCTTTCGAGGGTTTCCAGCACCGCGATACCGGCGCGGCAGGCCAGCGGGTTGCCACCGAAGGTGGAGCCGTGGCTGCCGGCGGTGAACAGTTCCGCCGCCTTGCCGCGGGCCAGGCACGCGCCGATGGGTACGCCGTTGCCGAGGCCCTTGGCGGTGGTGACCACATCCGGCAGCAGATCCGCGTAGTGCTGGTAGGCGAACAGCTTGCCGCTGCGGCCGTTGGCGGTCTGGATCTCGTCCAGCATCAGCAGCCAGTCGTGCTGGTCGCACAGGGCGCGCAGGCGCGGCAGGTAGTCGGCGTCGGGGATGCGGATACCGCCTTCGCCCTGTACCGGTTCCACCAGGATGGCGACGATGTCGCTGTGCTCGGCGGCGAGCTTCTCAATCGCGGCCGCGTCGTTATAGGGCACACGCAGGAAACCCTCCGGCAGCGGGGCAAAGCCCTGCTGTACCTTGGGGTTGCCGGTGGCGGTCAGGGTGGCGAGGGTACGGCCGTGGAATGCCCCCTCGGTCACCACAATTTTCGGGATGGCGAGACCGCGCTCGTTGCCGAGCTTGCGCGCCAGCTTGATGGCCGCCTCATTGGCTTCCGCGCCGGAGTTGGAGAAAAACACATTGTCCATGCCGGACAGCGTGACCAGCTTGTCCGCCAGTTTCTCCTGCGGCGGCAGGTTGTACAGATTGGACGCGTGCAGCAGCGTTGCCGCCTGGTCCTGGATGGCTTCGGTGACCGCTGGGTGGCAGTGGCCGAGGCCACACACGGCAATGCCGGAGAGAGCGTCGAGATAACGTCGGCCAGCATCGTCCCACACGTAATTGCCTTCACCTCTGACCAGGGTCAGGGTTCTGTTACCGTAGTTCTGCATAAGTGCGGGAGTGGCCACTGAGATATCTCCTCTGTCGGTGGGCCGAAGTAAGGGAAACCGCAGAAAATGCGTCGAAGGCATGCTCTGGCAGCAATTTCCCCGGAAAGCCGGCAATACTAGCACAGCCGCGCTGCGGAACCAGCAGTGCGTGCGCGCAAAAATGAATCGGGTACAATGCGCGCTTTCACGACGGATTGACGCCGGGTGCGGCCCGCGTCGGACATTTCCCAACCCGAGGTTAGCTTCCATTATGGATACTCTGGAAAACATCAAGCAGCAGATCGCCGACAACGACATTCTGCTTTATATGAAAGGCAGCCCCAACGCGCCCCAGTGCGGTTTCTCCATGCGCGCATCCCAGGCGATCATGGCCTGCGGTCAGCGTTTTGCCTATGTGGATATCCTGTCTAATCCGGACATCCGTCAGGAGCTGCCCAAGTACGCCAACTGGCCGACCTTCCCGCAGCTGTGGGTGAAGGGCGAGCTGATCGGCGGCTGCGACATCATCATGGAAATGTATGAGAACGGCGAGCTGAAGACCCTGATCGAAGAAGCGGCCAAGGGCGCAGAGCAGGGCGAGTAATCGTTGCTGTTTTCCTGGGAGTGATTTTCCCGGGCACAAAAAAACCGCGAATATTCGCGGTTTTTTTGTGCCCGGATTTTCCATCCGGCCTGCTTGCCGTGGGATCAATCCTCGGAAGCTTTTTCCATCTGCGACTGCAGGTAGTTCTGGATACCCACCTTGTCGATCAGGCTCAGCTGGGTTTCCAGCCAATCCACGTGCTCTTCCTCGGAGTCGAGGATTTTCTGCAGCAGCTCGCGGCTGCCATAGTCGCGCACGGATTCGCAGTAGGCGATGCCATCGCGCAGATCGGGAATGGCTTTCTGCTCCAGTTTCAGATCGCACTTGAGCATTTCCACGGTGTTTTCACCGATCAGTAGCTTGCCCAGGTGTTGCAGGTTGGGGATGCCCTCGAGGAACAGAATCCGTTCGATCAGCCAGTCGGCGTGTTTCATCTCGTCGATGGATTCGTGATATTCCTTGTCTGCCAGTTCCTTCAGGCCCCAGTCCTTGAACATGCGCGAGTGCAGGAAGTACTGGTTGATGGCAATCAGCTCGTTGCCCAGTGCCTTGTTCAAATGCTCGATGACCTTGGGATCGCCTTTCATTGCTATCTCCTTTTGCCCTGAAGGGACATTTTATTAATCAGTGTGATCCGGATTACGCGCCGGGCGTCTCGGATAAATCCTGTCGAATTTAAGACGTCCCTATGTTCTCCCTAATTGTAGGGCCGCTACGGGTTTGCGGAGTGAGTTTGCGGTGCACAAAAACGCAAGTCAAGCGCGGATGTTCGGGAATCTCGCCGGTAAAAAGCACGAAAATTAACGGGAAAACGGCATAAAAATGCAATGAGAATAATTGCTCTTTAGAGTGCCGGTGGTGGGTGTGTGAAACCGGGTTGCGGTGTCAGCTGAGGCGGTTGCGCACCGCGGCAATTTTCCTGGTTATGGCGGCGGTATCAAATTTGTCGTCGATCTGGTTTTCGCAATCTTCCGTGAGGCGCTCGAGGCAGTGCTTTAACGCGCGCTTGTCGGCCTCGCGGTTGCATATTTCAGCGAGTTCGTAGAGCGCGTCCAGCAGGTGGTGCATCACCACCGCGCTCTGGCTGCCGTATTCGCGAATTTCATCCAGTGCCGCCGCGAGCACATCGGCGAAATCGAGTTCTTTGGTCACCAGCCGCAGCCGTTGGTTTTCGTCGTGAAAACAGTTGGGCAGTGGCGGCCGCTGCAGCACCACGCCGATACCGTCGATCAGGCGATCAATACAGGAGTAGGCGGTAAACGGATCGTTGATGCCGGGAGAGAGCGCGCGCACCGCAATCTGTGCCAGTTGGCGGATGGAGAAAATGATGTCCTGCTCTGCGGTGGGCTGCGAGCCGATGGTGATGGCGCTGCGAATAACTTTCGCGATTTCCTCGGTGTCCTGTTGTCGCGGCGGCTCGAATATTCGCGCCACACAGCTCCAGTGGTTGAGGTAAGTGCCGGGGTGGCACTCGAGCTTGATGCAGCAATCATTGCCCTTTGCCCAGCGCAGCAATTTTTCCCGGTCGATCAACTGCACATAGCCGCCGTGGTGGGCGGGCACACACAGGCAGTTGTCGCCCAGATTGAGGTCGCGCAGATCCGCGCGGGTATTGCGCGGGTCGCGACTTTCTTCGCTGGGATAGATTTGCGCCAGCGCCTGGCGGAATTCCCGGTTGATATTGAAGGTGATGTTGTCGACCTGAATTGACTGCGCCACGTTGTGAATGAAATAGATCAGGTAGGCGATACTGACGAGCGCCAGCAGGATCGCCATGCTCACCGCCAAGCTCTGGTTCTCGCCGCTGCTTTTGCCGGCCTGGATACCGCGCATCACCATCAGTGCGTAGACAAAGGTCGAGAGAAAAATGCCCAGGGACACCTGGGTGCCGCGATCGCGGATGAAGTTGCGCACCAGGTGCGGCCCGAACTGGTTGGCGGCGAGGGTCAGGGCGACGGTGGTAATGGAGAACACGGTACCGGCGACGGTAATGGTGCTGCCGGCAATGGTGGAGAGCAGGGCGCGGGCGCTTTCGCTGTCGCGCAGTTCCAGCCAGCGGAAGCCGGGCAGGTAATTGATGTCCAGCATCTGGTCGAGAGACAGCAATCCGTGGGCGAGCAGGATGGCCACCGCCATCATCACGGCGGGTACCAGCCAGAAGCTGGCGCGCAGGCGTTCCGACAGATGCAGCAGCTTTTGCTTCATGGCTCTCCGCAGTCAGGATTTCAGGCAGGGCGATCAGGGCCCATAAAAGCCTAGTTGCTGACTGGGGGAGCGGTCAGTAGTGGTGCGAGCATTGCGCGACAGTGGATGACCGTCACACGGGGCGAGAATTGAGGATATCTAAGAAGAAGCAAGAAACGGGAAGAGGGGAGCTGGTATTGGCGGGCGCTGGGGTGGCCCGCCACGGGCGTCGCTGTGGAAATCAGCTCGCGGAATAGAACAGGGCGCTGTTCGCGGAAGCCATGACGCCACCGGCCATGGTCTCGTCGATGATTTCCTGGGTCAGCTCGGCGCAGCGGCCACACTGTGAAGACACGCCCAGGTGACGGCGCAGGGCCTTGACCGAAGTGGAGCCATCGTACACGGCTTCTTTGATCTGGCTGTCGGTGATGCCTTTACAGATACATACGTACATTTCGGGTAACCCTGACGCAAAAATAATCGGTTATCGAACGGAAGTTGGATCTTATTGGTAATGAGAATGTGTGTCAATAAGATTGCCGCATTGTTCAAAATTTATTCTAGTTGGCGAGCTGTAAATCAGTAGGGGGGATTGGGATTTTTCTGACCGTAAGGTCGAAAGTGCGCGCTGCAGTCGGCAATACCTCAAGGGTGGCGAGGGGCGCCAGCTATCGTATTTATATAAAAATTTAATGGGACTGGCATAAAGCCCTGTGTAAGATAGCGGCCCACTATCAATCTTTTATCAATTTATAGCTACCGGTTATAAATTGAGCATTCCCATAACGGCATTATTTATCTCACTGAGGAGGTTCTCATGGCTGTATTAGTAGGCAAGCCCGCTCCCGATTTCACTGCGGCTGCAGTACTGGGCAACGGCGAGATCGTTGACACTTTCACCCTGTCTGACGCCATCAAAGGCAAAAAAGCGGTTATCTTCTTCTACCCGCTGGACTTCACCTTTGTATGTCCGTCCGAGCTGATCGCGTTCGATCACCGCTATGCGGAGTTCCAGAAGCGCGGTGTTGAGGTGATCGGTGTTTCCATCGACTCCCAGTTCTCCCACAACGCCTGGCGTAACACCCCGGTAAACGACGGCGGTATCGGTGCGGTTAAATACGCTCTGGTTGCCGACGTGAAGCACGAAATCTGCCAGGCCTACGACGTTGAGTCCGAAGGCGGTGTAGCTTTCCGTGGTTCCTTCCTGATCGACGAGGAAGGCGTTGTTCGTCACCAGGTAGTTAACGATCTGCCGCTGGGCCGTAACGTTGACGAAATGCTGCGCATGGTTGACGCACTGGCGTTCCACCAGGAGCACGGCGAAGTTTGCCCGGCTGGCTGGCAGGAAGGCGACAAAGGCATGAACGCCTCTCCGGCGGGCGTTGCTGCTTACCTGAGCGAGAACGCTGACAAGCTGTAAGGCTGTCTGCGAGCTACGGAGCTCTGACTGAGGGAGGCAATATTGTCTCCCTTATAAAAAAACCGCCGCGAGGCGGTTTTTTTATGCCTGCCATTTTGGGCGCCTGAAAATCAGACGTGCAGACAGGATGATGCCGTGGGAAAAATCGGCTAATGTGCGCGCTTGTTCCAGTTTTATTACAATGCCCGCACTGAGCGACACAGGTTGGCGGGGCAGCTGCGCAAGTGGCCGATTGAGGCAAAGATAGCGGGAAGGTCCGAGAATTATTGCGCGGGCTGCTAGTCTTAATACAGGTTTTCCCAACACACCCGGCAGAGCTGTTATCCGCCAACCCTCGGGGTGAACCCGGAATACAGGGTCAGGCGCTGTCGCGGCGGTCTGCAGTAGACACATGGTGTATTCAAGGTGATTCAGGGCATTTCCAACCGTATCCGAGGCGCATTTCAGGCAGCTGCTGGCAAGCGGCTGTCGTCGCTGGCGTTCCTGTTCGTGCTGTTGGTGGCGCATCCCGCGACTGCAGCGGATGCTGCGCGCGGGGACAAATCCGCACGCGAAAGTAGCAAATCGGTCAGCAAGAACGTTGCGGCCAGTGCCGAGGAGTTCGACCGCTACTTCCGCGAGATGCTGGAGCAGCACGGTATTCCCGGTGCCGCCTATGTGATCGTGGATCACGACCAGGTGGTGGCCATGAACACTTACGGTGTTCGGGTCAAAGGCAAGCAGGAAGCGGTGACCAGCCACACGGTGTTTCGCCTGGCGTCGGTATCCAAAACCTTTGCCGCCAGCATGGCCGCGGTGCTCGAACACGAGCACAAATTCAACTGGGGCGACAAGGTGGTGCGCTACGTGCCGGAGCTCAGCTTCAAGACCCCGGCACTGTCCATGAAACTGCAGGTGCAGCACCTGCTGAGCCACTCTTCGGGGTTGACCCCCAACGCCTACGACAACTATCTGGAAGACAATCGGCCGCTGTCCAAGATCCTGCCGATGTTCGCCACCATTGACCCCAACTGTGATCCGGGCAAATGCTACGGCTACCAGAATGTCCTGTTCAGCCTGATCGAGGACGTGATCCAGAAAGCTACCGGCGTTCCCTATAGCCGCCAGCTGAAGGACCGGTTCTTTGTTCCCCTGCAGATGGAAGATGCATCCCTTGGTTGGGAGGCCTTTATGGCGGCGGGCAACCGTGCCGCCCCCCATGTGCAGACCGGCAGCGGCTGGCGCCCCGTAAAGGTAGAAAAGGAGTACTACCTTGCGGCGCCGGCGGCCGGTGTTAACGCAAGCATCAGCGATATGGCCCAATGGCTTAAGGCGCAGATGGGCTACTACCCGGAGGTGCTGTCGAAGGAAGTGATCGCCGACCTCACCACCGAGCGGGTGGAGACCCGCCGGCATATGCAGCACCGCGTCTGGCGTGACTATATCGACCACGCCGGTTATGGGCTCGGCTGGCGCCTGTATACCGTGGGCGATGATCGCATCGTGTTTCACGGCGGCTGGGTGGCCGGTTTCCGTGCCGCAGTGGCCTATTCGGAAAAGCGCAAGGTGGGCATCGCGATTCTGATGAATGCAGAGTCCCGCGTGATCGCCGATCTTACCGGCCAATTCATCGGTGATATCACCGGCCGCAGCAAGCTGGTGCAGGCTTCTACGACGGTGAAAAAGTAACCGGATTTCCGCTTCTTTTCCGATCTTCCCCCTCTCTCCCTTCGGCCGGCGCTTGAAAAGGTGCCGGTCGGCCCAATATCCCCTGTCTTGAGATTGATCTGATTTAGGGGAGACTGACCCATGACTGTAGAGGCGCATAAAGAACGCCACGGTTTCCAGACCGAAGCCAAGCAGCTGCTGCACCTGATGATCCACTCGCTCTACTCCAACAAGGAGATTTTCCTGCGCGAGCTGGTTTCCAATGCATCCGACGCCGCCGACAAGCTGCGCTTTGAAGCGCTCTCCAAGCCCGAGTTGCTGGAAGAAGACCCGGACCTGCGTATCCGCATCGAGTTCGACAAGGACGCCCGCACCCTGAGCATTACCGATAACGGTATCGGTATGAGCCGCGATGAGGTGATCGAGAACCTCGGTACCATCGCCCGTTCCGGCACCGCCAATTTCATGCAGAACTTAAGCGGCGACCAGAAGAAGGACGCGCACCTGATCGGTCAGTTCGGGGTGGGTTTCTACTCCGCATTTATCGTCGCCGACAAGGTGGATGTGTTCACCCGTCGCGCCGGTGTCGACGCCAGCCAGGGCGTGCACTGGGAGTGCAGCGGCGAGGCCGAGTACGCGGTGGAAAATGTGGAGTGGCCGAACCGCGGCACCCGCGTGGTACTGCACCTGAAGGACGAAGCCCAGGAGTACGCCGACGGCTGGCGCCTGCGCACCATCATCAAGAAATACTCCGACCATATCGCCATCCCGGTTGAGATGCTGAAAGAAGAGCACAACTTCGGTGATGACGCGGACAAGCAAGAAGACAAGGCCCCGGAATTTGAAGCGGTCAACGCCGCCCAGGCCCTGTGGACCCGTCCGCGCTCCGAGCTGAAATCCGAGGAGTACAAGGAGTTCTACAAGCACATCTCCCACGATTTTGACGACCCGCTGACCTGGAGTCACAACCGTGTGGAAGGCAAGCTGGATTACACCAGCCTGCTGTACATTCCCGCGCGCGCGCCGTTCGACCTGTATCAGCGCGATGCCGCCCGCGGCCTCAAGCTGTATGTGCAGCGCACCTTCATCATGGACGACGCGGAGCAGTTCCTGCCGCTGTACCTGCGCTTCGTCAAAGGGGTGCTGGATTCCAACGACCTGCCGCTGAACGTGTCCCGCGAAATCCTGCAGAAGGACCAGAACACCGACGCCATCAAGAGCGCGCTCACCAAGCGTGTGCTGGACATGCTGGACAAGCTGGCGAGCAAGGACGGTGACGAGTACCAGAAGTTCTGGGAGCTGTTCGGTTCCGTGATGAAAGAGGGGCCGGCGGAAGATTTTGCCAACAAGGACAAGATCGCCAAGCTGCTGCGTTTCTCCACCACCCACACCGACAGTGCCAAGCAGGATCAGTCGCTGGAAGATTACGTGGGCCGCATGAAGGACGGCCAGAAGCATATCTACTACGTGTGCGCGGATAACTTCGCCACCGCCAAGTCCTCGCCGTACCTGGAAGTATTCCGTAAGAAGGGCATCGAGGTGCTGCTGCTCACCGATCAGGTGGACGAGTGGTTCGTGGGCCATATGCGCGAGTTCGACGGCAAGCAGTTCCAGGATGTGGCCAAGGGCGCACTGGATCTGGGCGATGCGGAAAACGCCGATGACAAGGCCGAGCGCGAAAAGGTCGAGAAAGAGGCAGGCGCCCTGGTGGAGCGGGTCAAGGAAGTGCTGGAGAGCCGCGTGGAAGACGTGCGCGCCACCACCCGTCTGGTGGATTCTCCCGCGTGTCTGGTGGCCAGCGACAACGACATGGGGCTGCAGATGCGCCGTATCCTGGAGCAGGCTGGCCAGGCACTGCCGGACGCCAAGCCCATTTTCGAGTTGAACCCCAACCACCCGCTGGTACAGCGCCTGGACCAGGAGCAGGACGAGGACCGCTTTGCGGATCTCACCAATATCCTGCTGGACCAGGCCAACCTGGCGGCGGGCAACCAGCTGGAAGATCCGGCGGACTACGTGCGCCGCCTGAACACGCTGCTGCTGGAGCTCAACCGCTGAGTTCCTGACGTTGCCGACTGGCCGGGCACTTTGCCCGGCCAGTTAATCCCCCCTCCCTCCATTTCCTGATCTTCCTCGCTCACTGGGCGCTACCCTATAGAACTTGGCGCTACGCTATAGTTGCTATCTGATTTGCTACTCAATGGTCCTCTCGCCGGTTTTTTGCACGAATTGGTGTTTAAAAAACGGTAACGTCGGGTGAACTTGGCAAAAACGACCAATTTCTTCACCGGTCGTTGGGTGCCGGCACCAGGCTCCGTATAATCCCCCGCTGCACAGTAAAAGCCACAGAGCGTTATGACCCAGAAAGACGTATCCTCAAACGCCCCTGAATCCCGTTATTCCATTGCCATTCTCGGTGGTGGCAGCTTCGGCACCGCCATTGCCAATATTGTCGCCGGCAACGGCCACGATACCCGGCAGTGGATGCGCGACCCGGAGCGCGCCGAGGCCTGCATGGCCAACCGGGAAAACCAGTACTACCTGCCGGGCGTCGCCCTGCACCCGGATCTCAAGGTCACCAGTGACCTGGAAGCCGCGGTGTGCGGCTGCCAGATCGTGTTTGTCGCCATTCCCAGTAGCTCCTTCCGCGAGGTGATACACCGCGCTGCGCCGATACTGGCTCCCGGTACCATGCTGATCTCCCTGACCAAGGGGGTCGAGCGCGACAGCTTCGACCTGATGAGCGATATCCTGCGGGAGGAAACCGAGGGGATGCGCGTGGGGGTGCTGAGTGGCCCCAACTTCGCCAAGGAAATTGTCGCCGGTCACTACACCGCCACGGTGATTGCCAGTGAGGACGAAACCCTCTGCACCACGATCCAGAAGGTACTGCACTCGCAGACTTTCCGGGTCTATTCCAGCAATGACGTGTTCGGTGTGGAACTCGCCGGCGCGCTGAAAAATATCTATGCCATCGTCACCGGTATGGCCGTGGCCCTGGGGCGTGGGCAGAACACCACCAGCCTGCTGATCACCCGGGCGCTGGCGGAAATGATGCGCTTTGCCGAGGCCGTCGGCGCGGACCCGATGACCTTTATCGGCCTCGCCGGTGTCGGCGACCTGATCCTCACCTGCTCGTCCGACCTGAGCCGCAACTACCGGGTGGGTTACCTGGTAGGCAAGGGCAGGACGCTGGACGAGGCGGTCAACGAGATCGGCCAGGTGGCGGAAGGTGTCAACACGGTTCGCCTGATCAAGGCCAAGGCGGACGAATTGGGTGTCTACATGCCCTTGGTTTCCGCCATTCACGCCATATTATTTGAAGGTACCCCCATCCCCACGGTGATCCGTGAGTTGATGTCCGGGGAGCAGACCTTTGATGTCGCCTATTCGGCCAAACCCTGAGCGGGCCCCAGGCAGGGAAGCCCTGAGTACGGAACAAGAGATGAATAACGAACAGATCAAGCACAACCTGACGTCTTCCGAGCACTGGCTGCGACTGGTGTTTATGGTGTTGTTCGCGATCCTGCTGGAAGTGGCAGGTGTCGTGATGCTGGCAACCATCATCCTGCAGTTTTTTTTCGCCATCATCACCGGTGGCCCGAACGACAACCTGCGCCAGCTCGGCAACCAGATTGCATCGTACATTTACCAGACCCTGCAGTTTCTGATTTACAACACGGAAGAAAAGCCATTTCCCTTCTCGGAGTGGCCGCAGTCCTGAAATGATTCCGGACTATAGTTTTTTCCCTGGCAGTGTTTTCCCCGACGCCGGCCCTTGTGGCCGGCACATATCGATAGTGGTGCCCAACAACGGAATGGTGATCGCCCAATGAGCAATGAAGAACTGAAAAAAAACCTGACCTCGACCAACCAGTGGCTGCGCCTGATTTATATGGTGCTGTTTGCGGTGCTGCTGGAAGTGGCCGGCTTTGTGATGCTGGCCGTGGTTATTGCCCAATTCCTGTTCGCCATTTTTACCGGCGGGGCCAATGACAATCTGCGCCGCCTCGGCGACCAGATTTCAACTTACATCTACCAGAGCCTACAGTTCCTGATCTACAACACGGAAGAGAAGCCCTTTCCGTTTTCCGAGTGGCCGGAGTCCGAGGAAGAGGATCTCTCCACCTATGAAAGCGCCGAGGAATTCGACGGCGAGATTATCGGCAGCGAAGACGATGTAGATGTCGTCGCCGAGTTTGAGGAAGTGGACGAAGCGGGCAGTAAAACAGCGCCTGCCAGGACCGCGGAAAAACCGGAAGCGAAAGCAAAAGACAAGGCTGCAAATGCCGGGCAAGACCAGGCGGGCGATGAAACCGTCATCGAGCTCGGCCGCGATACCCCCTCGGACACCGAAAAGAACTCCGGTGACAAGTAACCCGGGCATTTGCTCACCAGATTGGCTGCAAGGATTTGACGGGAGAACGTAGTGCTGTTGCTTGTCATGCGTCACGGCCGCGCCGAGCCGTACAGTAAGAGCGATGAAACCCGCGCACTCACCGATGAAGGGCGCGAGGATGTGGCTGCGGTGTGCAAGGAGCGCGCCTCGGAACTGGCCCAGGTGAAAACCATCTGGGCCAGCCCTTTTGTTCGTACTCGCCAGACCGCCAAGATCGTGGCGGAAGCCTTCGAGCGCGAGGTGGAAATCCAGGAGCTGCTGACCGGGGATACCCCGCTGGATGAGCTGCTGGATGCGTTGGCCGCGGCGGATGAAGATATCTTTCCTCTGCTGCTGGTCAGCCACCAGCCGCTGGTGGGCAGTCTGGTCAACGGCCTGTGCGGCACCGGTGATGAACACCCCATGGGCACGTCGAGCCTCGCCTGCCTGAGTGCCGATGTGTGGGCCCGCGACTGCGCGGAGCTCGAGTGGCTGCAGCACAAGCCCTAGTGCTTAAGTACACCCTCAGAATTTGCTTGGCGCCTGCCGGTGCAGTGGCAAAAAGTGGCCATGGAGTCTGACCTTTGTGGCCATTGAGTCGCTGCCGGGGCGCTGTCAGCATGATGTGCTCATTCACCGGAAGTTGCTGTCATGAGCCCGTCCCCCCGAGAAATTACCCTGGATCTCCAGGGCAACACCATCGCCGCGCGCCAGTGGGGTAATCCGGATGGTGTGCCGGTATTGGCGATGCACGGCTGGCTGGACAACTGTGCCAGCTTCGACGCCATGGCGCCCCACTTACAGAGTCTTAATCTGGTAGCGGTGGATATGGCCGGGCATGGCCAAAGTTATCACCGCCATCGCGATGCCAATTACACCGTGTGGACAGAAATCGAGGACGTGCTGGGGATGGCCGATGCCCTCGGCTGGCAGCGGTTCTCCGTGCTGGCGCACTCCCGCGGCGCAGTGATCGGTACCATTGCCGCGGCCACCTTTCCCGAGCGTATCGACCGCCTCGCTCTGATCGACGGTCTGGTGCCCCCGCCCACCACCGATGAAGAAGCGCCGGATACCCTGCGCAAGGGGATCGAGCAGCGCGCGCGTTACCGCGGTCGCCCGAGCAAGGTGTTCGATTCTCTGGATGTGGCCACTGCGGCGCGCAAGAACGGGCTGTTCAAGCTCAGTGATAGTGCCGCGCGCGCACTGGTGGAGCGGGGCGTGCGCGCCTGTGATGGTGGCTATACCTGGAGCAATGATCCGCAGTTGCTGGCGAGCTCGTTGGCAAAATTGAACGAGGCGCAGGTGATGGCGTTTCTTTCCCGCGCGACCATGCCGATTCGCCTCGCTCTGGGGAAGGATGGTATCCAGGGCATGATCGAGCGCATCCGTCCCATTGCCGAACGGGTACCCAGTATGGAAATTCGTGAATTTCCCGGCGGGCACCATCTGCACATGGAGGAAAGCGCGGAGGCGATTGCCCGCTGGTTCCTGCCGTTTCTGGAAGCGAACGGCTAGGAGAGAGGTTGGGTCAGAAGGGAACCCGCTTTGAGTAGCTGGCCTTTTGCATATCCCGTACTTCCACGGAAATTTCCGGCACTTCCGGCGCGGACTCGCACAGGCTGTTGAAGATGGCCGCGCTCAGGGCTTCCTTCTGCTCGGAGGTGCGGCCTTCGAGAATCCGCACCTCCGCGTGAATAAACGTCTTGTTGCCACCTTCGTCATTGCCCAGCGCGAAATCCCGATAGGGCACCGCGCGGGTCTTGATGGCGCTGGCATTGAAGAGCCCGGTGCCGTTCATGGCCTGCTGACCATTCTTCACCAGTGTCGCAATGGAAATGGTGTCTTCCAGTTGCTGAGAATATTCGATCACCAGATGAGGCATTGCCGGGTTCTCCCTGTTTATTCCTGATCGCGCCTATTCTTTGCGGTTAACGGATCAGGGACAGAAATTCGTGGCGGGTGGCCTGCTGGCTGCGGAAGGAGCCGAGCATGGCGGAGGTTTTCATCACCGAGTTCTGCTTTTCCACACCGCGCATCATCATGCACATGTGCTTCGCTTCGATGATGACGCCCACGCCGGCAGCACCAGTAACACGCTGGATGGATTCGGCGATTTCCACCGTAAGCTGTTCCTGAATCTGCAAACGACGGGCAAACATGTCTACAATGCGCGCCACTTTCGACAACCCCAGCACCTTGCCGTCGGGAATATAGGCTACGTGGGCCTTGCCGATAAACGGCAGCATATGGTGCTCGCACAGTGAGTAGAGCTCGATATCTTTGACCAGCACCATCTCGCTGCAGTCGGACGGGAACAGTGCGTCGTTTACGATCTCTTCCACCGTCTGCTGATAGCCGCGGGTAAGGTATTGCATGGCCTTGGCCGCGCGCAGCGGGGTGTCTTTCAGGCCCGGGCGTTCCAGGTCTTCACCAATGGCTTCAAGGATGTGTGCGTAGTGTTCTTTCATCAGTATGCTTCCAGCGTCTCGCCCGCAGCGACATCGGTGCGCGCTTGGCACCGCTTGTGGCCAGGCTGTTGTGACAAGAGTGGCCGTAGTCTGGGGGCTCCAGAGGGTGCGCTACCCTAAGCCTTTGTGCAACGGTAGTAAAGCAGCAAAAACCAATGCGCAGGGAATTGAGGAATTTCGCCAATGATAGAGAAACGTGAGTCCAATTTGCAGGAATTGCAGTCGATTCTGGATTACATCCGCTGGGGCGCCAGCCGCTTCACGGAATCCGAGCTCTGGTTCGGTCACGGTACCGACAATGCCTGGGACGAGGCTGTCCTGCTGGTCACCCACGCACTGCACCTGCCCGTGGACAGCAAGCCGGAGATCCTCGCCGCGCGCCTGACCATGGAAGAGCGCAATCAGGTAATGGATGTGCTGGAGAAGCGCATCAATCTGCGCCTGCCTGCGCCCTATATCACCCATGAGGCGTGGTTCTGCGATATGCCGTTTTATGTGGACGAGCGGGTGCTGGTGCCGCGCTCGCCCATCGGTGAGCTGATCGGCCAGCGTTTTGAGCCCTGGCTGACGCAGGAGCCGCTGGCGATTCTGGATCTCTGCTGCGGCAGCGGTTGCATCGGTATCGCGTGCGCGGAGACTTTTATGGATGCGCGGGTGGATGTCAGCGATATCTCCGCGGATGCCATTGCCGTGGCGCAGATCAATATCAACCGCCACGACCTGAACGAACAGGTGCGCGCGGTGCAGTCGGATCTGTTTGCGGGGCTGGCGGGTTGCAGCTACGACCTGATCGTGAGCAACCCTCCCTATGTGGATGCGCGGGACCTGGCGGAAATGCCAGCGGAGTACCATGCGGAGCCGGGGTTGGCACTGGGTTCCGGTGACGATGGCCTCGACTTCACCCGTCGCCTGCTGCTGGAGGCTCCCGACTACCTGCAACCGGAGGGCATTCTGGTGTGCGAGGTGGGAAACAGCTGGGAAGCCCTGGAGGCGGCGTTTCCGAATGTGCCGTTTTTATGGCCCGAACTCGAAGAGGGCGGACACGGGATTTTCGTGTTGAGCAAAGAAGACCTGCTGGCCTATCGCCCGTTTTTTGAGGCGGGTGCCAACGGCTAGTCGGCCTCTCCGCGGTGGTTTCGTGTGTGACTAATTGAGCGTCCCGCCGCAGAGGGAATCCTTTATAATGCGCGGCTTTCATTGACAAATATTGTCGAGAGAAATCGAATAATTCACTGGGGTAGGGAATACCGGGTATGTCGGGCAACACATTTGGCAAGCTGTTCTGTGTCACCACTTTTGGCGAAAGTCACGGCCCGGCGCTGGGCTGCATCGTCGATGGTTGCCCTCCCGGGCTGGAAATTTCCGCCGAGGAAATCCAGCTGGAGCTGGATCGTCGCAAACCCGGCACCTCCCGTTACACCACCCAGCGCCGCGAGGCGGATGAAGTCAAAATCCTGTCCGGTGTGTTTGAAGGCAAGACCACTGGCACGCCCATCGGCCTGCTGATCGAGAACACCGACCAGCGCTCCAAAGACTACGCGAATATTTCCGAGCAGATTCGCCCGGCCCATGCGGATTACACCTACTGGGCCAAATATGGTCTGCGCGATTATCGCGGTGGTGGCCGCTCTTCCGCGCGCGAGACCGCCATGCGCGTCGCTGCCGGTGCTATCGCCAAAAAGTGGCTGAAACAGCAGTTCGGTATTGAAGTACGCGGCTACCTTTCCCAGCTGGGTCCCATCAAGGTGGAAACGCTGGACTGGTCCCAGGTTGGTGAAAACCCCTTCTTCTGCCCGGACGCCAGCAAGGTGCCGGAGATGGAGGCGTACATGCAGGCGCTGATCAAGGAGGGCAACTCCGTCGGTGCGCGCATCTCCGTACACGCAAGTGGCGTTCCCGCCGGTCTCGGTGAACCGATTTTCGACCGCCTGGATGCGGACCTCGCCCACGCGCTGATGAGTATCAACGCAGTGAAAGGTGTGGAGATCGGGGCGGGTTTCGCGTCGGTGGAGCAGAAGGGCACCGAGCACCGGGACGAAATCACCCCAGACGGTTTCCTGTCCAATAATGCCGGCGGTATTTTGGGCGGCATTTCCAGTGGTCAGGAGATCATCGCGCACATCGCACTGAAGCCCACCTCCAGCCTGCGTATTCCCGGCAAGAGCCTGGATATCAACGGCAACCCCATTGAAGTGGTCACCACCGGTCGTCACGACCCCTGTGTGGGCATCCGCGCAACCCCCATCGCCGAGGCGATGATGGCGATTGTGCTGATGGATCATGTACTGCGCCAGCGTGGGCAGAACGGGGATGTGGAGTTTGGCCTGAAGATTCCTGCGGGCGAGCCA
>NZ_DATCMV010000038.1:0-42447 GCF_036563125.1 Microbulbifer sp.
GGCGACGGCGCCACCACCTGGGTTGCCGGGGTGAACATCTCGGAAGACACGGTGACCGTGTCCGACATGTTCGACGATTCGTTCTTCGTCACCGATTCCGTCGCCACCAACTTCGAGCTCGATACCGCGGACATTTCCGCGCAGGGCTGGGATCTGCTGAGTGCCGACTATGAACAGGTCACCAAATCCTGGGGTGCCTATCTGCATACTGAAACCGCGCTGAATGACTCGGTGAACCTGATCGCGGGCATCCGCTACAGCGCCGACAAGCGCAGCTTTGATGGCATCTCCACCAACCACGATGACGTTGACTCGTTCAACGATGTGATCGCCGAACTGCACGACAGCAGCAGCGAGAGCGCGGTCACCGGCAAGCTCGGTCTCGACTGGCAGCTGAACGATGACCTGCTGCTGTACGCCAATGTGGCCAACAGCTACAAGGCCGGCGCCTACTACGGTGCGGCCATTCTCGACGATGCCAGCTGGGCCTATGTCGAGCCGGAAAAAGTGCTGTCCTTCGAGATGGGTTTCAAGGCCACCCTGTTTGATTCCTCCATGCAGCTGAACGGTGCGCTGTTCAGCCTCGACTACACCGATCGCCAGTCGCTGGTGACCATCATCGTCGACGATTTCAGCAACTACCTGGAATTCCCGGTGGCGGATACCACCCTGGTTAATGTACCCGAGTCCAAAACCAACGGTTTCGAGCTGGACCTGCACTGGCTGCCCACCGACAACCTGACCGTGATGGCGGGTGTGGCGTATCTCGATAGCAAGGTCACCAAGGCGCCGACCACCGCGGATATGCGCGGCATCGTTGCCGACCCGGCGACAAATGACGGCGCCGACGGCGTGAACCAGTTGTTCGTGGACGCGCTGGCCGGCGCACTGCCCGCCGGTGCCACCCTGTCGCAGGCACCGGAGTGGAGCTACAACAGCCTGCTGGCCTACGACCTGCCGCTCAACGACTACAACCTGCGCCTGCAGACCAGCTACACCTACAGCGATGAAATGACCGCGCAGCTCGCCGATGACAACGCCCTGTCGGGCCCGGTGCATTCCTGGGATGCGGAAGCGACCCTGAGCGCTATGGATGAGCGCTGGCTGGTGAGTGGCTGGATCAAAAACATCGAGGACAGCAGCGCGGAGACCTACGCCTTCTCCAGCTTTGCCGGTCGCTCTTTCTATCGCCAGATGCCGACCACCTTCGGCCTGTCTGTGCGCTACAACCTGTTCTAACGATCGCGCCTGCGACAACGCGGCGATGAAGAGGCAATCATGTGTGATGAACTGATCAGGGCAGATGCCCTGGAAGCGTTACAGAAAACGACCTACTTTCCCTACTGGCTGGATTCGCCGGAGCGTCCGCGCGATGAGCCCGCACTGCAGCGACCGCTGGAATGCGACCTGCTGATTATCGGTGGCGGATTTACCGGGCTGTGGGCGGCAGTCCAGGCCAAGGAAGCGAATCCGGAACGCAACGTGGTGCTGATCGAAGCGAGCAGCATCGCCATCGGCGCCTCCGGGCGCCCGGCGGCGATCCTGTCCACCTCCGTCATGCACGGCCTGTCCAACGCGCAGCGACTGTTTCCAGACGACATGGAAGCGCTGGAAAAACTGGGCAAGGAAAACCTGGACGGGTTCCGCGAAACCATCGAGCGCTACGGCATCCAGTGCGACCTGGAGTGGGGCGGTGAACTGACCGTCGCCATCGGCGACGAGGGCATCGAGGACATCGAAAAAGAGTTCAAACTGTATCGCCACTACGGCCACGATGCGCATCTGCTGGACCGAGATGCCGTGCAACAGGAAGTAAAATCGCCGCTGTTCAACGGCGGCATGTGGTCGAAAAAACGCAGCGGTACCGTGCACCCGGCCAAACTCGCCTGGGGGCTGAAGCGTGTTGCCATGGAACTGGGCGTGAAGATTTACGAAAACACGCCCATGGTCAGCAATGCCAAAAGCAAATGCGGTGTGCTGGTGAAAACTCCGAAGGGGCGTATCCAGGCCAACAAGGTGTTGCTCGCCACCAATGCGTTTGCGTCCGGCAATAAAAAAATCCGCAATCGCGTCGCCGCCATTCGCGACCGTATCGTGGTGACCGAGCCGCTCAGCGCAGAGCAGCTGGCGTCCATCGGCTGGCAGAATCGCCAGGGTATTTACGATACCCGCACCCAGCTGAACTACATGCGCCTGACCGCGGACAACCGCATCCTGTTCGGTGGCCGTCTGGATTATTTCTTTGGTAACAACACCGACCCGGAAGACGACAAGACGCCGGAACCCTATGTACGGCTGATCGAGAATTTCTATCGCACCTTCCCGACACTGCGCGGTATGCGATTCAGCCATGCCTGGAGTGGCCCGATTGCGCTGACCACGCGTATGGCGGTGCATTATCAGCATTACCTCGGCGGCAAAATGCTGTATGCCGGCGGCTATTCGGGATTCGGCGTTACCGCGACGCGCTTTGGCGCACGTGTGGCGCTGGCAATCCTCGACGACAAGAAAGTCCCCGAGCGCGCACTGAAATTTGCCTGCTCGCAGCCGGCGTTTATTCCGCCGGAACCTTTTCGCTGGATCGGTGCCAAGATCACCATGTATGCGCTGGACACCCTGGATGAGAAGCGCGGTTGGCGCATCCCGTGGGTACGTATGGTGGAAAAGATGGGCTTCCCCATCACCCAGAAATAGTCAGTTATTCCTGTTGTATTGATTGTTCCTGTCTTGTGGACATTTGCCCGCGCCGTCGCTACAGCAACACCCTTGCCGGAGCAACCAAGCGCGGGCTTTTTTGTGCGGCAGACTATTTTTCCAGGCTGGTGAGAGGGTCGGGATCGACACCGGAATGATGGCGGAGCGCGCTGATGAACAGATAAAACAGTTCCGACTGCGACGTCACATCGAGCTTGGCGTAAATGTGTTTGCGGTGTGTTTTGATCGTATCGACACTGGCATCGAGTTTTTCCGCCATCGACTTGATGGAATGTCCGCGCATAGTCATATGCAGCACCTCGCACTCGCGATTGGTCAGCAGCGAGCTGCCGAAATTTTCCAGCGCATTTTCCAGTCGCTTGCCAAACGATTCTTGCTGCATCTCCGCACGGTTATGGTTGCGTATCCATTTGCGCAATACATTCTCAATCAGCGGTAGCAATGATCGCAGCAGGGATACCTCCTGCGCAGAAAATCGACCGCCGCCCAGATCCGATGCGCGTCCGATGGAAAGGCTGGCAATAACTCCGTCCTCACCACGCACCAGGTAGCACGCCTCATCGCCGAGATTGGCTTCGCGGTAATACATGCGGAAATATTCGGTCTGCGTGAACGCATCCGGGGCGACTTCGCGCAGCAGAAAAAAACCTTCCCGCTGTTCATCCATTGCGGCCCGGTAAAAGGGGTCGAGCAGATAGGCGCACTCCACATAGCGGTCAACCTGTGCGCTCGGCTGTTCATTGGCGAGCAGGCGATGGTGGGTGACCTCAGGTACACCACCAGCGGGGTAAAGAATGGCCATGCTGCTGTTGCCGCGCACCAGTGATTCGGCGCCGCGCAAAAGTTCGTAGATGCGTTGCGAGTCGGATTCGCTGTCGAGCAGGTTGGCCACGCACTGGTGCCAGCTGGTGAGGTCTGAAGTGATGCTCATAGAAAACAACCGAAAAATAGCAGGGCAATCGTGCTTCGAAAACCTGGTTTTTGGGTACCCTGTTCCGGTTGCCCGCGGTGGGCAAATGAGCACAAAATCTTGCGAAAAATTTTAACAAAAAAGCCCGCTTTATAGGTTGTCAAAGCGGGCCATTTTGCGAGGGAATTTTCCCATTATTTTCGCGAACGACAGCTGGTTGTCAGGTGATGTCGCGCTCTAGATATTCGTCCTTCAGCTTGACGTAATTTCCCGCGGTGTAGGTAAAGAATTTGCGCTCTTTTTCCGACAGCGGGCGCGCCTGTTTGGCCGGTGAGCCCACGTAAAGGTAACCACTTTCCAGTCGCTTGCCCGGCGGTACCAGCGCGCCGGCGGCGAGTACCACCTCATCCTCGATCACCGCGCCGTCGAGCACGATCGAACCGATGCCGATCAATACCCGATTGCCCACGGTACAGCCGTGCAGGCAGGCCTTGTGGCCGATGGTGACATCTTCGCCGATGGTGAGCGGCCAGCCGCCCTCGTTGAATGCACTGGCATGGGTGATGTGCAGCACGGAACCGTCCTGCACACTGGTGCGCGCGCCGATGCGCACCCGGTGCATGTCGCCGCGGATCACGGTCATGGGCCAAACGGAGCAGTCGTCACCCAGCTCTACGTCGCCAATGACAGCACTCATCGGGTCGATGAACACGCGGGCGCCGAGTTTCGGCGCGTGGCCGCGGTGTTCACGCAGGTTGGGATTTGGGGTTTCGGCGGGGGCGTTTGTGGACAAGGCTGACCTCCGGAATGGCAATCCACTAAAATACAGCGCATATGTTAACCCCGCCGGCTGCGTCCGCGGACTCGGGGTTACGTTTGTTTTTTGTATCCGTCTACCGACAAGGAATGCCCATGTCCGACACGCTGTGGTCCAACCCGCTGTTAGAGTCCCACGTACTGCCGCCTTTCGACCGCATCCAGCCGCAGTTTGCAGAGCCGGCAATCGTCGAACTGATCTACAAATGCCGCGAACAGCTGAGAAATAGCCTGGAGAATGCCGGCGACAATCCCACCTGGGAGGGAACCCTGGCGCCGCTCGAAGAAGTGCAGGACCAGCTGGGCAAGGCGTACAACCCGGTTTCCCACCTCAATAGTGTGTTGAGCGGCGACTGGCGTGCGCCCTATGAGGCGTGCCTGGCAAAAGTCACCGAGTACTGGACCGAAGTAGGGCAGGACCCGGCGCTATACGCGGTGTATCGCGCGTTGGCGAAATCGCCAGAATTTGCCAGCTGGCCCCACGCGCGCCAGCAGGCGGTGCGCCACGGGTTGCGGGATATGCACCTCGGCGGGGTGAGCCTCGAAGGTGCCGCACGGGAGCGTTTCGCCACCATCAGCAAACGCCTGGCAGAACTGAAAAGCACCTTTGCCAACAACGTCCTCGATGCCACCAAGGCCTGGACCCTGCAAATCGAGGACGAGTCCGAGCTGGCCGGGATTCCCCAGACGGCACTCGCCAGCGCCCGGGCGCTGGCGGAGTCGAAAGGCAAGACGGGCTGGCTGCTGACCCTGGATGGCCCGTGTTTCCTCGCGGTGATGACCCATGCCAACAATCGCGAGCTGCGCCGCAAGATGTCCACCGCCTATATCACCCGCGCATCCGATGTGGGGCCAAACGGCGGTGAATTCGACAACGCCAATGTGATGGCGGAAATTCTCGCCCTGCGTGCGGAACAGGCCCACCTGCTGGGGATGAAAAACTACGCCGAGCGCTCGCTGGCGAGCAAGATGGCCAGGGACCCGGAGGAGGTGGAAACCTTCTTGTGGGACCTGGCCAAGCGCGCGCGACCCGCGGCGGCCAAAGAATTCGCGGAGCTGCAGGCGTTTGCTGCCGCAGAGCTCGGCATCGAGCATTTGCAGCCCTGGGACACCCATTGGGCTGCGGAAAAGCTCAAGCAGTCCCGCTATGCAGTCAGTGAGGAGGAGTTGCGCCCGTATTTCCCATACCCGAAGGTGCTGCAGGGCCTGTTCGCGGTGGCGGAAAAGCTGTTTGGGGTGACCGCAGAGCGGGATGTCTCCGTCGCCACCTACCACGCAGATGTGCACTTCTACTGGGTGAAGCGTGGCGGCGAGCCGATCGCCGGCTTCTACCTGGACCCCTATGCGCGGGAAAACAAGCGCGGTGGCGCCTGGATGGATGACGCCCGCGTGCGCCGCCGGACCATGGCCGGACTGCAGTTGCCGGTGGCCTACCTTGTGTGTAACTTCAGTAGTCCATCGAAGGATGCCCCTGCGCTGCTGACCCACTACGAGGTCACCACCCTGTTCCACGAGTTCGGCCACGGCCTGCACCATATGCTCACCCAGGTGGATGTGGCGGCGGTGTCCGGCATCAATGGCGTGGCCTGGGATGCGGTGGAGCTGCCCAGCCAGTTTCTGGAAAACTGGTGCTGGGAGCCGGAGGCGCTGGCCATGATTTCCGGGCACTACAAGACCGGCGAGCCATTGCCGCAGGCACTGCTGGATAAAATGCTCGCGGCGAAAAATTTCCAGTCCGCCATGTTTACTGTACGTCAGCTGGAATTTGCCCTGTTCGATTTTCTGCTGCACTCGCGCCCCGAAGGTGCCAATGCCGAAGAAATCCAGCGGCTGGTCAACGATGTGCGCTCCCAGGTTTCGGTGGTGCCGATATCGCCGGAAAACCGCTTCCAGCACAGTTTCAGCCATATCTTTGCCGGTGGTTACGCGGCGGGCTACTACAGCTACAAGTGGGCGGAAGTGCTGAGTGCGGATGCCTTTTCCCTGTTTGAGGAAAAGGGCATCTTCGATTCGGAAACCGGCAAAAAATTTCTCGCCACGATACTGGAGCAGGGGGGCAGTCGCGATGCGCAGGACTTGTTCACAGAATTTCGCGGCCGCAGCCCTAAAATAGACGCGCTGCTGCGTCACTCCGGTATCGAGTGAATCGGGATCAGGCTAATCAGGTTTTTATAGAGGTAGACCTTGAGCGAAGAATTTGAAAAACCCGTAAAGCGTCGGTTTATTGCTGGCGCGGTGTGTCCGCGCTGCAGCGAAATGGACAAGATCGTCAATTACAAACTGGGCGATAAAAATTATCGCGAATGTGTGGCGTGTGGCTTTAAGGATGAAATCCGCTTACAGGCCTCACCGCGGGAACTGGATACCCGCGTAAATCAGACCGCCGACAGGGAAGTGGAGGAAACCGCAGTAAAAATACTGCTGCCGTCCGGTGGGACGGGTAACAAAAAATAATCCACAGAAACGGATTCCCTTGAAGAAACTTTATTCGTTGATCGCGGTGGCGATCGTGCTCGTTATTGCCGGCTTTTACGGCCTCGACCACTACCGCAAGATGCGCGAGCAGCAGCAGGCGCACACCGCCTATCTGATTTCACGCTGTGTGAACCAGGGCCTGCTATCGCTATTTGCGCTGCAGGCCAACGACTGGGAAAGTAACCCCGGGCAGCTGGATGTTGAAGAGCGCCGCCTGAAACAGCGGGTGGCAGCACTGCCCGAATCGGTGGGTGTGGAAAAGCCGTTTGCAGACTGGCAGGGTGCCCTGGAAGTTTGTGAGCGGCTCACGGTCAATTCCAATCGCCAGCACCGCACCATTTTCCGGCCGCTCACCGAGATGGCGAAAAAGGAAATCTGGAGCCTGGAAACCGCCAAGAGTGGACGGTTCCAGGAGCGGCGAAAAAAAGCAATTTACCGCACCAAGATCGCCGCGGAAGCCGCTGACCGCTATCTCGAGGATCTGCAGGCAGATGTGAAAAGCCTGTTGGACGCCAGCCGGATTTCAGCGGAGGCGCGCGCACTCACCGAGCGCCAGCTGCAGGAGTCCATTTTCGCAAAATACCGCAAGGGGCAATTCAGCAAGAGCCGGGTATTGCAGTATCTAGAGCGACAGGAAACCTTTTACCAACTTCTGACAGATAACCCCAAGGGGTTCACCCTGCGCGGCGGCAGCCTGTATTTTTACAATAAAACGCTCCACCGGCAGGCGGACGATCTCAATCGCGCACTGTTGCAGGGAGAGGTAGATTTTTTTAGTAACTGGCGACTCATAGTCCAACACTGATTACCGGGGATGGCAGGATAACTTGCAGAAGCTTGCGGGCGATTTCCCGGCCACTGCAATCAATGGGACAGGTCGACCTGTTGCGCGATGCTTGGCGTGCGCAGGGCAATCTGCATGTGGCTGGCAAAGTCCGGCCACTCGCCCGGGGCATCGTCGTAGCGCTGCTTGTACAGAATCATCGAAACCAGTCTCGCGGAATCGAGTTCCGCCGGCGCAAACCGCTGCAGCAGTACGCCGGTGAGATCATCCAGCTGACATCCCAGCGTTTCACCCAGCAGTTCGCGCACCACCAGATTCGCTACCAGCGGATCCATAGGTAATAGCGGGGTGCCGCACAGGGCCTGCAGCAGGTCGTTGATTTCCTCCATTGTACGGTGGGCCAGATAGGCCTCATCGAGGATCGAGCCGAGGCCGTGTTCGTACGGCTGACGCTCGGGAATTTCGCTGAAGCTGTGCAGGATGAGTTCACGCACAGGATAAAAATCGAGACCTCCGGCCTGGCACAGCTGCTCCATGCGCTGCAGCCAGGCGGGAATCACCTGAATATAGCGGATCACGAAACAGGTAATATGCAGCGGCGCATCCCTCTGCGGTAACTGGATACTGCGGTGCAAGTTGGGCAGGGTGTCATGCAGGGAGCGCCGGAATCGGCCCCTGGCTCGTTCCGCGGCTACTGCGCGGTCGATGCACTGTTGGATCAGTTGGTAATGGTCAGACATTCATCAAAACGAATACGGCGAAACCGCCTCCCCGTTTCTTTGTCTGCGTGCTCGACCCACTTTTTCCCGGGCCGATCAGTGCCTGCTGGACCCCCGCGATGGCCTGAAGATGGGCCGCGTCCAATAGGGCGGACAAGACTGCTTAACGTTGGAAGAGGAATCTGTCGTAGCTCCAATTACAGCCAATTGTTGTTTTTAGTGTAGTTATAAAAATAGACCATCAATCCGGCGGAGCGTGCGACAAACCACAAAAAAAGGCTGAGCCAGATGCCAGCATTATCAAAATGTCGGGTAATCCACCAGCAGGGTAAAAACACCATCACAGTTGCGATGAACATGGTGTCACGCATCTGCCGGCTCTTGCCGGCGCCGATAAAAACTCCGTCCAGCTGATAGCTCCAAACCGCAATCAATGGCAGGGCGCAGAGCCAGGGATAAAACGCGTCTGCCGCATTCAATACCGCCGGAATGCTCGTGAACAGCGGCAATATCCACGCCCTCCCAGAAATTAGCACCAGTGTAATCAGCAGGGCCGACCCCAGCGCCCAGACACCGGCAGCGGTGGTGGTACGCCGGAACTGCGCTGTGGAGCCGCGCCCGACCGCGCGCCCCACCAGAGATTCGGTGGCGTGCGCAAAACCATCCAGGGCGTAAGAAGTCATCATCAGAAGCTGCAGCAGAATCGCGTTGGCGGCCAGCACGGTGTCACCCAGAGCGGCGCCTTGGGCAGTGAAAAATGTCAGGGTAAACAGCAGCAGGCAGGTGCGGAAGAAGAGGTCGCTGTTGATGTGCAGCAGTTCCCGCCAGGGAGCAGCGCTGCGCCACGGCCAGAAATCCGGCGCCTGGAACACCACGGCCATTTCACGCCGCGTGTCGCCGTGGCGTCTACCCAGTAACCACCAGCCCAGCGCGATACTGCACAGGTCTGCGCACACCGAGGCCCAGGCTGCGCCCCGTGCACCCATGCCAAGTCCCAGGATCAGCAGCAGGTCCAGCAGGATATTCAGCAGATTGGCCGTGACCAGAATGGCGAGCGGGCCCCGGCTATCCTGACGGCCGATGAAAAAACCCAGCAGGGCGAAGTTCGCCAGTGCGAAGGGTGCGCTCAGCAGGCGGATCTGCAGGTAATCGCTGGCGTGGGGAGCGGCTTCGGCGCTGGCATTCATCCAGCGGGTGATCAACGGCAGCAATGGCGAAGCCAGTAGCAACAACAGGATACCCAGCACACCGGCGAGACACAGCGAGCGCAGCAGCCAGCGCGCGCCGCTGTCGTCTGCCCGCGCCACCAATCCGGTGGTTCCCATACGCAGAAAACCGAAGGCCCACAACAACATGGAAATCACACTCGCGCCAATGGCGACGCCGGAAAGATATTCCGGGCTGGGCAGGTGCCCGAGCACTGCGGTATCCACTGCGCCGAGAAGTGGCACAGTAATGTTGCTAAGGATCATGGGCCAGGCGAGATACCAGACCCTTGTGTAGGGAGTGGAGGCGCGGCGCGAAATTCTACGTGGGCGGGGGCGCAAAAACGCCTCAAATTTTTTCA
Organism: Microbulbifer sp.; assembly: GCF_036563125.1. Classification (GTDB taxonomy): domain Bacteria; phylum Pseudomonadota; class Gammaproteobacteria; order Pseudomonadales; family Cellvibrionaceae; genus Microbulbifer. The sequence goes on from NZ_DATCMV010000038.1 coordinate 9,987, forward strand.
TGCAGTCTGGCGGTGAATTGACTTTTTTCTGGTGATGTGTTTCTTTTGGTCAGTGCTAGATGCGACAGAAAGACACAGGTTGTTGGTTGTACCTTCCGGGCGACGACATCTGAAGTAAAAATAACAAGTTGCACTGACAGCAGTATCGCGCAGCTGCGGCCTTCCCCGGTTGTGCGAACAGTGTATGTAGTCTTGGTTTACTACAGCATGTCCACATTTTCGTGTGTGGATATTTCCCGATCGTCGATCGGGGCAGACTCCAGTCCTCCGGGCAGCCAACGGCTGTCACAGGGTTTTGCTATCTTGTTGGTTAGCGTGCCGCGACCGGGTACATCATGCAGTTTCTGCATGGTACGGCCGCAGCATTGTGACCGCAGGAAAGCGGCTCGCGAGAATAACAAACATGGAGATCTGCAGGCGATGTTGATGGGCTTCAAACGGCTGTTCGCCTTCCTGACCCTCTCGGCCATCGCACCGGGAATTCTTGCCCAGGAAACTGCGCAGGAAACTGGTGAGAGTGTGGAGCGATGGGGGGTCAATATGACCCAGGGGGTAACCGAGGTTTCCCGTACCACTTACGATCTGCACATGCTGATTTTCTGGATCTGCGTGGCGATCGGTATTGTGGTGTTCGGGGTGATGTTCTACAGCATGTGGCGTCACCGCAAGAGCAAGGGATACCAGGCGGCACAATTTCACGAAAGCACCCTGGTGGAGCTTGCCTGGACCATAGTTCCCACCCTGATTCTTATCGGCATGGCGATTCCCGCCACCAAAACCCTCTACGATATCTACGACACCAAGGAAGCCGATCTCGACATCATGATCACCGGCTACCAGTGGAAGTGGAAATATGACTACCTGGGGGCCGATGTCTCCTTCTTCTCCAATCTCGCTACTCCCCACGCACAAATCAGTAACCAACAGCCGAAGAGCGATCACTACCTGCTGGAAGTGGACGAACCTCTGGTGGTGCCAGTAAACAAAAAAATCCGTTTCCTGATTACTGCCAACGACGTGATCCACGCCTGGTGGGTACCGGACCTGGCGGTTAAAAAAGACGCGATCCCCGGTTTCGTGAATGAATCCTGGACCCGTATCGACGAGCCGGGCCTCTACCGCGGACAGTGTGCGGAACTCTGCGGCAAGGACCACGGATTCATGCCCATTGTGGTCAAGGCAGTACCGGAAGACGAATACCATTCCTGGTTGAATGACCGCGCTGCTGCTGCTGCACGCGTCAAGGAGCTGACCAACAAGACCTTTACTTTCGACGAACTCTACGAGCGCGGTAAAAAAGTCTACGCCAGCACCTGTGCTGCCTGCCATCAGCCAAATGGCCAGGGCGTGCCCGGTGCCTTCCCGGCCATTGCTGGCTCCAAGGTGGCGACCGGCGGAATGGATGGCCACCTGAGCATGGTGGTGAATGGCTCGGCGAAAAACCCGGCGATGCAGGCATTCGGCGCACAGCTGAGTGAGGTCGATCTCGCCGCGGTCATTACCTACCAGCGCAACGCTTTCGGTAACAATATGGGCGACACCGTGCAGCCCATCGACATTCTCAATTTCAAGAATAAGTAAGCAGGAGCCGAGAGGAGTTTAGTTATGGCACACGGTCCGAAACCCGGTTTTACCCGCTGGCTCTACACTACTAACCACAAGGACATCGGCTCGATGTACCTGTGGTTCAGTTTTGCGATGTTCCTGCTTGGCGGATGCATGGCGCTGGTTATCCGCGCCGAACTTTTCCAGCCCGGCCTGCAAATTGTGCAGCCGGAATTCTTCAACCAGATGACCACCATGCACGGCCTGATCATGGTGTTCGGTGCGGTGATGCCCGCGTTCGTGGGGCTCGCCAACTGGATGGTACCGATGATGATCGGTGCTCCGGATATGGCACTGCCGCGCATGAACAACTGGAGTTTCTGGATTCTGCCTTTCGCGTTCGCGATGCTGGCATCCACTCTGTTCATGGAGGGCGGTGCTCCGAATTTCGGTTGGACTTTCTACGCACCGTTGTCCACCGAGTACGCGCCGCCGAGCGTAACTTTTTTTATCTTCTCCATTCACATCATGGGTGCGTCCTCCATCATGGGAGCGATCAACATCGTCGCCACCATTTTGAATATGCGCGCCCCGGGTATGACCCTGATGAAGATGCCGCTGTTCGTGTGGACCTGGTTGATAACTGCCTACCTGTTGATTGCGGTAATGCCGGTGCTAGCGGGTGTGGTAACCATGATGCTGATGGATATCCACTTCGGAACCAGCTTCTTCAGCGCCGCCGGTGGTGGTGACCCGGTACTGTTCCAGCATGTGTTCTGGTTCTTCGGCCACCCCGAGGTGTACATCATGATCCTGCCGGCGTTCGGTATCGTGTCGGCGATCATTCCCACCTTCGCGCGCAAACCGCTGTTCGGCTACAGCTCGATGGTGTACGCCACCGCGAGTATCGCCTTCCTGAGCTTTATCGTGTGGGCGCACCACATGTTCACGGTGGGCATGCCCATCGCCGGTGAGCTGTTCTTCATGTACGCCACCATGCTGATCGCCGTACCCACCGGGGTGAAGGTGTTCAACTGGGTCACCACCATGTTCCGTGGATCGATGACCTTTGAAACCCCGATGCTGTTCTCCATCGCGTTCGTGATCCTGTTTACCCTGGGCGGATTCTCCGGCCTGATGCTGGCGATTGCCCCGGCGGACTTCCAGTATCACGACACCTACTTCGTGGTGGCGCACTTCCACTATGTGCTGGTGCCCGGTGCGATTTTCTCAATCACCGCCGGGGTGTACTACTGGCTGCCGAAATGGACCGGCCACATGTACAACGAGACCATGGGCAAAGTGCATTTCTGGCTGGCATTTATCGGCCTCAATATCACTTTCTTCCCGATGCACTTTGTAGGGCTCGCGGGCATGCCGCGGCGTATTCCCGACTACGCCTTGCAGTTCGCGGACTTCAACCAGATTGCCAGTGTGGGTGCCTTCCTGTTTGGCGCCGCGCAACTGGTCTTTTTGTTCAATGTGATTCGCACCGTGCGTGGCGGCAGCAAAGCGACGGATGAAGTATGGGAAAACCCGCAGGGGCTGGAGTGGACTGTGCCTTCACCGGCTCCATACCACACCTTCAGCACACCGCCGGTGGTGCGGTAAAACCCTAAGCGGAACAGGTGGCACCAGACATGGCAATGAGCGCAAACGCAAAAACTACCGCCAAGCTACTGACCCTCGCGGTCAGCATGCTCGGGTTTGCGCTGTTCGTCATGCCGCCGCTGTACGATGCCTTTTGTGAAATTACCGGCCTCAATGGCAAAACCGGCGGTCGCTACGAAGCTGTTCCCGCAACAGTAAATAAAGAGCGGACTGTGAAAGTGCAGTTCGTTGCCAGCAATAACGAAAATATGCCCTGGGAATTCAAGCCCGGGGTGGTGGAGCTGAAGGTGCACCCGGGCGAAGCCGTGGATACGGTATTCCACGCACACAACCCGACCGATCGCGATATGGTCGGCCAGGCAATTCCCAGCCTGGTGCCATTCAAGGCCGCCAACTATTTTCACAAGACCGAGTGCTTCTGCTTCAACCAGCAGACGCTCGCCGCTGGCGAAACGGCCGAGCTGGGTCTTCGTTTTATCGTCGACCCGGACCTGCCGGCCGGTGTGAACACCATAACGCTCTCCTACACGCTGTTTGATGTCACGGACCGGATAGCGCAACAGACACAAAACAAGAAAGCGGATGCCTCCCCAATTTGAGCCCAATTTGAGAAAGGCACCAAGCGAGAGGGATAATTAATTATGGCCACCGAAAGCAGCTACTATGTTCCCGAGCAGTCCCGGCTGCCGATCTTCGCCACTATTGGTATTTTTTTGACGGCCTTCGGTGCCGCCAACTGGGTCAATGGTGGCAGCTCGTATATTTTCTTCGCCGGCGCCCTCGCCATGGCCACGGTGTTGTGGTTCTGGTTCGCCGCGGTCATCAGGGAAAACATGCAGGGGCTCAACAGCGATCAGTTGAAGCGCTCTTATGTGTGGGGGATGGGCTGGTTCATTTTCTCGGAAGTCATGTTCTTCGCCGCCTTTTTCGGTGCGCTGTACTACATCCGGACCTTTACACTACCGTGGCTCGGTGGCGAGGGCGGTCGTGGATCATCCAACATGCTGTGGGAAGGCTTCCAGAACACCTGGCCGCTGATGGTGACCCCCGATCAGGCGGTGAGTGGTGACGCCGCCAAGGTGCTTGGCCCCAAAGGCATCATCGATCCGTGGCACCTGCCGTTGCTAAATACCGTGCTGCTGCTGGCCTCCAGCGTCACCGTGCACATCGCCCATGTTTTTCTGAAAAAGAACAAGCGCCAGGGCTTCAATATTTGGCTGGGCATCACTGTCCTTCTCGGTGCCGCATTCCTGTTCTTCCAGGTGGAGGAGTATTTCGAAGCCTACCAGCACCTTGGCCTTACCCTGGAGTCCGGCATTTACGGCACCACTTTCTTTATGCTCACCGGCTTCCACGGCGCCCACGTAACCCTTGGCACCATAATGCTGCTGATCATGCTATTGCGCTCGGTGATCGCGCATCATTTTAAGCCTAACGACCATTTCGGCTTTGAAGCGGCCAGCTGGTACTGGCACTTTGTAGACGTGGTGTGGGTCGGGCTGTTTATTTTTGTCTACGTACTGGGTGCGTGAACTATTGATATCTAGAGGGTGCGCTGATGCGCATCCTCTGGATATAGAGGTCAAACTCAATACTTTTCAGCCCAGGGCGCGGTATTGGAAAGAATGCCGCTGTAAAACCCGTACCAGATAGCGAGTAACAACAGCGCGGCGAGCGTGATACGAATGCCCAGTGCGTAGAGTGTGCGCTTGGATTCTGGTGCACCCATGTCGCGCAACAGAAAAAACAGGGCGCTGGTCAGGCTGGCCAGCACGGCGAGAAACAACAACACAATTATTGCTTTTAGCCACATAATAAAACGCCATTTATAGAAGTACTTATTGGCATGACAGCTCCCAGAAAGTCGCAGGCATTGCGCGACAAAGTATTACCCAGCGGGACCGCAGTACACTCCACGGATACCGGAGAACCATCGCGAGCAGCCAGTGTAGCATTTATCCGCAGCTGGCCACTCAGCATCCTCTGTTGGTGTTTTTTTCCCTTACTGCTAGGACTCGGCAACTGGCAGTTGCAGCGTGCCCATGAGAAGCAGCAGATTCTCGACAATATTGATGCTCGCCTGAGCAGCCAGCCAGTCAAAATATCCGACCTGCAACAGCCGCAAACCTACACCCCGGTGCGCCTGCTTGGCTTCTATACCGACGAGTACTTCTACCTCGACAACCGTACCCGCAACGGCCGTGTCGGCTACGAAATACTGCAGGTTTTTGAAAGCGGAAGTAGCGCGGACAAAACCCGTTGGCTCATCAATCGTGGCTGGCTTCCCGCAGTGGCAGCGCGCAGCGAATTGCCGCATGTTGCCTATCCGCTCGCGGCCAAAGTCGTAACAGGCTTCCTTTACCCGACGGGCGCAGCAAAGCAGGTTGCGGAGCGGCCATCCCCTATTGTGCCCCACAGCCGGATTCAGCGGCTGGACAGCGCCCTCACCGAAAACCTGAACCTCAGCAGAGCATCGTGGCATATTCGCTTGAGCGCCGACTCGGACACTGCGCTGCAGACCGATTGGCCGCTCGTCAATGTAGACCCGCAAAAACATCGTGGTTACGCACTGCAGTGGTTTTCCATGGCCGCAGCCCTTGTGGTGCTGTGGCTGTTGGCCGCGACCAATGCCCGGCAATTGGTTCGAGAAAAGTGGTTTAAAAAATCGGCGAAAGAGACATAATCAATTCATAACAATAACGGGCACTGCAGCTGGTCATTCCGCAGTTTGTTTTACAACTGCAAGGTGCGAACCGGAGTGCGCGGTGCCGTAGCGAGGCAGACGTCGTGGCAGAACATATTCAACCGGTAACAGCCCGGGCTACCGAGCAGGTCAATGGGACCGCGCAGGGCCGGGGGGGCAGGCTCAGTCGCTGGGCGGGAATTGCCGTTTTCAGTGCAGTTGCGGTGCCGATGTTGGCCGCGTATCTCGTGTTCTATACCGGCGTCGGAATGCCGACACACACCATCAACGAGGGTGAATTACTGACACCCGCAAGAAATATTGCAGATATCGAACTCTCGTCCGCCAATGGCGACAAGGTCCTGTTCGCGAATGAAGAGCCGAGATGGCGCTACCTGATCCTGGGTGGCGAGCAGTGTGGTGGTGAATGCGAAAAGTTGCTCTACACCACCCGCCAGGTACATATCCGCCTGGGTGACAAGGCGCATCGGGTAGAACGCATGTTGGTGACTGCCGAGGCCCTGAGTGAGCAGCGCCACCAAGAAATGAGAGCCGAACATCCACGCCTGCGCTTTGCCACTGCCGACCGCGTGCAGCTGGACCGCTGGCTCGCAAGCAGCGATCACCCGGAACTGGGGCGCCCCAGTGCTCTGCTGGTGGACCAAAACGGTTTTGCCATGATGGTTTACGATAATCGCCACACTGGTAATCAGTTGCTGAAAGACATCAAGCGACTACTGAAGTACTCCTACGAAAAATAAGGTCAGAAAAATAGCCGCGCGAAAGCGGAGTCGAATAGCCGGGAGAGAGCGCAATGGATGTGGAATCCGATATCACCGAACTCAGAAAAAACTACAAGAAGGACTGGCGCTTTCGCCTCGCGCTTATAGGCACCGGACTTGCGCTGGTGGTGGTTGTGCTCGGTGCGTTTACCCGCTTGTCCCACGCCGGGCTCGGTTGTCCTGACTGGCCCGGATGTTATGGTCATCTCACGTGGCCCACGGAAAGCCATGAAATTGAAGCCGCAAATCAGGCTTTCCCGCATGCGCCGGTAGAAACCGATAAAACATGGCCGGAGATGGTGCACCGCTATTTCGCCGGCACTCTGATGTTGCTGGTGGTTGGGCTTACTTACATGTTCTGGCGCCGTCGCGGCCACCGCGGTTTTTACCAGAGCCACATACTGCTCAGCATTATCCTGCTGCAGGCAGCATTTGGCATGTGGACGGTCACACTCAAGCTTTGGCCACAGGTCGTTACCGCACACTTGCTGGGCGGTATGGCCACGCTGGCGGTACTGTGGATGCTGGCGGAAAGGCTTCGCTACCGCCGGCGACTAATACCACCGCACGAGTTTGCCGCATTGCAGAATCTCCGCCCGTTGGCTGTGGCCGCCGTAGTCGCCGTTGCCCTGCAAATCGCCCTCGGCGGCTGGACCAGCTCCAACTATGCAGCGCTGGCCTGCCCGGATTTCCCCACCTGCCACAATCAATGGTGGCCCGCGGCTGACTTCAGCCAGGGCTTCAATGTTGCCCAACAGATAGGCCCGAACTACCTAGGCGGCGCGCTGGAAAGCGATGCCCGCACCGCAATCCATATCACTCACCGCATAGGCGCCATCATTGTCAGCTTGCTGGTATGCCTGGTGGCCTTGCGTGCATGGCAGGCGGGTTCGCCGCGATGGGCCCAGGGCCTGCTCGCCGTGCTGGGTTTACAGGTGGCTCTGGGAATTGCCAACGTGGTGCTGTCGTTACCACTGCCGATAGCTGTGGCACACAATGCCGGCGCTGCGCTGTTGTTATTGAGCCTGCTGACATTTTGTTATCGCATTAACACGGTTCAACCGGCAATAAAAAATTATTCGTAGAAAAGTGCCAAATGGATTTTGGAAAAAATAACAATCACAACGAGGTGTCATCATGAGTACTCAGGCAGTTAGTGTTCAACGTGCCGGCTGGCGCGACTACTATGAGCTCACCAAACCGCGGGTGGTGATGCTGATGATCCTCACTTCGGTGATCGGTATGCTGCTCGCGGTGCCGGGTATGGTGCCGCTGGATATTCTGTTGCTGGGTAATCTCGGTATCGCCCTTTGCGCCGGTTCCGCGGCCGCGGTCAATCACCTGGTTGACCGTCACATCGATATCAAAATGGCCCGCACCACCAATCGCCCCGTCGCCCGCGGGCGCGTCGAGCCGCAAAAGGCGCTGTTGTTTGCGCTGGTTCTGGGTTGTATCGGCATGGCCATTCTCATCGCGTTCGTGAATGTGCTGACCGCCTGGCTCACGCTGTTTTCGCTGCTGGGCTATGCGGTGGTCTACACCATGTTTTTAAAGCGCGCTACACCGCAAAATATTGTGATTGGTGGTCTCGCAGGTGCCGCGCCACCATTGCTCGGCTGGGTCGCGGTCACCGGCGATATTCACGGCCATGGGCTGTTACTGGCGCTGATCATTTTTGCGTGGACGCCCCCGCACTTCTGGGCACTGGCGGTGCACCGCCGGGATGATTACGCCAAGGCGGAAATTCCCATGCTGCCGATTACCCACGGGGTCCGGTACACCAAGATCCATATCCTGCTGTATACCATCATCCTGTTTGCGGTGAGCCTGTTGCCGTTTGCCACGGCCATGCTTGGCTGGCTGTATCTGCTCGGTGCAGTAGTGCTCGGTATCGGTTTTCTGTACTGGTCCGTGGAAATGTTACGCGGCAAGAATCCCAAGGCGGGGATGGAAACCTTCAAGTACTCCATCGTTTACCTGATGGCACTTTTTTGCATCATGCTACTGGACCACTACCTGGTCGCATTGCCGACCAGCGGAGTGTGACAATGAGCGAAAACGTACAACACTCCAGCGAGCAGAAGCGCGGTATTTTTATTACCGTCGCAGTGATGGTGCTGTTTATGCTGGCGGTGCTTGCGGGCTTTCTGCACAAGATGGGGCAGCCGCGGGTCATTACGGATTCGGAACTGCGCGCCAATGGTGCCATCAAGCTGGAGCGCCCACGGATTGTGGATGAGTTCGAGTTGCTTGCAGACACCGGCGATGTATTCAAGACAACCCAAATGACGGGCCGCTGGACCCTGGTGTTTTTCGGTTTTACACATTGTCCGGATGTGTGTCCAACCACCTTGTCGACGCTGAACAGTTTTTACCAGACCCTGGATGAGGAAACACGCAAAGACACCGATATATTGCTGGTGTCGGTTGATCCGCAACGGGACCAGCCACAGCAGTTGCACAACTATGTGCGCTACTTTAATCCGGAATTTTCCGCGGTCACTGGTGAGTTTCTCAACCTCAAACGCTTTGCCAATCAGCTGAATGTTCCGTTCAGCAAGGTGCCGCTGGAAGATGGCAATTACACCGTCGACCACGGCTCGCAAGTGGTACTGATCAATCCGCGCGGTCACTACCACGGCTTCTTCAAGGCACCCCTCGATCCCGCGAAAATGAAACTGACTTATCGTTCGATGCGTGCGACCTTCAACGGCTAGAAACGGAATTTCTAGTCGTTTTATGGATACAAGTCTCACCGCGGACAACCAACACTGAAATCACGCATCGCTGGCGCTAAGATGGTGTCCGCAACCAATTCAATACGAAAATGGAATTTCTATGTTTTCGCTTAACGTCCAGCAGGGCGCGCCGGTAATTCACGCGGCGGCGCCGTTCGACAACAAAAGCCTGTGGCTGCCCGCTGCCTTCCTTTGCCTGCTCGCCATCCCCTTCGGTTGGGTTGGCGTATTCGCGCCAGCCATCTGGCTCGGATTGGTGGCGATTGAAAATACCGCGCGCTGGAAAAAAGCCGTGAGTTTTTCCATCACCGGTCTTCTGATGTTGGTGGTGAACAGCGGTGTGGTTCCCGACAATACCCACATCACCGTATTGCCGCCTTATAGTGATGCCGACGGCAATACGATTTACGCGAGCTTCCGCCCGGCAAAGGCGGTAATCGCCCTGACCATTGTGTTGTTCATGCTGATGCGGCCACAGCCGCTAAAGCGCGCAGACCTGCCGCTGATACTTGCGGTCATTGCTGTGCCGATTGTTGCCGGCGCAATCCTGATCGGCGTCGATCCCAAGCTCAATGCCACGATCGCCATCGCTGCAGTGATCAACCTGTTGGTGGTGTGTATAGCGGAAGAGGGGTTTTTCCGCTGGGTGCTGCAGCGCGGCCTGGATACCTGCCTGAAAAAATGGAAATGGGTGGGCATGCTGATGGTTGCCGCAGTTTTCACCAGCCTGCATACCGGCTGGGCCGCGTCACCAGCGCTACTGGCGCTTGTTGGTGTCGCGGGCCTGGGTTACGCACTGGTGTGGCAGTTGCGCGGAAGCTTCTGGGCCTGCGTACTCACCCACTGGGGCGTGAACCTGTTGCATATGACCCTCCTGCCATACCCCGGGTGATATCGGTCCGCCGTCGCAGCTGGTGCCATGGGTATCGATGCCCGCCTGCAACTCGGCGATCTCGGTTGCCATGGGCTAGTCTGGAAAGAGACCGAATGGTGGCAAAAAAATCTGCTGGGACTGAACGTTCAAGCGGGGAATGATGGGCTTTAGACGACGGGTGTTCGGGCGGCGTTATCTGGGGTATCTGGGCATCGTGTTGGCTCTGCCCTGGGCTATCTGGTTCATCGCTGGTCTGTTTGGATGGGAACCCTCGCTGATCACGGTGTTTGGCGTGCCTGGCCTGCGTATACCGGCGACCTGCGCGATTGCCGGTCTGCTGCTTGCCGCTATCGGGTTCTGGCAGAACTAACACTCTCTGGGGCGAGGGACCGCCAAATGTTTCGGTTATCCGACCTATTTATCTTTCTCGCAGTTGCCATCTCATTTGCCTTGTCCAGCTACCTCTGGTTCAACGGCTATCGTGAACAGGGCGTGTTCACCGCCCTGTGGACTCCGAGCATTCTCTGTTTCGGCATTTACGTCAAAGTTTCTGCGCTGCTGGCGCGTGGCGAGTAACCATGTCCGACAAACTGATCCTGTATGTGGGCGTGGCTGTCTTCGTGCTGATGCTGATCGGAATCGGTCTGACGGTGTATGCATTCCATCGAGCGGGGTGCGAGCCGGTTAAGCCGCCGCGGCATGTCCGGGGGCGGCGCAGGTCACACCGGCATAGCGGACACTGATTTAACGCTTCAGTCCCGTGCGGTGCGCAGTTGGCCGAGCATAAAGAGACTGCCCGCCGCCAGCACGATGGACGGCCCCGCCGGGCTGTCCCAGATCACCGAGGCGGCGAGACCGAGAAGTACCGATACACAGCCGATCAATGACGCAAAGCCGGCCATCTGCTCGGGGGTTGAGGATATCCGTCGCGCGGTGGCCGCGGGAATGATCAGCAGCGCGGTGATCAGCAGTACGCCCACCACTTTCATGGCAATCGCGATCAGCAGTGCCAGCATCAGCATCAGTGCCAGGCGCACGCGTTCGATTTTCACGCCTTCCACCGCCGCCAGTTCTTCGTGCAGGGTAAACGCCAGCAGCTTCGGCCACAGTCGCCACAGCAGCAGGGCAATTACCATTGCGGCGGCCGCCATCAGGATCAGGTCGCGGCCGGAGACCGCGAGCAGGTCGCCGAGCAGCAGTGACAGCAGGTCCACATTGATATTCAGCAGGCTCACGGTGACGATCCCCAGCGCGAGCATGGAGTGGGAGAGAATTCCCAGCAGGGTATCCACCGACAGGTTCCGGTGGCGGTGGAAGTACACCAGCAACAGTGCCAGCAGGCAGCTGGTGGCGCCCACCGCGACGGTGGGCTGGATATGCAGCACAAAACCCAGGGTCACGCCGAGCAGCGCTGAGTGGGCGAGGGTATCGCCGAAATAGGCCATGCGCCGCCACACCGCGAAGCAGCCCAGTGGGCCGCTAACCAGGGCCACCAGCAATCCGGCGGCGAGGGCGAACCAGAGAAACTGGCTGTGCAGCAGCTGGGAAAATTCGTTCACGGTGCGTCCTGATCCGGTTTGTCTGCGGTGCTGTGTGGGGTGTTATGGTGCCCGTGGGAGTGCTGGTGATCGTGGCCGTGGGAACATACACCGTCGTCCACCACCTCGCCGCTCAGGTCATGGTGGTGATTGTGCTGGTGGGTGTAGAGCGCGAGCTTGTCGCCGAACATTTCCAGGTACACCGGATCCTTGCTCACCTGTTCCGGGTGGCCGTGGCAGCAGATGTGCTGGTTGACGCACAGCACGCGATCGGTGGCCGCCATCACCAGGTGCAGGTCGTGGGAGACCAGCAGCACACCGCAGTGCAGTTCGTCGCGCAGCTGTGCGATCAACTGGTACACCTCGCTCTGTCCGCCAACATCCACGCCCTGGGTTGGTTCGTCCAGCACCAGCAGTTGTGGTTTGCGCGCGGCGGCCCGTGCCAGCAGTACCCGCTGCATTTCGCCGCCGGACAGGTCCGCGAGGCGCGCCCCAGCGAGTTGCATCGCGCCCACCCGCGCGAGGGCGTCCGCCACCTTGACCCCATCGATCCCCAGTTGCAGGAAACGGCCCACGGTCATCGGCATGGTCGCGTCGATCTGCAGGCGCTGGGGCATATAGCCAAGGCGCAGACCGGGGCGACGCTCCACCGTGCCAGAGGTGGGCCTGGTCAAACCCAGCAGCAGGCGCAGCAGGGTGGTTTTACCGGCGCCGTTGGGGCCGATGACGGTGACAATTTCCGCCGGCTGCAGCTCCAGGGAAATATCCCGCAGCAGCTGCCGCCCGGCGATTTCCAGGCCGATATTGTGGGCGCGGATAAGCGGTGCGGATGCGCTCAGGGGAGACTCCAGATCGGGTGAACGGGTGAAAAGGATGGGTGATTTCGGCTGGCGAGTGTAAGCCGGGTGTGATTATATCGCACTGTTTTTCGCCAACCCGGGCCCGATGCCCGGCGTCGAACCGGATAGTCATGTTGAAGTTTTTGTCGCCGCGATCCCTCAAGAATACCGTTGCCATCCGCCTGTCTGTCCTTGTACTCGGGGTGTTCCTGCAGGCCTGTGGCGAGCCGGAAGCCACTCGGCCGGTCGGCAGTGGCGAAATCGTGGTAAGTGTCGGCCCACTGGCACTGATCACCCGTGAGATTGCCGGAGAGGATGCCGTGGTACGCCAGCTGGTGCAGGGTGGCGACCCCCACCACTACGCTCCCAAGGTTACCGATCGCATGGCGATGGAAAAGGCGCAGCTGGTGATCTGGATGGGGCCGGCGATGGAGTCGGTCTTGGCGCGGCAGATGTCGCTGCTGCCGGCGGAGCGCCAGTTGGGGCTGCTGGACGCGGGCGGCTATGAATTCGACGGCGCGGACCGGGACGATCCCCACCTGTGGCTGCGGCCCCGTAACGCGGCGGTGATGGCTGCGCACATCGCCAACCGCCTTGCGCAACTGAATCCGGCACAGGCGGATGCGTACCGCGCGCGCGCGCGGGATTTCTCCCGCGCCATGGCCAACCTGCAGAAGGTGCAGGACCGCGCATTGTGGGCCTATCGCGATGTGCCCATCGTCTCTACGCACAAGGCCTACGGACAGTTTTTCGGTCCCGCCGGGGTGAAAGTTACGAGCCTTGGCGGCTCCGCCAGCCACCAGCACGGCGCTCGCGCGATACTGGAAAAACAGGAAGCGGTGCCGGCAGATGGTGACGACACCGGTGAGGGCGACGCGGTGCGCGGCTGCCTGTTTGGTGAAGTACCCGCCAATGATCGCGACCGCCAGACCGCAATGAACCTCAACTTGGGTTACCAGGCCCTGGATCCACTTGGGTCAAACCTGCCAGCAGATGCGGATTACCGTCAGCTGATGGAGCAGCTGCTGGCGGATGCGCGCCTGTGCCTGGGCAGGGTGCCCGACCACAGCCGCTAACTGCCAGTGCGGGTCAGGACGGTTCCTGCAGCTCCTGTTCACCCGCGGCTTCCTGCGCCGGCTGCAGTTCGCCAGCCTTCTGCTCCAGCCTGAGCGGCTGCGGCAGCTTTACCGGCTCGCTTTTCACTCCCGCCGGTGCCAGCTGTTGTTGCTGCTCCGCTGGCGACTTCTCAGCGAGGGTCTCCTCGCCCGAATTCACCCCTTCAAGCCGCAGTGACTGCAACTGTTTGCGCTGGGCTTCACTCAGCAATTGCAGCAGCTCCTGGCGGTGTTGTGCCGCCTGTTGCGCCGCGTGCGCCTCGCTATCCGAGGATCGCTCCGCGACTTGCGGCGCGGGATAGCCGATCACTTCCACGTGCTCCATGGATTGATCCGCAGCCTGTGCGCTGGCGGCCATAACCGCAGCCAGCAACACCGCGGGGTAAAGGCGGGGTTTCATGGTGATTACCTCTGTGCGATATCCCTGATACAAGCCTAGAAGCTCGCGGGTAGAGGTTGGCGCCAGTGCGGTGACCGGGGCGCTGGTGGCGGCGGAGCGAGCGCAAAATGCCGATCGCGGGTATCCTGTCGTCCTGCAACGCTTGAACCGGTTTCAAGCAACCCACCCGCAACAGAATTCCGCGATTCCCTATGAGTAATGACAAAAACACCGCCGCGCCGTTGATCCTGGTGGACGGTTCTTCCTATCTCTACCGCGCCTTCCACGCGCTGCCGCCGCTCGCCACCAGCAAGGGCCAGCCTACCGGCGCCGTGCGCGGTGTGATTTCCATGCTGCGCAAGCACCTGAAGGAGCATCCGGATAGTCCGGTGGTGGTGGTGTTCGATGCCAAGGGCAAGACCTTCCGCGATGAGCTGTTCGAACACTACAAGTCCCACCGCCCGCCGATGCCCGACGACCTGCGCGCGCAGATCCAGCCGATCCACGACATCATCGACGCCATGGGCCTGCCGCGGCTGGTGATCGATGGTGTGGAGGCGGATGATGTGATCGGCACTCTGGCCCTGCAGGGGGCGGAGCAGGGGATGGAGGTGATCATCTCCACCGGCGACAAGGACATGGCGCAGCTGGTGCGCCCGGGGGTGACCCTGGTGAACACCATGTCCAATACCGTGCTGGACGTGGACGGGGTAAAAGAAAAGTTTGGCGTGGGCCCCGAGCTCATCATCGACTTCCTCGCGCTGATGGGCGACAAGGTGGACAACATTCCCGGTGTGCCCGGTGTCGGCGAAAAAACCGCACTGGCGCTGCTGCAGAACCTGGGTAGCCTGAAAGATATCTACGCGAATCTGGATGCGATCGCGCCGCTGGGTTTCCGCGGCTCAAAAACCCTCGCGAAAAAAATGGAGGAGCACAAGGACGCGGCGGATATGTCCTACGTGCTCGCCACCATCAAGACCGATGTGGATATGGACTACCGTCCGGAAGCGTTGACCAATGGCGAGCCGGACACGGACAGGCTGCGCGAGCTGTTTAGCGAACTGGAATTCCGCGGCTGGGTGGACGAGCTGGGCGGCAGCGATGGCGGAGAGTCCGCGGCAGAGGTGTTGGCGGTGGAGCGCAACTACAGCGTCATCACCGACGAGCAGGAACTGGACCGCTGGCTGGAAAAGCTTAAGCAGGCCGAACTGTTCGCCTTCGATACCGAAACCACCAGCCTGAATTACATGCAGGCCAAGCTGGTGGGCGTGAGCTTCGCGGTGGAAGCGGGGGAGGCGGCCTACCTGCCGCTCGCCCACGACTATATGGGCGCGCCGGCGCAGGTGGATTTCGACCGCGCACTGGCCAAACTGAAACCTATCCTGGAAGACGCGCAATACAAAAAAGTCGGTCAGAACCTGAAGTACGACAGCCATATCCTGGCCAATTACGCTATCGAGCTGCGCGGCATCGCCTGGGACACCATGCTCGAGTCCTACGTGCTGAACAGCACCGCCGGCCGCCACGATATGGATAGCCTGGCCCAGCAGTATCTCGGTGAAACCACGATCAAATTCGAGGACATCGCCGGCAAGGGTGCCAAGCAGCTCACCTTCAACCAGATCGAACTCGAGAAGGCCGGCCCCTATGCGGCGGAAGATGCGGACATCACCCTGCGCCTGCACCAGGAGCTGAGCGGCCGCCTGGCCAAGGAGCCGAGCCTGCTCAACGTGCTCGAGGAAATCGAAATGCCGCTGGTGCCGGTGCTTACACGCATCGAGCGCAACGGGGCCTATATCGATGCAGCCATGCTGAAAAAGCAGTCGGTGGAGCTGGAGCAGAAAATGCGCGAGCTGGAAAAGCTGGCGTATGAGGAGGCGGGCGAGGAATTCAATCTCGGCTCCACCAAGCAGCTCGGTACCATCCTGTTCGAAAAGCTGCAGATCCCGGTGATCAAGAAAACCCCGAAGGGGGCGCCTTCCACCGCGGAACCGGTGCTGCAGGAGCTGGCGTTGTCCCACAAGCTGCCGGCGCTGATCATGCAGTACCGCGGCATGGCCAAGCTGAAAAATACCTACACCGACAAGCTGCCGCTGATGATCGATCCGGCTACCGGCCGCGTGCACACCTCCTATCACCAGGCGGTGGCGGCCACCGGGCGCCTGTCGTCATCGGACCCCAACTTGCAGAACATCCCCATCCGCACCGAGGAGGGCCGCCGCATCCGCCAGGCGTTTGTGGCCGATCCCCACATCAACGGTGGCAGTGTGATAGTGGCCGCGGACTACTCGCAGATCGAACTGCGCATCATGGCGCACCTGTCCGGCGACAGGGGACTTCTGGATGCGTTTGCCGAGGGGGCAGACATTCACCGCGCTACCGCGGCGGAGGTATTTGAAGTGCCGGTGGATGAGGTGAGCGATGAGCAGCGCCGCCGCGCCAAGGCGATCAACTTCGGCCTGATCTACGGCATGAGCGCCTTCGGACTCGCGAAACAGCTGGATATCCCGCGCGCGGATGCGCAGACCTATATCGACCGCTATTTCGCGCGCTACCCCGGCGTGCTCGCGTATATGGAAAACACCCGCAAGCAGGCGGCGGACAAAGGTTATGTCGAGACCCTGTTCGGCCGCCGCCTGTACCTGCCGGAGATCAACTCGCGCAACGCCATGCTGCGCCAGGCCGCCGAGCGCACCGCCATCAACGCGCCGATGCAGGGCACCGCCGCGGACATCATCAAACGCGCAATGATCGCGGTGGATGCCTGGTTGCGGGAAGAACAACTCAAGACCCGTTTGATCATGCAGGTACACGATGAGCTGGTACTGGAAGTACCGGCGGACGAGCGCGAGCTGGTGGTGAAGCGGATTCCCGAGTTGATGCAGGGCGCCGCGCAGCTGGATGTGCCTCTGATCGCCGACCTGGGACAGGGAGCGAACTGGGACGAGGCGCACTGAAACCGGACTGGTGGCGGTGTCGCCACCGGTTTTTGCTCGCACGCACCACGAAAAAATTTTTAAATTTTTTTCGTCTTTTTTCAAAATTGGCGGAACTACCCGCAAAAGGGGCTCTCTAAGAAGCAGATCGTTGGATTGCAACATCATCCCCAAAGCTTAGTCAGAAGCCCCTCGCCCCGAGACTACCCCCATCGGGGCTTTTTTTTGCCTGAATTTCGAACAGCGCCCGCTGCGTGTGACTATTAATTGCACGGGCGCAGGTTTTTTTCTCCGCCTGCGAGGAATAATGTCTCAGAACAGAAATAATTTGCCCCCGCGCGGGGAGGATGTGGGATACAGTTCCGGCATCCGAAAACGGCGAAAAAAGTGGGGAACCTTCGCTGTCGAGCTTAGTCTTTGTACTGAAGGAAATGCATCGGATGCAGTGGAATTTGGGTGAGAACCCAAGGATGCGCCCGTCCCCCTGGGCGCATTCCCCAAGTGCCCATCCCCAAGGGCACTGACCCCTAGCCGGCAGCTGCAATCTGCCGGCTTTTTTTTGCCCGTCGTTTCGACAGGTCACGCCGCTCCCACAGATTGCCAGATCAGCTATCAGACCTCGCTGGCACCGGGAAATCTGACACTCAATTTCAGTTTAGTAGAAATCTGGCGGCGCAAGCCTCCTGCGCACAGTTCTTGGCGCTATCGTTTATTTGCAAATGATAATCGTTATCACTAATATGATTTTCGCCTTGAAATCATGTGATGCCCGGGACAAGGAGTTGCCGTGAACCTGAGATTTTTGTGTGCCAACCACCGCCAGTGGTTGATGAGTGATCCCCGTCGCGCGGAGCAAGCGTGGCGGGACTGGTTGGAGCGCGGACATTTGCTGTGTGAGGAGGGGCAGTACCTGCAGGCGCTGCCATTTCTGGGCTGCGCTTTCGAGCTCGCGGAGTTCCTGCTCAGCGAGCGCACACCGGGATTTTCCGTCGCGGTGATGCGCTTTACCGAAAGCGCTCGCCTGCTAATGGAGGCTTACCGTCAGCGAGGCGAGGGTGGACACGCCAATTATGTACTGGTGATATCCAGTTCTCGATTGGCGCGGGAGCTGGCTGACAGGGCTCACTACCCGCTAACCGCGGACTGTATCCGAATTCTTTACACTGCCGAGACCAGTGTGCCTGAACCCTGGCGCAAACGGGCGCGAGACACTCCGGAGGAGTGGACCCAGTCCGCCGCAGCGAGTGGCGCGGCACCAAGATTGCATTGATTGAGGGGGATCCCCCATGTCCGCGCGCGACGATTACCTGAAAATCCAGATCAGCCAGCGCACGCTGGCATCACTGATAGCGGGCCGCCACCTTACCGCGGAACAGCTGCGGGGGTTGAACCCAACAGCACGGCGCGCGCTGCGACGGATTCTGCTGGACAGTCTGAGAGAGGAGGGGTTGGGGGGCGGCCATTAAATCCGCCCACCCCGGCGCTTGCTGTGGATAACCTTTCCCGATTTTTCCAAAACCGTCTTTACTGTTTTGAGGATACGGGTCCGAATAGGAAACCAGAGGCCGGTTACTGCGGATCGCTGTCCTCTTCTCCGGAGATTTCCTCTTCAGAACCCATCGCTGGCAGCGCCAGCCACTGGTTCAGGCGCTGCTCAAGCTTTTCCAGCCCCTGGCGTTTGGGGGCGGAGAAGGTCTGCACCGTGACATTGGTGAAGAGATTGAGCGCTTTGAGCTCTTTCTCTACCGCAAAACGGGCATTGTTGGCGGGGCCGTTTTTGAGCTTGTCCGCCTTGGTAAGCAGGATATGCGCCGGCAGGCCGGAAGTGACTGCCCAGTTCAGCATTTGCAGGTCGAATTCCTTCAGTGGCTGACGAATATCCATCAGCAGCACCAGGCCCTTGAGACAGCGGCGCTGCTCCAGGTAGAACGCCAGATGGCGCTGCCACTCGTCCTTCATGGAGCGGGTGACCTTGGCGTAGCCGTAACCCGGCAGGTCCACCAGCCGCTGGTGCTCTCCCAGTGAGAAGAAATTGATCAGCTGGGTGCGCCCCGGGGTTTTCGAGGTGCGCGCCAGCTTGCCGTTATTGGTGAGCGCATTGATCGCGCTGGACTTGCCGGCATTGGAGCGCCCGGCAAAGGCCACTTCGGCACCGGAATCCTCCGGGCACTCGGCGAGGGTGGGCGCGCTGGTGAGGAATTGCGCGCGGCGATAGTTGATTTGTTCTGGAT
Organism: Microbulbifer sp.; assembly: GCF_036563125.1. Classification (GTDB taxonomy): domain Bacteria; phylum Pseudomonadota; class Gammaproteobacteria; order Pseudomonadales; family Cellvibrionaceae; genus Microbulbifer. The sequence continues at coordinate 29,258 of NZ_DATCMV010000038.1, forward strand.
TGGATTCAGACATGAGTCTTCCCGGTACACTCAGATGGCGCGCAAGTATATAATGCCGCGGTTTTATCGTCGCTGATGGCTGCCGGGCGTATGGTTGCTGCCAGCAACGAAGATCGGATGCAAAACTTCAGCGCGCAACAGGACGACGTATGAACAGCATTATAAAGAAAGCCGCTCTGGCTTTGGGGATGGTGGCATTCGCCCAGGTCGGGCACGCTGCCGGTGACGCCGCTGCGGGGCAAGCCAAGGCCGCCGTATGTGCCGCCTGTCATGGTGCGGATGGCAACAGCCCGGCACCGACTTTCCCGAAAATCGCCGGTCTCGGTGAAAAGTACCTGCTCAAGCAGATGCACGACATCAAGGGTGGCGCCCGCAAGGTGCCGGAGATGACTGGCATGCTGGACAACCTGAGCGATCAGGATATGGCGGATGTGGCGGCGTACTTTGCCTCCCAGAATATCCAGCTGTCCGGTTCCGAAGCGTTCTCCGTGATGCTGAACAACGGCGACAACGTTGACGGTCTGGCGCTGGGTCGCAAGCTGTTCCGCGCCGGCAACAGCACAACCAACGTACCTGCGTGCATGGGTTGTCACTCCCCGACGGGTCAGGGCAATGCCCCTGCCGGCTATCCGCGTCTGTCCGGTCAGTATGCCGAGTATGTGGAAAAGCAGCTGAAGGCTTTCCGCGAAGGCACCCGTGCCAACGATGGTGATACCCGCGTGATGCGCAGCGTGGCGAAGCAGTTGTCCGACGCTGAAATCAAGGCGGTTGCCAACTACGTCGCCGGCCTGACCGAGTAATCGGTAGCCGTACAACGCGTAAAGGCCGGTCTATGACCGGCCTTGTCGTTTGCGGGCGCCGGGTTGCACCGCATCCGCGGAACTTCAATAATTCGCGGGGTCTATATTCAGGCTGGCGTCAGCTAACCAGGCAGACAATGCCCGCCGTAAACAGAATAAAAGTTTGGAGTAAGTACCTATGAGAGCCGTTGTCGCCCTATTTACCATGCTGCTGAGCCTCGCGGCCTGCGCCCAGGATACCGCGGGAAAATTCGCCGCGGGTGAGTACTACGAAGTATTGCCCCAGGCCGTGGCCCAGGATGACAAAAGCAAGGTCGAGGTGACCGAGCTCTTCTGGTACGGCTGTGGTCACTGCTACCACTTTGAGGCGCCGCTGAAGAAGTGGAAGAAAGACATGCCCGCCGACGTGGCGCTGGTGAAAATCCCGGCCATCTGGCAGCCGGTTATGGAGATCCATGCGCGCCTGTTCTACGTGGCGGACGCCATGGGTGTGCTGGACAAGATGCACGACCCGATCTTCGGTGCCATCGCCCAGCAGCGCAAGATGTTTGCCAACCGCGACGGTCGCGACTGGGTAGCGGACGATGCGGCGATCGCCGAGCTGTTCGACAAGAATGGTGCCGACGGCGCCAAGGCCGTGAAGCTGATGAACTCCTTCGCCATCAACAGCAAGATCAAGCAGGGCCAGGCCAAGCAGCGTGCCTACAAACTTTCCGGCACCCCGGAGATGGTAGTGGCGGGTAAATACCGCGTGAGCAGCTCCCTGCCGGGCTACAAGGGCAAGGCGGAAGCCCAGCAGCTGATGCTGGAAGTGGTGGACTTCCTGGTCGAGAAAGAGCGCGCCGAAAAGGGCTGATCGCTCTGGCCGCAGAAACCCCGCCTCGCGCGGGGTTTTTTGTATCTGCTCGCCGCTCGCACCCCTGACCTGGCGCAGCCGCTGCTACGCTCAAACGGGGTACCGTCAAAATTTCCGCCAGCTTTGGTTCCGCGCCTTTTCGCATGACCCGATACCGCCCGCTCTACACCATCGCCCTGTTACTCTCCCTGTGGACCTGGGTTGCCCCCGTATGGTCCCAGCAACAGCTCCCGGACAAGAAAGGTGAACAGGACATCGCGGCGAAGGCGGTGGGCCTGCTGTCTTTCGTCGCGGTCGACTACCCGGAGTCGGTGACCGACGGTGTGGTGCGCGACCGCAAGCTGTACCGTCAGCAGCAGAGCAATGTCGAGGTCGCCAGCGCACTGCTGCAACAACTGCCGGACCGACCCGGTCGCGCCCAGCTGCAGGACAGCCTCAAGGAACTCGCCCGACTCATCACCGATCGCGCCGCCCCGGACCTGGTGCGCCGGCGCGCCAACACCGCCGCCGACCGCTTCGCCGCGCTCTACCAGTTGCCGCGCTCGCCCGCGGAATCGCTGCCATCGGGGGAAGAGGCCCAGGCGCTGTATCAGGACCGCTGCAGCCAGTGCCACGGCGAGCGCGGTGATGCCACGCAGCCAGAGCGACGCCTGGACGATCCGGTGCGCATGGCAAACCTGAGCCTCTACGATTTTTACAATGTGCTGGAACCCACCCGCAACGACGCTCACGATACAGCCGTCGACAGCGACCTCAGCAGCCGTCAGCGCTGGGCTCTCGCGGTGTTGGTTGCGGGTTTCAGTGCCCCGGAAATCGCCCCCGCGCCGCAGCTGGCGGAAAAGTACCCGGCACTGGTGGGCCTGCCCGGGATGGCGGTACTGCGCCCGGCGGAACTGCCGCAAGAAGCGCGCAATGCGCTCGTTTGGTGGCGCGCCCACCCCGCGGAAACCCGCCACCTGCAGCACCCCCTGGCGCGTGCCGCCGGACTTCTGTACCTGGCGCAGACCGCCTACCGCGGCGGCGACATCGCCAGCGCCTACCACCAGCTGATGCTGGGGCTGCGCGAGGGGTATCTGGAATCCCGCCCGCAACTGGCGCAGCGCAACCCCGCGCTGGCCACGCAACTGGACCAGCAGTGGCAGGATCTGCGGGTGGCCATCCTCGATCAGGCACCCACCAACGAGGTGATCGAAAAATTCCAGCGCCTGCAGGGCAATGTGGTGCGGGGCCGCGAACAGCTGCAACCCACCACCGGTGGCGGCATCTACGGCTGGGGCGCTCTGCTGTTTATCGCGGCGCTAGGGCTCGGCGCAGCGCTGTGGTACCGGCTCCGTCGCCGGCGCGCCGGAACGTCTTAGTGTGGCTTGGCGCGGAAACAAAGAAATTTGTCGTTTCCGCTGCCACTGTTGAGATTTGCGACTAGGCTTTTAATTAGGTTGTGCAAATAACCGCCAGTCGTAGAACCCAACAGAGAAGAGTGCCGCATGAAGTTTTTGCGTCAGTTGTCCTTCCGTCCCGTTCTCCTATCCCTGCTGCAAGCCTACATTCTCGTGCTCGCAGTATTCTTCCTGCTCCCCGTCATCGCCTCCGCCCAGGAGCAGACCGAAGACCAGGCAGCCACCCGCCAGTGGGCCGGCAACTGGCTCGTGGTCGGGCAGGGCGATGAACAGCTGGTGTGGCAGCTGAAGGCCGACGGCACCGGTTTTGCCCACGGCTTCCGCGCCGACGGCCAGCTCACCCACGGCTTTGCCATTTCCTGGCGTATTGAGGGCGACACCGTCCGCATCCGCACCGGCGGCACGCTGCACTGCAACAGCGGCATGGTGTACGCGCAATTTACCGGCTGGAGCCCGGTCACCCTAGACTTCAACGTGATCGATGGTCGTCATTGGCGCCAGCATAACGGCGGCATACTGGCGTTCCAGCGCCGTCTGCCCAAGTGGGAGACCCCCAACCACGGCGCCGCGTGCCCCAATCTTTACCAGGTCGATGGCAAGGACACCCAGCAAACCGCGTCCACAGGTAACTGATCTAGCGTGCCGGCCACCCGGGGTGTGGCAAACGTGCGGGCATCGGCCAAGAGCGCTGTGCGGCGAGGACCTCGCCGCCTGCGCGGGCAGATGCTACCCCCCGGCGGCGTGAAGCAGTGGACCGAGCTTCATCGACCAATCGAGTTTCAGGGACGAATAAAGCGCAAGTGGAGAACTGCTGTGAAACAGCAACGCTTTATTCCCACCATGCTGCTGGCAATGCTCGCCGCACTCGCCCTGAGCGCCGGCGCTGCCACTCAGGGTCCATCGAGCCAGGGCCGCGCTCCCGGGAGCAAGAATCCTGTAACCAGAGACAAGGGCAGCGCATCCCCCACGCAAAAAGTTACCGAGGCCGCCGACAAAGGTACCGCGCCGGAGCCAAAGCCTGTCACCGGGCAAACTAACCCACACAAAGACGATGACGCGGAGGCCGAGTACCGGGGCTGGCAGGCAAAATCCCGTCTGGAGGCGGACCAGTGGGTGGGCAACTGGCTCATCTCGCGCGATGGTGAAGCCCAGCACGTGTGGAGCCTGAACCGGGACGGCACCGGCCGCTCCTACGCCTTCTCCGATCAGGGCGGCAAGATGAAGTTTGCCTACGGCTATGACATCCGCTGGTACTTCGACCCGTTCACGCAGATGGCCAATATCAAGACCGAAAGGCGCATCGTGTGCCGCGGCGGTCGCATCTACCCTTATTTCCTCACCCTGAAATCCTATGAGAGTGACTACGCGGTAAAGGGCAAATACGCGTGGCAGACCACCTGGACCGAAGCCAGCATAGGCACCAACTACCTGCAGAAATCCCTGGTCGTATTCGTCGCACCGCTGTCGGGTTGGCACAACCCGGAAAAAGACGCCCCCTGTCCCGACTTCCCGCGGATGGACATCGAGAAAGATATCGATGTCGCCCTCGACCGCTGGGAGATGGAAGCGGTGCGGGAGCAAGAGCTGGTGGATACCACCCCCGCGGAAGACGAACCGGAATTTGAAGGCGAAGAGTTCACCGGTGAGGACTTCGGTCCCGCAGATGATGCCGGCAAAGAAAAGCCCACAGGCCAGTTGCCGCAACAGCGCAAACCCAGCGCCAAGGCGCGGGTGAAAGACCGCGCGGCCAAACCGGCCGACAAGCAACACCGCAAGCCCAAAAAACGCCACTCCAACTGACCCCAGCCCAACCCGGAGGCCGCCGATGAACGCACAGGTAAAGATTGATCAGCTACTGCAGCGCCTGAGTCCGATCCTCAATCGGGAACACCTGGTGATGTGCCAGTTGAACGAGGAACAGCTGCGGGAGTTCCTCGGTGACTGCCTGTGTATATTCCGCGAGCGCGAAGGCTTGTGCGCTCTGCTGCCGCGGCAGATCGCCGCGCGGGAACACCTGGCCACACTCGGCGACTTCCGCCAGATCACCCTGCATTTTTCCTCCTGCCTGCAGGTCCCGGGACTCATCGCCAGTGTGGTGCGCGAGCTGGCCGACGCGGGGATTCAGGCCAATGTGGTGTCCGCCCACCATCACGAGCACCTCCTCGTCAGCGAGGGCGATAGTAGCCACGCCATGCAGATCCTAAACGGGATCAGTAACCGCCTGCAGTACAGCTGAGCGCGCGCGGCCGAGACTAAACTGAAGCGACACCAATCGCAGTGACGGCAGGGAGTGCCGCGAAGGAGCTCCCTGCCGGCCATGCACATCGACTATCCCGCACCGCTGCCCCACGGTCGCATCCGCCAGTTACTGCCGGATTTTTTCGTGGTGCGTGGAACGGCGCGGATTGCGCCGGGCATCGTGGTCAATCGCAATATGGGGATTGTGCGCAGCGGGGATGACCTGCTGTTGGTGAATCCGGTGCGACTCTGCCCGGTCACCGAAGAGCGGTTGTGCGATCTGGGGCAGGTGCGCCAGGTGGTGCGCCTCGGCTTCTACCACGGCTGCGACGACCTCTACTACCGTGACCGTTTCAACGCCTTTTTCTGGCGCCAGGCCCACTCCGATCACTACCCATTGCCCCCCGCCGACCAGTTGCTAAGCGACAGCGGCTGCGGCCCGGTGAGCGGAGGGCGGGTGTTCGAATTCAGCCACAGCCAGGTGCCGGAAGCGGCACTGCTGATACCCCAGGCCGGTGGCCTGCTGCTCACCTGCGACTCGCTGCAGTACTGGAGCGGTTGGACCGGATGCAGCTGGGCCGGCAAGTGGATGTTGCGGCTGAGCGGGGTTCACCAGGGAATGCAGGTGGTACCGGCCTGGTGCCGACGCGCTACCCCCGAGCACGAGAACAACCAGCGTTGGCTGGCGGTGGATTTCCAGCGACTGCTGGACCTGCCGTTCTACCATCTGCTCGGTGCTCACGGTGACTTCTGCGCCGATCGCGCCCACGAGCTGGCCGAGCGCGCCGTCGCCAGCAGCTTCGCCGGCGCTCCCGTGCGGCACTGATCGCGCCGCCGCTTCCACCGGCCGCGCCCCGCGACCGTGAACCCCTCAGCACGTGTTAAGCTGCGCCAGTTATCCAGTCGACCCGTTATTTACTCTCAGAGTCCAGCATGAAAATAACCGCACTCACCGCAGGCCTGGTGATGGCCAGCGCGCTGCTCGCCGGCTGCAACGGCGACCTTAAGTCCCAGTCTCTGCAACCGGCTTCCGCGACTTCACTGCCGCCAACGAACCAATCCCTGCCCGGCGCCGATAGCGTCCGAGTGCGCAAGGACGTGGAGTTCCTGTCGGCCGATGCCCTCGCCGGGCGCCAGACTGGCAGTGCTGGCTACCAGAAGGCGGCGGACTATGTTGCGGCGCGCTTCAAGGCCCTCGGGCTCGAGTCCGTCACCGGTGACGATTATTTCCAGGCGGTGCCGTTCCGCGAGGCGAGCTGGGCCGGTGACCGCGCGACGTTGGTACTGCACGGTCGCGATGGCGACATCAGCCTGAAACTGGGGGAGGACTTTATGGCCGGGCCGCCCACGACGGCGGAGAACACCGCGGTAACCGGTGAGTTGGTGTTTGTGGGTTACGGCATTGAGGCACCGGAGTTCGGTCTCGACGACTACGCCGGACTCGACCTCAACGGCAAGATCGCGGTGATGCTGGATGGCCGCCCGCCGCAGCTGCCGAACGAAGTGGGTGCCCACTACTCGTCCGCGCGCACCAAGCGCAAGATCGCCGCTGCCCACGGCGCTGCCGGCAGCATCACTCTGAACACGCCGGCGCGGGAAGCCCGTCGCCCCTTCGCGCGCTCCGCCCAGTATCTGGCCGAGCCCACGTTCGACTGGCTAAATGCCGACGGCATGCCCGGCAGCGCGGTCGCCAGCATGCATCCGAGTATGGTGCTGGATATGCCTGCAGCGAAAAAACTATTCGCCGGAGCACCCAGGGAACTCGAGGCAATTTTTACCGAGATGGAAAAGGGCGAGACCCCGAAAGGCTTCGCACTGCCCGCCCGCGCGAGCCTGGCAAGCCAGTCGACCCACAAGCAGATCCAGAGTCCCAACGTGGTGGGCCTGTTGCCCGGCAGCGACCCGAAACTGAAACACGAGTTCGTGGTGTTCTCCGCACACCTGGATCACATCGGGGTGAGTGAGGAAGCGCAGGGCAAAGAGGGCGAGAGCGCTCACGACAAAATTAACAACGGCGCGCAGGATAATGCCGCGGGCATCGCGGTCATGCTGGAAGTCGCGCGGCTGTTCGCCGAAGCGGGCCGGGCCCCGCGCCGCTCCCTGCTGTTCGTGGCAGTAACGGCGGAAGAGGAGGGGCTGCTGGGCTCCGACTACTTCGCCCAGCACCCGCCGGTAGCGCCGGCGGCGATGGTGGCGAATATCAACCTGGATATGCCGATGCTGCTGTATCCGTTTCAGGACGTGATTGCGTTTGGTGCGGAGCATTCGAGCCTGGGTAAAACCGCGGCCAATGCCGCGGCGAGTACCGGCCTGAAACTGAGCCCGGACCCGATGCCGGAGCAGGTGATTTTCGTGCGCAGCGACCACTACAGCTTCGTGCGCCAGGGGGTGCCGTCGATCTACCTGATCACCGGTCGCGAGGCGGTCGATCCGAAAATCAGCGGTACCGAGGCGCAGGAGGGCTTCCTCAAGACTCGCTACCACCGCCCGAGCGATGAAGCGGATACTCAGATTAGCTACGTCGCCGCCAAGCAGTTTGCGGATGTGAATTTTGCCATTGCGAAGGAAGTGGCGGATGCGGAGCAGAAGCCGAGTTGGAATGCCGGGGATTTCTTTGGGGATCTTTATTCCGGTACTAAGTGACGACTGCCAGCAACTTTAGGTGCTTTGTATTGCCCGCAGTGGCGGCAAAGCACGAGTGATGGATATTCAGGGCCGGGCTCGGCGCCCCCCTTCAACATATCCAGTAGGCTGCGTCGCAAACGTCCCTGTTTGCGACGCTCCTGAAACCTCATTCCCTCCACTTTGCCGTCGCGTGTAATTTTTTCCTTCGTTAGTGTTTCTTCTTAACTACTACAGCCGTGCGCAATTTTTCTTTGCCAAAGCTCGACATTAGCGAAATCTCTTCCCGCGCGATCGGCAGATACTGGCTGTCCAGCGGATTGTCCTCGTCGTCCACATCCGGGTCGTGTACGTAAAAGCACTCGGTATCCATTCCCGTCAGCGTCACCCAGTGCGGCACTTTTTTTCCGTCCAGCCGATAGGTGCTGATCAGCAGTAATACCAGCGCACCCTGTTCCAGCCAGTGCTGGCACTGCCCCTGGGTGAAGTCCTGGTCGACGAGGTGCAGGCCGCTGTCTGCGGCTTCACGGCGGAAGTCCGCATCCACCTGTTCGATCACCGCTTTTTTCTTCGGATTGCGCACGCTGTCGATAAACAGGGTACTGCTCTGGTTCAGGTAGACCTCACAGTTGAACCCGCGTTTCTGCATTGCCAGCGCCAGGCCTATGGGGTGGCAGCCGCCGTGGCCGGAGGTCATGAAGATGGTGGTGGCTTCGCGCCACAGCGCGAGTTCGTCGCTGGCATTGGGGGCGTAACTCGGGTCGAGTCCGGCCATGGCCATCATCGCCGCGGCGGGACCGCAGGTGAATTCGGTGCGCTGGCCGTACCAGGGCACCGCGACCGTGTGCAGGTTTTCCGGGCGGTAGCGGATGCGCTTCTGCATACGCAGGGCGTTGCCGGAATCTTCGTAATAGTTGTCGTAGCTACCGAAGGTTCGGTAACCCAGCTGTTTGTACAGGGCGATAGCGGCGCTGTTTTGCTCCGCCACTTCCAGGCGCATGTACAGGCGCCCGCTGCGGCTACTGGCATCTTCAGCCGCGGTGAGCAGCGCCTTGCCGATCCCTTTGCCCCGCCCGGCGGGGCCGACGGCGAGGGAGTAGAGTCGCGCGAGGCGGGTGCCGCGGCGCAACAGTACCAGTACATAACCCAGCAGGGTTTGGTCCTGCTCGGCCACCAGAAACACACGGTTGCCTGCCTTTACCCAGTGGCGAAAACGGCGCAGGCTGAGGCGATCGCCACTGAAACTGGCCTGTTCCAGCTCTGACAAGGCGTTGATATCCCGCTCTTCTGCGGGGCGTATACGGAACGGCTGGGTGTCGGAATGAGCGGGTATTGGAGCGGACATGGGCAGGCAGACTACCGGGCGGACACCGCAACAGCGCGGCGCAGGAAAGTTAGCAAATGGCTCAGAAAAAGATAGCCCCGCCTGCTCAAAAAAAATCCGCCTGGCGCGAAAAAATCAGTAGGCGCTGGGACCAAACTCTTCTATCTTTCGACAAATTGCCCGGACCTTATCCTGGCCCCGTTTCTCTTCACCTCCATTCTGTTGAGGTACTTTCCGGTTTCATGTCCCAAGTCCTGATTGTGATCGATAAGCCCGAAGACTGGGCTCCCTACTACCCCAGTGAGCGGGTGATTACGTTTACCGATTACCTCGCGCTGCCGGCGCGCCAGCAGCGGGTGCGGGTGATCAACCTGTGTGGCAGCTACGACTACCGCAGCGAAGGCTACTACTGTTCGCTGCTGGCGGAGGCGCGCAGTCACAACGTGCTGCCGAGTGTGCGCACCCTGAATGACCTGAGCCAACCGCAGCTGTACAAGCTGCAGCTGGCGCAGGCGATGCCGTCGCTGGCAAAACTGAAGCCGCCGGCGCCCGGTGCCGAATGGGTGGTGAAGTCCTACTTCGGCCGCTGCAGCGAGCCGTCCCTGCAGCCGCTGGCGCGGGCGTTGTTCGACCGCTTTGCCTGCCCGGTGCTGGAGATCCACCTGCGCGCGGATCGCCAGTGGGAGATCGTCGAGTTGAAAGTCTGTTCCCACAAGGAGCTGAATGAGACCGAAGAAACCGAATTTGCCGAGGCGCTGGACAACTTCAGCAACAAGGTCTGGCGCCAGCTCAAGAAGCCGGGCAACACCCGCTACGACCTGGCGATCCTGGTGAACCCGGAAGAAAAACTGCCGCCATCAGATGGCCCCGCGATCAAGAAATTCGTCAGTGCCGGGCGCGAGCTCGGGCTTTCCGTGGAGCTGATCGGCCCCGGGGATTACATGCGCCTGTCGGAATTCGACGCGCTGTTTATCCGCGAGACCACCGCCATCGACCACCACACCTATCGCTTCGCCAAGAAGGCCGAGGCGGAAGGGTTGGTGGTGCTGGACGATCCCACCAGCATCATGCGCTGTACCAACAAGATCTACCTCGCCGACCTGTTCGAGAACAACAAGGTGCCGGCGCCGCGTACCCGTATCCTGCGCCGCGGTGACGAAGAGGGAGTGCGTCGGGCAGCGGCGGAGCTGGGCCTGCCGATGGTGGTGAAAATCCCCGACGGTGCCTTCTCCAAGGGGATGGTGAAGGTGAACTCCGAAGCGGAACTCAGCAAGCTCGACGAGCTGTTTGCGGAGTCCAGTCTGCTGTTGGCACAGGAGTTCCTGTACACCGAGTTCGACTGGCGCATTGGCATACTCGACAACAAGCCGCTGTACGCTTGCCGTTACTACATGGTCAAGAACCACTGGCAGATCTACAGCCACACCAACAAAAAGAGCATCAGTGGCGGCTTCGATACACTGCCCACCTTCGAAGTGCCAAAGGCGGTACTGCAGGCGGCGATCAAGGCCACCAAGCCGATCGGTCGCGGCCTTTACGGTGTGGACGTGAAAGAATCCGGGGGCAAGGGCTACGTGATCGAGGTGAACGACAACCCGTCCATCGACAGCAGTGTCGAAGACAAGTACCTCGGCAAGGAGCTGTATCGCCTGATAATGCAGGAGTTTATTCGCCGGCTTGAGGCGCGTCGGGAGGGCGTTTCGAAGCGTTTGGAATAACCCGCAGAAAAATATTGCGTGGCTCATAAAAGTCGAAGTGCGTCACAAAACTTTATGCTAACCTTGGCCGCCCTGGCGGATATTAAGTCTGTCAGGGGAAGTAAAAAAATAAAACCAAGGTTTAGATATGTTAAAAAAACTGACTTTAGGGGCCGCGTTTGCGGGGCTGGGTTTAATTTCCGGTTGCGCCAGCATTCTGAGTGACAGCAATTATCCCGTTGTCATCAATAGCAATCCCTCCGGTGCCAACTTCGTGGTGGTCAACGAGGCGGGATACGACGTGCACAGCGGTGTAACGCCGAGTACCGTTACCCTGTCTGCATCGGACGGTTATTTCTCTTCCGCAAGCTACGTTGTTAAATTCCAGATGGCCGGCTTTCAAGAGCAAAGCTTCCAGCTGCGCGCAGGCATGGACGGCTGGTACATTGGCAATATTCTGTTGGGTGGCATCATCGGTATGCTGATTGTCGACCCTGCCACCGGTGCCATGTGGAAATTGCCGGAAAACGCTAATGTTACTCTCAACCCGGTTACCGCCTCTACCGGGCTGGAAACCATGACCATTGCTTCCATTCATCAGCTCAGTGACGAGGCGAAAGCCCAGTTGATCGCCATCAACTAATTGTCAGCTCTAATGGTCGATAGAAGGGTTCCGCACTTAGTCAGTGCGCGATGTGTGGGACCCCTCAGCTCTTTTCCTTTTGGGATATCGCAAACGACTGCGAGATCGCACGTTTGAAAACGTGTTGCGGATAAAAAAATAATCAAATAAAGGACTAAATAATGAAAATTTTTTCCCGTATTTCTTTGTTGTTGCTGGTAACTGTTTTTGCTGGGTGTGCGAACGTCAGCAAAATGCCGCTCAACGAAAAAACCACGGCAATTGATACCTCACAGAAAAGTATTCTGGTTGGCAAGTTGTCCATTCGTAACGACAACAAGCCCAACCATCAGCCCGATTTGCTCGCCGTATTTATCAATCAGAATGAAAAAGATTACTCCTTTACCAAGCCGACCCTGATTGCAGACCTGGATGCCGGCGGTAAAGAATATTTCATCAGCATGGAGGTGGAGCCAGGTAAGGCCAAGTTGAAGGTCGCGCGCTTCATGCGCCAGATCCCGCTGCTGTTGAATGCAATGGCCGACTTGCCTTTTGAATACGAAATTGATGTTCCGGCCAATGAAGTGGTTTATATCGGTAACATCACCGCCGTAATCAAGCCGCGCGAAGATGAAGAGCCCCGTGCTGGCCTGGTGATCCCTCTTATCGATCAGGCCGTTGCCGGTTTTTCCAATGGCACTTTCGAAGTGGTAATCAGCGATAACTATGCGGACGATATGGAAGCGCTGAAGGCAAAGTATCCCTATATCGCCAGCCAGACAATCGCCAAGAATATGCTGCCCGCCTGGACACACCCGGAATCCAGAACGGCACCGGCTACCATCCTCGCGGAAAAAACCGAGGAATAATTCGCGTCGGTACAGCAGTGAATCGTAAAAAAGCGAGCCTCGGCTCGCTTTTTTATTGGCTGGTAAAAACTCCGTGTACCGCGGATTATCCGTCTCGCGACACGTCCGGACTTTTATGTGAGCGCTCGACAGAGTTGCAGCCAGCGCTCGATCCCGGCACTGCGGTACTTCTGTCGGTGCAGGGCAAAGTAGAACTCGCGGTGGAAATCCCGCTGTGGCGCCGGCAGCTCCACCAGCGCGCCGCGTTTGAAGGCATCGGTCAGTGAAACTCGCGACAGGCAGCTGATACCGAGGCCAGCTTCCACCGCGCGTTTGATCGCCTCGGTGTGCTGGAGCTCAAGGCGGATGTTCAGTTCCGGCAGCAGCCCCGCCATGGCGCGCTCGAAGGTCTGGCGGGTGCCCGAACCGGTTTCCCGCAAGATCCAGGTGGCAGCCTTAAGGTCTTCGTCGCCCAGGCGGGCGCGTCTGGCCAGCGGGTGATCCGGCGCACAGAACACCACCAGTTCATCGTCCCGCCAGGGAATCATCTCCAGATCGGGATGGTTGAGCTCACCCTCGATTAGCCCCAGATCCAGCTCAAAGTTCAGTACTCCCTGGGCTATGGCCGAGGTGTTGGCCACTTCCAGCTCCACCCGCGCTCCCGGTTGCTCTTCCATATAACGGGCCATGATTCCCGCCGCCAGATAGTTGCCGATGGTGAGGGTGGCGCCGATCTTCAACCGGCCCAGGTCGCCGTGCGCCAGCAGGGTGGCCTCCAGTTCCCGC